>JAYVUC010000020.1:0-20006 GCA_043788295.1 Phycisphaerales bacterium
CGCGTGAGCCCGGCGGGACACTCCCCCGACGGTCGGGACGATCCCGCGCCCTCACCCGTCAACACGCGCCGATGCCGGCAAAGTTCAGAGGTTCCGAGCGTGCTTTTTTCGCTTGGTTGGACGCTGCTCCGAGGCCCAACGATTCTTGGTTATTGCACTCGGCGAACAGCACAAAGCACGCTCCGGAGGAGCGTGCTGCCAAGTCTTTGTGAATGCCGACAGGGCCGTTACCGAGGCTTCTCGATGTTGGGCCTCTCGGGTTGCAGCTTTCTCTCGGGAGGCTTGCCCAGCTCGCCGCCCTTCTTGATCAGCTCGTTCACCCAGCGATCAATCGCCTGCTCGCGGCTGGCCGACTGCTCGCTCAGTTGCTTCTGCAACCGCTCGAGCCGGCTCTTGAGCGAGTCGATATCGCGGGCCTGAACGGCGGCCCTCGTGTCGAAATGCTTGCCCACAGCCTCGCGAAGCTCCCGCCGCTTGGTCTTGCCCTCGTCGGTTTCACCCTTGCCCGCAACGACCAGTGCGCTCATACCCCGCACATGATCGGCGACCGACATTGCCTGCTCGATCTGTCTGGTGTAGAGCTCAAAGAGGTCCGGGTCGTCGGCCTTGGCCCGGACCAGGTCGGCGGACTTCACGCCCAGGCGTTCGATCATGCCGTTCGCGGCCGGATAATTCTTTGCAAACTCGGTCATCCGCACCGCGAGCTCGGGCTTGGACTGATGCAGCACGTCCATCATCTCGGTCCGATCGGCAGCCTGCGGCTTTGCGGCGGCATCGCGGTTGGCCATCTGGCGGAACTCGCGTTGGATCGCAACAAGATCGTCGTCGCCCTTGGCCTTCTCAAGCCTGTCGTGTAACTTGCCGACCACTTCGCGCCGCTTGTCGAGATCGGCTGCGTGCCTTTCGATGAACGTCTTGAGCTGCTCACGTGTGACCGGGCCACGAGGTATCTCCACGTCGCGACGCTTGGGCGGCTCCCTCTGAGTCAGCGGACGCCCGCCATTCCCGCCACGCTGTGGAACATTGCCCGGTGCCGCAGGTTGTTCTCCCGGGGGCTGCATGGCTACGGAGGCCGTGAACAAGCCGCACACCGAGCCGATCACCAGGATGCCGCGAACTCCTGCCATTGATGTCATCCTTCGATCGAACCCGCATCAATCGTGCCCAGGCCGCTTGGCTGCTCTGACCACGAGCCAGGCGACGGGGCCGAGATCGAATCAGAGACGCGCTGAGCCTCCGAGTGCAGACTCTCGATTTCCGACGCGAGTGTATCGCCGCCCGAGGCCAGAACCGCGAAGAACTCGTCCACGGCCGCGCTGGCAACCTCGCCGGCCGCATCGCCCTCTTTGACTGTACCGCCCCGCAAAGCAATCGGGTCGCCCCCGGAACTCCCAGGCAGAACAGGAGGACGCGTCGCCCACCATGCCAGCCCGACCGCACCCACCACGACCACCATCGCCGCGATCCGCATGAGACGGCCTGTCCACTGAGGCCGCGTGGCAAACGTGTATACCACCGGAGCCTCGCCCATGCGGAAGCTCTCAAGAGTGGACTCGAAAATTCGGGACTCAAGCCCAGCCGGCGCGGCAGACCGATCGGCCGCCGCAAGCCGATCAAGCTCGCCCGACATCCAGGTGACCTCGGCATCGACTGCCTGCGGCTCATTGTTCTGATTGAAACTTGACATCATGCAACCTCCGGAACCATTCCCTCTCCGTCCCCACCACTCCCACCCTCATCGCCACCCTCGCCGCCCCCTCTTCTCCGACCCGTCTTCCTGTCCCCATGCCCGCCCCCCTCCCCGCCCTCGCTTCCGCCCATCCACTTTTCCAGGACCAATTGCAGCTTCTTCAGAGCCCGGTGGTGCCTTGCGAGAAGTGTACCAACTGGTTCATCGAGCAGATCGGCGAGCTGTTTGAACGACAGCCCCCCATGGTGCCGAAGTTCGATGATCTCCCGATCCGCAGGCGGCAAATCCGCCATCGCCTCACGAAGCCTTTCCAGAGCCGGGGCCGCATCTCCCTCCTCGTCATCTCCGTCATTCTTTCCAGCCGCCGCCCGCGATGCCATCTGCTCGGGGTCGGTGGGGATCGCCTGTCGCTTGACCCGTCGAACCTCGTCTCGGAGCCGATTCATGGTGACCCGAAAGAGCCACGACTCGAATCGGCCCTGCTCGGTGTATTGACCGGTGCGGAGCTTGGCTGCCACGGTCGCAAACACCGACTGCGTGATCTCCTCGGCCATATCGGCCCGCTTGCACCGGCTCTTGGCCAGAGCGAACACACGCCCGGCAAAGAGCCCAACCAACTGACGCCATGCGGCCTCATCGCCAGCCGTCGCGGCCACCAGAACAGCCCCGAACACGACCCCAGCACCATCGCCCGAACCCCGGTCCGGAACGTCACCGGTCTGAGATTGGGGCGATCCGGAACCTGCCACTCGTGCCTTTCCTCTCGTTCAACGCACAATTCGCCAAAATATTGCTACCAACAGAATGGGCGAGAGATCACGAACATTCCCCCACCGGCGACATGATCGCCCAACGTCACTCGAACAACCTCATCCTACGGTATCCTCCGAGCATGGGCCGAATCGCTTACACCGTCACAGCGACCATCCCAACTGCGGCGACCGCCCGAGAATATCTGGAGTGGCTTCGTACCGGCCATCTTGCCCAGGTTTTGGCCGGTGGAGCCTTGGCTGCCGAGGTCGTGAAGTATCCCGACGAGGAACGGACAGCCGGGGAAAGCACCGGGGAGGTCGTGATCGAGGTACGGTACACATTTGCGACCCCTGGGAGCTTTCGCGCGTATGAGCAGGATCATGCCCCCCAACTCAGGGCTGAGGGGTTGAAAAAGTGGGGGAATGAGGCCGGGATTCGCTTTGAGCGACGGCTCGGATCGATTGTTGATTGAGTGTCCGGGAACTCTGGTCGTTGTTGAGGAGAAGATGTGCCTGAAGGGGTTTTTACACCGGGTCAGAGCGACGAGGCACTTTTTGAGGTGTACCGGCGTGGTGATCTGGGTGCTTTGCGCACACTGATCGAGCGGCATCAGGAGGACCTGCTCAGGTTTCTGGTGAGGCTGATGGGGGATCGGCAGCTTGCGGAGGACGTGTTTCAGGACGCATTTCTGCAGGTTCACCGGTCTGCGGACACCTTTGACGCCACGCGAAAATTTCGTCCCTGGTTGTTCACGATTGCGGCGAACAAAGGGCGTGACATGCTTCGTAGAAAGGGTCGCCGTCAGGAGGTCGATCTGCACGCCCCGGTTTTCGGAAAGGGCGGAGGTTCGGGCGAGGGCGGCCAGGCGATGTATGTCGATCTGATGGAGATCGACATTCCGACGCCCGAGTCGGGCCTCGAGGGCGAGGAACGGGACGAGCTGGTGCAGCGGGCCCTGGGTGAGATGCCTTACAGCCTGCGGGAGATTCTACTTTTGGCGTACTTCCAGCGGCTCAGTTACTCGCAGATCGCGGCGGAGCTTGGGATTCCGCTGGGCACGGTGAAATCGCGCCTCCACTCGGCGGTGGCGTCGTTTGCGACCAGGTGGAAAGCGGCGAACGGGGAGACCAACGGATGAACCCGGACGAAACGACAAGCCTGAGACTATCGGAGGCCGATGCGGCTGCGCTAGACGCGATCTGTGAGCGGGGCTTGTCCAAGACGGACAGCCGGGTAGGGAAGCTCCTGGCTCTTCTGGGTGGGGGGACTTGCAAGGTCGATCGGTCGCTGGGCGATGTGACGCTCGCACGGATCGCAATGGAAAGCACAAGGCAGGAAGCGAAGGACCGGGTCGAGGGCGAAGCGACGCTGTGCCCTCGCGATGCCGACGCGCTGGATGCGTGGGAACTTGCGAAGTTTGATGCGGCGAGGACACCCGGGGGCGTGCGTGAGCGTGCGCAGCGGCACGAGGCGCTGCGAGAACTGGCGGCACGGGGCGGGGGCGTGAGGGCTGGCGAGGCTGGTTCGTCGCTGCTTGAGCGGACGATGGCTCGGATCGAGGCGGTGCCGTCGCGGTCGCTGAAGTTTGTGCCGATCGCTGAGAGTGCCGGTGGAACGCCGCCTTGGATGCGGTGGCGTGAGCTGGTGTCGGTGGCGGCGGTGCTGCTGATCGCGGCGAGCGTGGTGTGGCCAGTGGTTGCGTCGGCGCGGAACTATTCGCGCCGGGTATCGTGCGACAGCAATCTCGGGAGTGTGGCGTCTGCGATGTCGCACTATGCGACCGACAACCGCGAGTCGATGCCGCAGGCAATGGCGGGAATTGGCAGTGGATCGATTTGGGATGTGAATCCCAGGGCAGCGACCGCGAACTCGGCGAATCTGTATAAGCTGCCGCTTTTGGGCTATTCGAAGCTCAGGGATCTGGCGTGCCCGGGGAACGCGCAGGCGTGCCGCGGCGAGTGCCCCGCCGGGGCGGTCGATTGGTCGTCGTTGGCGGAGATCTCGTTCAGCTACCAGATTTTGCAAGGGTTGGCGTCGAGGAAACTGACGGAGCCTGGACGGCGCGTGGTGATGGCGGATCGTTCGCCGGTGATTCGGCGGGCGGTGGCGGGCCTGGCGGTTGACCCGATGGAGAACTCGGACACACACAACTGGACGGGGCAGAACGTGCTGTTCAGCGATGGCTCGTGCGAGTGGATGAGAACACCGGTGCGGGATGGGTCGGACAACATCTGGCTCCCCAGCGTTCGGGTGGTGACGCGAGAGATGCAGGTCGGCAACTTGATCATCACGCTGAAGGGTGTTGAGGTGCCCAGCTCGCCGATCGACGCCTTTGTGGGCCCGTGAGCAAGAGCGGCAGCCCGGGAAAGCTGGTAGAGTCTCCGAGCAGGAGGCTTCCATGACACACAAAATCGTCTTGATCGTTTCGGTTGCCGGCGTAGCGGGTGCTGTTGCGATGTATCAACCGGATGAATCGCTGCCGCAGCCACCGATTGTGATGGCGGGCGTGGCACTGGCGGGGGTTATGACCGCACCGTCGGACGCGGTTGTGCTGTTCGATGGCACGTCGATGAGCCACTGGCTGGCGGCGGACGGGAAGGCTGCGGCACCGTGGACGCCTGAGGGCAAGGTGGGCGGCCATATGCAGTGCGTGCCGGACTCGGGGCAGATCACGAGCAAGGAGCAGTTCGGCGACGCACAGATTCACATCGAGTTTGCGACGCCTGAGAAGGCGGTTGGCGATGGGCAGGGTCGCGGGAACAGCGGGGTGTTTTTGCAAGGGCGGTACGAGATTCAGGTGCTGGATTCGTATGACAACAAGACGTATGCGAACGGGCAGTGCGGATCTGTGTACGGGCAGCACGCGCCGCTGGTGAATGTGTCGCGCAAGCCGGGGGAGTGGCAGACGTACGACATCATCTTCCGGGCGGCGAAGTTTGACGCGGCGGGGTCAGTGGTGGTGAAGCCACGGGTGACGGTGCTGCACAACGGTGTGCTCGTGCAGGACAACGCGGAGATCCTGGGCTCGACGAGCCATGTGGCGCGAGGGCCGATTGAGAAGGGGGACGGCCCGATCTCGCTGCAGGACCACGGGAACACGGTGCGGTACCGGAATATCTGGGTGCGGAAGCTGTGAGACGGATCGCAGAGATATCGGAGGGGATCAGAGGGACGCGGAGATGAATCATTGTGAAAGGCCTGCGGCGTGCGCCCTTGGATTGAATCTGGTGTTGGTGGCGTCAGGGTCGGCGCGAGGCGATGAGGGCTTCGACAGCGGAGGAGAACCTTTGCGCCATGGCGGGGGCGTTCGTCAGGGTGGTGGCGGACACGCGCGTGCGAAGCGTGGCATGATATTGCGCGAGCCGAGCGCGGTCGTTTGCCAACCCGGCTGCGATGCGGACGAATGACGCTGTGTCGCGGGCGATGAGCTCGGGGAGGCCCGAAGCGTTCAGGAGCGATGCCCCGACGCGGCCCGCGTGGGATTGGCCTGCGAGGGCGACGACGGGAACACCCATCCACAGGGCTTCGCAGGTTGTGGTGGTGCCGTTGTAGGGGATGGTGTCCAGGGCGATGTCGATGCGAGAGTACATCGCGAGATGCTCGGCGGGGCTTGCTGTTGCACCAAGGTGTTCGAGGCGGTTGGCGGCGATGCCGCGTGCCTCGAACATACTCGCGATTTGCGCTTGGACTGAGGGATCGGCGAGGGCGGCGGACTTCAACAAGAGTTTCGACGAGGGGACGGCGGCGAGTACGGCGGCCCAGAGGTCGGCGGTGCGCTGGTTGAACTTGGCGAGGACGTTGAAGCTGCCGAATGTGATCGCGGTATTCGGAGTCGCGGGCCTGATCGGTGGAGTTGGGGCATAGGGCGGCGGCTCGTAGCAGAGGAAGCAGGGGTCGAGCGGGACGAGCTGTTCGAGCGAGACGGCGGGAGAATCAGCCGGGTCGGTTGTGGTGTCGACGAATCGGGCGTCGATCGCGGGAAGGCCTGTGGAGTTGGGGTAGCCGATGTAGGAGACTTGGAGCGGGGCGGGGCGCTGGGCGAGGAGGCCCAGACGGATGCCGCGGGTGAGCCCAACGAGATCGAAGAGGACGTGGGTGCGGTCCGCAGCGATGAGCGCGGCGGCCTGATCGTCGTTGAGATCGACGAGGTCGTGCCATGCGGAGGCGAGACTCTTGCACTCGCCCGTGACTTGATCGCTCGTGCGGCCGAGGTTGTAGCAGGTGATATGGAAGAGGCTGCGATCGAGATGGCGGAGGATGGGAAGCAGGAAGCGGGGCACGGGATGGTCGTAGAAGTCGGCGGAGAGGAAGCCAAGGCGAATGGGCTCGCCCGCTGCGGGGAGCGATGCACGAGACGTGCGGCGGGTTTCGCCCAGACCATGGGCGAGGGTCGCGCCGATGGAGGCGTGGAGGCGTGAGACCTCGACGGGGTCCATATCGGGAACGTAGTTGGCGAGGTTGGCGAGCAGGATGCGCCAGTTGACGCGCTGCGGCTGTGCCCGCATGTTGGCGGCGGCGAGCTGGGCGGCCTCGACGGCGCGGCCTGTGTCGAGCAGCACGCCCGCGAGGCTGCTCGCAACCTCGAGGAGGTGCTGAGGGGCGCGGCGAAGAAGCGTTTCGGCCTCGGCATAGCGATGCTGTCTGGCGCGAATGCGGGCGAGGTTGGCGAGAGCAACGGGAAGCGATGGGGTGATGGCGAGGGCACGCTCGTAGGCGGCTGCGGCGTCGTCTTGACGATTGAGGCGGCGGAGTACGTCACCCATGACGGCGTGGGGCTCGGCGGCGGCCGGGTTGAGCTCGACGCACTTGGAGGCAAAGTACTCGGCCCGCCGGGGCTGATTGAGGGCGAGCAGGACGCCGGACATGAGGGTGAGGAGCGCGATATCCTGCGGCGAACGGGCGAGGGCGGACAGCAGGACGGTGTGCGCCAGGGTGAACTCGCGGCGAGAGATGTGGTCGCGTGCGAGGGATTCGGGGCGGGAGGCCATGGCGGGATTGTTGACCGGCCGGCGGGGCGGTACATTCGGGCGAGCCGTTTCACTGGCCGGAGAACAATTTCATCGTGAAATCTGGGCTGAAACGAGCGGTTGTGGCGTCAGAATACGGGGCAAGGCCGCCTACTCTGGGACCATGCGACCTCAGGAGCGTGCGGACCTATTTCGGCGTTTGACGTACTACTTCACTGGAGTGGCGATCAGCCTCATGCTGCTGGGTGTGTTGAAGTTGATGAAGCCGCAGGCTCCGGTGAATCAGGTGAACATGCCGACGAGTGGGGATGTGCCAAAGACGGACAGAGGCGTGACACCAGAAGTGAAGTGAGAGAAGATGCCGCCCGACTTGACCAATCTCGCGTCCAAGCCCCTGGGGGGCAAGGCAGCGCGGACGAAAGAGATAGCGATCGCAATGCCAGAGAGCAACTACACGAAGTTGGAAGAACCACGCCGCAAGGTTGCGAGCGACGCGCAGCGGTTTATCACGGTGCGCGGGGCTCGCGAGCACAACCTGAAGGACATCAGCGTTCGGATTCCGCGGGATCAGCTTGTGGTGATCACGGGGCTCTCGGGGTCGGGGAAGAGCTCGCTGGCGTTTGACACAATTTTCGCCGAGGGGCAGCGGAAATACATGGAGTCGTTGTCGGCGTATGCACGGCAATTTCTCGACCAGCTCAAGAAGCCGGATGTGGATGAGATCGAGGGGATTCCGCCGACGATTGCGATCGAGCAGCGGACGGCGGGCGGGAGCCCCAGATCGACAGTGGCGACGACGACGGAGATTTACGACTATCTGCGGCTTTTGTTTGCGAGGTGCGGGACGCCTTACTCGTGGGCACCGACGAAGTTGAAGAAGGACGGGACGGTGCTGGAGCGGTCGGGGCGGGCGATCACGGCGACAAGCAGCACGCAGATCATTGATGCGGTGATGGGGATGGGCGGGGGCAAAGAGGGAACGAAGATTCTGGTGATCGGGCCGGTGGTGCGAGGGAAGAAGGGGTTTCACCGGGAGGTGATGGAGGATTTGCTGGGGCAGGGGTGGACGCGGGCGCGTGTGAATGGCGAGATGGTGGAGCTGCGCGAGGTGTTGAAGGAGCCGGGCGAGAACCCGATGAAGCTGGGGCGGTACGAGAAGCACACGGTGGAGGCGGTGATCGATCGGCTGGTGTTGGCGGCGGACAGCCGGCAGCGGCTGGCGGAGTCGATCGAGGCGGCACTGAAGCTGGGGCAGGGGTCGGTGGTGGTTGCGGTGGAGGCGGCGGGCGAGAATGGCAAGGCGGCGTGGAAGGACACAACGTTCAGCACGGCACTGGCGGATCCGGATCATCCCGAGTATGCGTTGGATGAGCTTTCGCCGCGGCTGTTTTCGTTCAACAGTCCGTTCGGCGCGTGCGCGTCGTGCAACGGGCTGGGGACGATTTTGGAGATCGACGAAGACCTGGTGCTGCCGGACGAGACGCTGGCCATCGGCGATGGGGCGATCGCGGTGTGGTCGAAGAACGGGCACTGGAAGGGCTGGTTCAATCGGCAGCTGCGGAAGTTCTGCCGCGATTTTGGCACGACGATGACGACGCCGATCTCGAAGCTGACGACGGATCAGCGGCGGATCCTGCTGCACGGGTCGACGCGGAGCGACGTTGAAGATTTCAACGCGAAGTGGAAGGGGGTGATCCCCGAGACAATGCGGTGGTGGCAGACGACCGAGACGGAGAACGTCAAGGAGTTTTTGAGCCAGTTCTTGTCGCAGAAGGCGTGTCCGGCGTGTTTGGGCGACCGGCTGAAGATCGAGGCGCTGCATGTGCTGCTGAAAAGCACGCACAAGGCGGAGACGGCCAAGGCGTTCAGCGCGGCGGTGATCGGGCGGCCCAGGAACGACGGGACGATGCTGAACATCGCGGAGCTGTCGCGGCTCGATATCAACGACGCGATCGCGTATGCGAGCGGGCTTGTGTTGACCCAGGAGCAGAAGACGATCGCCGAGCCGATCCTGAAAGAAGTCAACAACAGGCTGCGATTCTTGACGGGCGTGGGGCTTGAGTATTTGTCGCTGGATCGCAAGACGGCGACGCTTTCGGGGGGCGAGGCGCAGCGGATTCGGCTGGCGTCGCAGGTGGGGAGCGGGCTTGTGGGGGCGTGCTATGTGCTGGATGAGCCGACGATCGGGCTGCACCAGCGGGACAACGCGCGACTCATTGCGACGTTGCGGCACCTTGCGGACATCGGCAACTCGGTGCTGGTGGTTGAGCATGATGAGGACATGATCCGGGCGGCGGACCACGTGCTGGACATCGGGCCGGGGCCGGGCGTGCATGGTGGGCGTGTGGTGGCGCAGGGAACGGTGCCGGAGCTTTGCGCGGCGGCGGGTTCGCTCACGGGTGACTATCTGTCGGGGCGAAAGTCGATCGCGGTGCCCCAGATGCGGCGAAAGCTGAGCGAGAAGAACGCGATCGTCATCAAGGGGGCGGCTCAGAACAACCTGAAGGGGATCGACGCGGCGTTCCCTCTTGGCGGGCTGGTGTGCGTGACGGGGGTGAGCGGGTCGGGCAAGTCGACGCTGGTCAATGACATTCTGCTCTCGGCGGTGAAGAAACACCTACTGGCGACGCGCGAGACGCCTGGGGCGCACACTTCGATCAAGTTCCCCAAGGAGCTGGACAGGGTGATCGAGGTGGATCAGAGCCCGATCGGGAGAACGCCGCGGAGTAACGCGGCGACGTACACGGGAATCTTTGATGACATCCGTAACGTGTACACGCAGAGCAAGGAGGCAAAGGTGCGCGGGTACAAGCCCGGGCGGTTCAGCTTCAACGTGACGGCGGAGAACGGCGGCGGGCGGTGCGAGGCGTGCCAGGGGAACGGGCTCAAGAAGATCGAGATGCACTTCCTGCCCGATGTGTACGTCGAGTGCGAGGTGTGCAAGGGACGGCGGTACAACCGCGAGACGCTCGAGGTGCTCTTCCGCGGCAAGACGATCGCCGACGTGCTCGACATGACGGTGGAGGTCGGGTGCGGGTTTTTCGAGAACCATCCCAAGATCGTGAAGTTTCTGCGGTGTTTGCGTGATGTGGGGCTGGACTACATCAAGCTGGGGCAGCCCAGCACACAGCTCTCGGGGGGCGAGGCGCAGCGGATCAAGCTGGCGACGGAGCTTGGGAAGGACGCGGGTGCGCTGGGGCGGACGGGGCACACGCTGTATGTGCTGGATGAGCCGACGACGGGGCTGCACTTTGAGGACATTCGGCGGCTGGTGGAGGTCTTTGACAGGCTGGCGGACGCGGGCAACACGCTGATCGTGATCGAGCACAATCTGGACGTGATCAAGCGTGCGGACTGGATCATTGATCTTGGCCCAGAGGGCGGCGACGCGGGCGGGCGGATCATTGCGAAGGGGACGCCCGAGGATGTGGTGAAGGTAGCGGCGAGCCACACGGGGCACTATCTGGGGCCGCTGCTGAAGCGGAAATGACGATTCACGATGCATCGGCTAGAGTCCGTGCATGAGACACCGCGACCCATTGGTTGTGATCGACCACTTCGTCGCGCTGGTGCTCACGCATATCGATCGTGAGTATCCGAACAAGCTCGACCATGTGATGAACGACGCGAAGGAAATCAGGTCGCCGCGTGAGCTGCATCCGATTTTCTACGGCTCGTTCGACTGGCACTCATGCGTGCATGGGCACTGGCTGCTCATTCGCGCCCTTCGCCTGTATCCGACGCTCGCTCAGAGTTCGGAACTGGTGGCACTGCTCGACAAGCGTTTCACCTCCGAGGCGGTCGGCGTTGAGGAGAAATACCTCACGGGTGCGCGCCGCGAGACGTTCGAGCGGACGTACGGCTGGGCGTGGCTGCTGAAGCTAGCGGCGGAGCTTCGGCTGCCGGTCGCGAAGGAAGTTCATGCCGATGTTGCAGCGGCGCTGACGCGGTGGCAGGCGACCTTGCAGCCGCTGGTGGATGCGTTTGTCGCGCGGTTCTTGACGTACCTGCCCAAGGCCACGTATCCGATCCGCGTAGGGACGCACAACAACACGGCGTTTGCGATTGCCCTCGCGGTTGACTACGCACGGGCGGCGGCGAACAAGCCGCTGGGGGATTTGCTCGTGTCCAAGGCCCGCGCGTGGTACATGAAAGATGCAAACTATCCGGCGTGGGAGCCCGACGGCACCGACTTTCTATCGCCCGGGCTTACGGAGGCGGAGTGCATGCGGCGCGTGCTTCCGGCTGGGGAGTTCATCGCGTGGTTCGATCGTTTCCTGCCGAATCTCGCCAAACGCGAGCCCGCGACGCTTTTCACACCCGCGACGGTGAGCGATCGCACGGATGGGCAGATCACGCATCTTGACGGACTCAATCTTTCGCGTGCGTGGTGCTTTCGGTCGATCGCGGGTGTTCTGCCCGCGGCAGATGCGCGACGCGGGATGCTTGAACAGGCGGCGGCCAATCATCTCGAATCGGCCTTGCCGCACGTCAGCGGCGACTACATGGGAGAGCACTGGCTTGCGACCTTTGCGCTCCTGGCGATGACGGAATAGGAACTCACGGGCAGGACGCCTGTGCCACGATCACTCGGGCGTGGTCATGGTCCAGCCGCCGCCCAAGGCCTTGTACAGCGAGACGAGATTCGTGCCGATGGTGGTCTGGCTCTGCGTCAGGGCTGCCTGGGTCGAGTAGAGCTGTCGCTGTGCGGAGAGTACGTTGAGGAAATCGGTTCGGCCCGCGCTGTAAAGCTGGAGCGAGAGATCGACGGCCTGCGTGTTCGCTTCGACGGCTTGGGCGAGCGAGGCACGCCGCTGTTGCTCGCGGGTGAAGTTGACAAGTGCGGACTCAACATCCTGCAACGCGGTGAGCACGCTTGCGCGATACGCGATCAGGGCGTGATCTGCGGCGGCTTTCGTCTGTTCGATATTGCCCTCGATGCGCCCGCCGGAGAAGATCGGGAGGCTGGCTGCGGGGCCGATTGACCAGTAGCGATCGGCGAGTGTGCCCAGCGAGGAGATGCGATTGCCCTGCGCGCCCAGGGAGCCCGTGAGCGAGAACCTTGGATATTGATCGGCGACGGCGACCCCGATGCGGGCGGTGGCCGCGTGCAGTTCGGCCTCGGCTCGCTTGATGTCGGGCCTTCGCTGGAGGAGCTCGGAGGGAAGGCCCACGGGAACCTGCGCGGGTGGCACGTCGGCGTCAGGCAAACCATCGGATGAGAGTTCGGTGAGCAGCTCGCCGGGCTGACGGCCCAGGAGCACGCTGAGGGCGTAGATCGACGTTTGGATCTGGGCGTCGTACGCGGGAATCTGTGAGGTGGTCTGCGTGACGTTCGCACGGGCGTTGGCAACGTCGAGTGCGCCGACAAATCCGGCGTCGAGACGTTCTTGCGTGAGGTCGAGCGTGGTCTGCTGGGCTGCGAGATTCTGCTTTGCGATCGCCAGTTGCCGCTGGGCACCGCGCAGGTCGAGATATGTCGTTGCGACCTCGCCCGCGAGCGTGACCATCAGAGCGTCGCGGTCGTACAGGGTCGATTCAATCTGCGCGTCGGCAGCCTCGACTCCACGGCTTACGCCACCGAAGATATCGAGCTCCCACGTCGCATCGAACCCGCCCCGGAACGAGTTTGATGTGCGGCCACCGCTTCGACTGCGGGATGCGGCTGCGGACGCGTCGGCCGAAGGGTAAAGCCCGCTCGCCGCAACGGTGCGGGCGGCACGGGCCTGCCGAACGACGGTGTCGGCCTGCGCCAGCGTCAGGTTGCCCGCGACGGCACGCTCGATGAGCGAGGTGAGCACGGGATCATTGAACTGTGTCCACCATGCGGCGATGTCGGCGGGTTCGGCAACGGGCGTGCTGGTAAGCCCGGCTGACGGAGCGGACGCGCCCAAACTTGCCCATGGCTGCGGGGAGGGAGCCTCGGGCCTCTTGAAATCGGGTCCAACGGTGCAACCGGCGAGCGGAATGCAGGCGGCGATGAGGAAAGAGAATGTGTGAGAGTAACCTTTCATATCGTTTTCACTCGTAGCGGAGGGCCTCGATGGGGTCGAGGCGTGATGCCTTCCACGCGGGGTAGAAGCCAAAGACGATACCGACGACGACGGAGACGGCAATGGAGGCGATGATTGCCTCCATCGAGGGCTCGACGGGCCAGTTTGCGAGTTTTTTGACCAGGAGCGCCGTGCCGCGCCCGGTGGCAAGCCCCATGATGCCCCCCGCGAGACAGAGCAGGGTGGCCTCGGTGAGAAACTGGAGCAGGATGTCGCGCGAGCGGGCCCCGACCGCCATGCGAAGGCCGATCTCACGGGTGCGTTCGGTGACCGAGACGAGCATGATGTTCATGATTCCCACGCCGCCCACGACCAGCGAGATGAGCGCGACGGTGAGCAGGAGATTGGTCATCATGCTGGTGGTGGACCTGAGCGCGTCGGCGCTCTCGGTCATGTTTCGGATCTGGAAGTCTTCGGGCTCGCCTGGGCGGATGCGATGTCGCTCGCGGAGCAGCTCGGTGATCTGGGCGATCGCGGGCTGGATCTGTGTCGGCGCGGTGGCGGAGACAAGTATCTGGCCGACGTTGATGAATCGTGCGGTGGAAGTCATGCCGCCGCTGGTTGACAGCGGCGGGAAGAGGCTTCCCCCGCCCGGAAAGATTGAGCCCGATGTAGCTGCACTTGATTGGGTGCTCGATGTGTTGGGCGTGTTTCCGCCGCCGCTCTGAAGACGGAACTTTATCGTGGTCCAAGGGGCGACGATGATGTCGTCCTGGTCCTGCCCGAAGGTGTTTGCGCCCTTGGTGCTCAGCACACCGACGACACGGAAGGAGATGCTCTGGAGCCGGAACTCCAGGCCAACTGGAGGTCGGCCACCGAAGAGCTGCTTGGCGATCGTCTGGCCGACGAGGCAGACACGTGCCGCATTGCGTACGTCGCCGTCAGTGAAGCAATCGCCATCGGCGAGGTTGGTCCACTCTCTCACGTTGAGGAACAAGGGGGTCGTGCCAACGACACTAAGCGGGATGTAGTTCACGTCGCCGAAAATCGCCTGCGGGTTGTTGGCCCGCACGATGGGCGCGGCGGCGGCGACGCTCGAACAATCCTTGAGAATAGCGGCGCAGTCGTCGGGTGTGAGCGTGAGTGACGAGCCGCCGCCGAAGCTGACGCCGCCTGTCGCGGCCGCGCCGGGGAGCACGAGCAGGTTGTTCGCGCCCATGCTGGCGATGGTTCGGGCGATGGAGCCCGACGAGCCCTTGCCGATCTCCATCATGGCGATGACAGCGGCGATGCCGATGACGATGCCCAGCACGGTGAGAGCCGAGCGTGTGATGTTGCGGAAGAGGGCGCGAAGCGCGGTCCTGAGCGTGCGGGCGAGGGTCATGCGTGCGCTCCGGCGAGTACGGGATGATCGTAGGTGGTGTCCGCCTCGACGAGGCCGTCGCGCAGACGGATGTTTCTCTTGGTGTGCGAAGCGACGACGGGGTCGTGGGTGACGATGACGATGGTGATCCCCTCGTCTGTGTTCAGGCGTTGGAGCATGTCCAGCACCTCGATAGTCGTCTTTGAGTCAAGGTTGCCGGTGGGCTCGTCGGCAAAGAGCACGGGCGGGTGGTTGACGAGTGCCCGGGCGATCGCCACACGCTGCTGCTGCCCGCCCGAGAGCTGGCTCGGCGTGTGGTCCATTCGGTCGGCCAGGCCGACGAGCTTGAGTACATTTCGGGCACGATCGCGGGCATCACGGTCGGAAAGATTCGCGGCGGTATAGGCGAGGGGCATCATGACCTGATCGAGCGCGGTGGTGCGTGGGAGCAGGTTGAAGGATTGAAAGACAAAGCCGATCTTGCGGTTGCGGATCATCGCCCGCTTGTCCGATGAAAGCCCGGAGACCTCGTCACCGTCGAGCCAGTACTCGCCCGACGTCGGGCGGTCGAGACACCCAAGCGTGTTCATGAGGGTGGTCTTGCCCGATCCCGACGAGCCTGTGAGCGAGACGAGCTCGCCGCGGGCGATCGAGAGCGTGATGCCCCTGAGCACGGGCACATCGAGCTCGCCCATGTGGAACGTGCGGCGGATGTCCTGGAGCTGGATGAGTGGCATGTCCATGTGAGTTCGGCGTGAGAGCTACCGGCTGCCTCCGGGGCGTCCGCCGCCGCGGAACATCGGCGGAGCGAATGGGTTGGTGCTGCCCGACGCTGCCGAACCGGCGATCACCTCGCCGATGACAACGAGGTCGCCGTCATCAAGCCCTTCGGCGGCGACTTCGGTCACGATGCCGTCACTGAGACCCAGCCGAACGGTGATGGGCGTGAGCTGTCCCTCGCGGAGAATCCAAACCTTTGACGCGGTACGACGGGCGCGTCCGGCCCCGGCATCTGCGGCTCGATCGGGCTTCGTCGCGTCGTCGGCTTTGGGCTGACGACGTTGACCGTTGGCCGAGGGAGCACCGGGGCTTGTGGCCGGCGAAGAGGTGGCTGCCGCAGCACTCGCGGCGGAGGTTTCCCCTGCGGGGCCCCAACGTAACGCGGCGTTGGGCACGGTGAGTACCTGCTCGCTCCTGGCAACGACGAATCGCACGTTGGCTGTGAGATAAGGGAGCAGTTTCAGGCTGCTGTTGGCGGTGGCGATCTCGACGGTGTACGTCACGACGTTCTGCGTCATGGTCGCGTTGAGGCGAACCTTGCGGACTTCGCCCGTGAACGTGTCGCCGGGGAACGCGTCAGCCGTGAATGTGACGCCAGAGCCGGCGACGACGTGCCCGATGTCGGCCTCGTTGACCTGCACCAGCACCTTCATGCGAGAAAGGTCTCGGGCAATCAGAAACAAACTCGGCGCGTTCAGGCTCGACACCACCGTTTGCCCCACTTCAACACGCCGATCGATGACCACCCCGTTCACCGGCGACTTGATCGTGCAATACAAGAGGTTGCGTCGTGACCGCTGGAGGGCCGCCTTGGCAATGGCGACCTGCGACTGGGCCTGCGTGATCTGGGCCTCGGAAACGGCGAGGCTCGCCGTCGCCTGCTCGAACGCGGAGCGCGACGCGTCGTAGTCGGCCTGCGAGAGGGCACGCGACTCGCCGAGCTTCTGCGCGCGGGCCCAGTCACGCTGCGACTGATCGAGCTTGGCCCTGGACTGATCGCGGGTCGCTTCCCCAACCTTCACCGATGCCTCGGCCTGCGCGAGCGATGCCTCGTCCGACGCGACCTGTGCGGCGTAGATCGCGTCGTCGATCGTTGCGAGCACCGCACCCTCCAGCACCGTTGAGCGATAGTCGATGGGCTTGCCCTCGGTGTCCTTGCCGAATATGGCGATCTGGCCGTTGACCTGGGCACCGATATCGACGACGTCCTCGGGCACAACGGTGCCGGTGGCGCTGATGCTCGACACGACATCGGCCCTGCGAACCGGCGCGGTTCGATACGTCGGCTCGCCTGTGGCTCCACGCTGCTGATACCAGTGCCAGCCGAAATAGCCGCCGGTGCACAGGGCCGCGATGACGAGAAACCACAGAACCAGCCGCTTCATGAACCGCTCCTGAAACCCGTGGATGGCCCGGTGCGTCGCGCGAGCGCGCGGCAACAGGCCTGAGCCCTTCGCGGCCCCTGGCAACCATATCCATGCGGGGTGAAGTTTGACGGGCAACAGGCGAGCGGTTGTGCGTCGGCACTGCGCTGCCGGCTATTTCGGCCGCGTCACGAGTGCTGGAACCTCGATTGCAAGCACGCCGCCAGTGTGCCCTTTGGCAAGCTGGCGGCACGGTGCATGATGCGGATCGAGGCGGCTCAAAGACGCTCTTCACATCGCGTTGAGGAACGTGTCGAGGTCGTCGAGGTCGACTGAGTTGTTCATGTTCATGTCAGCGAACGATTCTCCGCTGATCCATGAGCCGGTGAACAGCCACAGATCCAAGTCGTCCACCACTCCGTCAAAGTTCAAGTCGGCGACCGAAAACTCTCGCTCCAGGAAAAATACTTCGATCGGGAAGCTCACCGGATAGAGCTGTGTGAGGTCCGCGATGGTGGTGAAAGCACCGAGCCCATTGGTCAGCACCAGCTTGACACGCGTCAAGGGCGGCGTGCTGCCGCTCGCGGGGTTGATGATGTCGCTCGCAAAGTCAAAATCAAAGCCGATGCGGTTGTGGTACATGCCGTTTGCCACCGGCGCGTATGTGGAGTAGGGGTATGTGCCGGTCCAGTAGCCGGGCGTGGTGCCCGTGCCCCAGTGCCACATGAAGATCGTGGTCGAAGTATCCGCGCGGCTTGTCGCGTACTCGAAGTTGACATGCACCTTGGTCGTCGGCCCGGTGTACTCTGAACTCGGCGTTGTCCAGTCGCCCGCAGCCCATGCGAAATCGACCGTCATTGACGATCCCCACTCGCCCTCGGGCCCGTTCTCGCCATAGTCGCCCAACATCGTGTTGGCGGCTGACACGACCGAATCAGTCTGCACCGTGTTGGTTGTGTTGGGCACCCGAAGCGTGAACTCGAGCTTGTTCAGATCGCTCGTAGACGAATGATGGGACTCGCTCGTCAAAAGGGTTGTTCGATAGTCCCACACGTTGGTCGCGTACACCTGGTGAAGCACCTGGGCTGTCTCGCGCCACGCCTCGGGCGCGTGGACTCCCAGCTCGGGGTTGTCGGGAAATGCCGCGTTGTCGTGGAACCACTGAATCTCACGAACATCCTTGGCCCGCAGCATCGCCACCACCTGCGCGATGTCGCTCGTCAGTCGGCAGCCCGGAAACGGCGTGTGACCCGTCGAGTCCGTCACAAAGCTCGTGCCGGGCATTTGCACCCAGGGGGCAAGTCGGCTCTGATGCAGGCCGCCAAGGTTGGTCGAGGCCGATGGATCGCTGGCGATCTTCGAGTTGATCGCCGACTCGACGCTGTGGCGGCACACTCGCATCACAGATTCCCACGCCGTCTCGTCGTTGCCGGTGAACACATTCTTCTGATTGAACCCCGGACGCCAGGTGTCGCCCTCGATCCCGCGCGTCGTCAGCTCGTACAGCACCGGACAATCCACCTGCCCGCTCGACTTCTTCTCAAGCCCCCACCAGCGGCGGACATTGCCCGATGTGTCGGGATGCAGGTAGAACAGCGACCCACCCCATGCACGCTCCGCGTCGCCACGCGGCAGAATGTTCCACGAACGGGTAGAATAGGTGTGGACTGGGTCGTTCTTGTTATAGTTTCCGGTGTCCCCGCGATCCGTGAACCAGCCTGTGGAGTCCAGCTTGCCGTCGGCGTTCAGATCGTCGTAGTTCCCGCACTTCACGTCCCCCCACCCTGACGTTCCGCGAATCACGTCGTAGGCGGCGAACCTGAGTGTTGCATCTCGGGCCTGCTGACAAATGCCGTACCACCACCACATCACGTCGCGGTTGCCCGCGTCATCGGAGGCGGGTGTGTCGGAGCGAACCTGCCCAAGCTCTGGGTGAGGCACGTTGAAGAGGGTCGTGTTCCAAAGTGTACTTCGCGGCCGCGTCCAGATAGAGTTGCTTGAGCGTCTTGGATGGGTCTTGTCCGGGGACGGGATATTTGGGAGCACCTCCGGCGAGCGTGGCGTCCCAGTAGGCGTCGGTCGTCCCCGAGGCCACAGTGAGCATGGAAAGGTGCGTAAGAACGTAGATTGCATTTTTCGACACCGGCGAAGCAAGGGTCACCTCGTTGTCAAAGTAGCAAGCGGTCGGGATCGGCCGCCCGCTGACGCCGTTATATCCCGCGATGAAGGCAGCCATCCAGTCGCGGAGCGGGCGTGCCGTGACACTCGCCAGACCCGAGTTCGCGTTGACCAGGAAGGGATGGAGGTAGGGCTTGTTCGTGCCATCAACTGTGGACCCGGGCCATGCGAAACTACCGCCCGACGGCGCTGGCGGGTAGTCATTGGCGGTGAAGTAGTTGCGGGCGTTCAAGCTCGCCGTCGTGTTTGGATCGCCGCCCTTGCCAAACTCCTTGATGACGAGGCAGACCTTGTACGTGATCGAAGAGCCGCTGGGGTGGGCGATGGCGATCGCCTGTTGAGCGGCATACGCGCCCGCCTGAGCAGGGTGCGTGACGGGATCCACGAAGCCGCCGCTTCCGTCTGGGACGTTGTAGTTGGTGTCGATGTGGACCATGGGGGTGAGATCGCGCAGGTCGTAGCTGATGCTGCCGACGGTGTGCTGTGGCCAGCCGCCGGGGATTTCCGGTGCCCACATGTACGCTGTGGGCACCGTGACTTGCCCCAATGCCGAGACCGACAGGCCGCCGGCGGCAGTCAACAACCCGAGAACCTTTGACCGATTCATGCGAGGACTCCTTGAATGCAGGACCAGACAACAAGAGGTCATCGACGCCGATGGCCTCGACTCAATGAAGGAAGACCAATCACAAACAACGCGACGCCGCTGGAAGGTGCAGGTATGGTGACGACATAGCCAACCCGGTGTCCATCGAGGAAACTTCCAGAACCAGCAATAGTCCGTCCATCCGCCGAAACTGAGGACGCGTCACCAAATCTCCAACTGCTCGGCGTCACAATCCCGAAAGAAGCGACGTAGTCGCTCAGCAGCATGATACCACTGCCCGATGTCCACACGAAGGCTCGAGCACTTCCATC
>JAYVUC010000021.1:0-12461 GCA_043788295.1 Phycisphaerales bacterium
CTGCTGGGGATCAGACCGTCCCCGAGGGCGTCGATCTTGCGGCAGTTGATTTTTCGCGCGATGTCTTTCCGATCCTCTCGGCCAATTGCTTCAAGTGTCACGCGGGCGAGACGGCCAAGTCGGGTCTGCGGCTCGACACGCGCGAGGCGATCTTGAAGGGTGGCGAGTCGGGCAAGCCGGCGATCGTGGTGGGCAAGTCGGGGGAGAGCCGCCTTGTGAAGCTTGTATCGGGGGGCGATCCAGATCGCATCATGCCGCCGCGCGGGTCGCGGCTTTCGTCGGGCCAGATCGCGGTGCTGCGGGCGTGGATCAATCAGGGCGCAGCGTGGCACAAGGACGTGGCTTCGGGCGAGCGACACTGGCACTGGGCGTACAACGCGCCGGTGGTGCCGCAGTTGCCGAAGGTGAAGGCCACGGGATGGGGCAAGTCGCCGATTGATCGGTTCGTGCTCGAAAAGCTGGAATCCAAGGGGCTCAGGCCGTCGGCCGAGGCGGAGCGCGAGACGCTGATTCGCAGGCTGAGTCTTGATCTTATCGGCCTGCCACCGACGCCCGAGGATGTCGACGCGTTTGTGAGCGATCGAGCCGCGGGGGCGTATGAGCGGGTGGTCGATCGCCTGCTGGTGAGCCCGCGGTATGGCGAGCGTTGGGCGCGCGTGTGGCTCGACCTCGCGCGGTACGCCGACAGCCAGGGGTATGAGAAGGACGGCAAGCGTGTGATGTGGGCGTACCGGGATTGGGTCATTGACGCGTACAACCGCGACGAGCCCTTTGATCGCTTCACGATCGATCAGCTCGCGGGTGATCTGCTGCCCGAGCCGACGCTCGATCAGCTCGTCGCGACGGGCTTTCACCGCAACACGCAGATCAACGAAGAGGGCGGCGTCGATCCCGAAGAGTTCCGCGTGGAGTCGTTGATCGACCGGCTGAGCACGACCACGAACGTGTGGCTTGGCTCGACGGTCGGTTGTGCCCAGTGCCACGACCACAAGTACGACCCGTTCAAGCAGAAGGACTTTTATCGCCTGCTGGCAATCTTCGATCAGGACGACGGTGATGTGACGATCACCTCATCCACCGAGGTCCATGCGGCGGGCGGGATGGCCAACGTGCCGACACGCGAGAAATGGGATGAGTACGTCCGGCTCCTCGCCGAACGCAAGAGCGCAGGGGAGAAGCCCGAGCGAGCGGTCGATGCAGCACGCATCGACGAGCAGTTGAAGCAGCTTACCGCGGCACAGGCGCTGGTGATGAAGCGCAACGCCGAACCACGAGTGACGCACCTGTTCATTCGCGGGGGCTTCCGCAGCCCGGGCGAAGAGGTGAAGCCCGGCGTGCCGGCTGTGCTGGGCTCGGTGCCCGAGACGGCGGATCGCCTCACGCTCGCGAGGTGGCTCATTGATCCGAAGAATCCGATGACTGCCCGCGTGCAGGTGAACCGGCTCTGGGCGCAGCTTTTCGGCAGGGGGATCGTGGAGACCGAGGAGGATTTCGGCACGCAGGGTGAGCGGCCCACGCATCCGGAGCTGCTCGATTGGCTTGCCACCGAGTTCGTGAAGCAGGGATGGAGCCAGAAGAAACTGCTGCGCGCGATCGTGCTGAGCGCGACGTATCGCCAGTCGTCAACGGTGACGCCCGCGATGCTGGAGGCGGACTCAGGGAATCGGCTGCTGGCGCGGGGGCCACGCCACAGGCTCGACGCCGAGTCGATCCGCGACAACGCGCTGGCGGCGGCGGGAGTTTTGTCAGCCAAGATGTTCGGGCCCAGCGTCTTTCCGCCCCAGCCCGACGGCATCTGGACGCAGCTCTACTCGGGCGAGCAGTGGAAGGTGAGCGAGGGCGAGGACCGATTCCGTCGCAGCATCTACACGTTCGCGCGGCGTACAAGCCCGTATCCGACATTTGCAGGCTTTGACGCGCCGAGCCGCGAGGTGTCCTGCATGCGAAGGCCCAGGACCAACACGCCGCTGCAAGCATTGACAACGCTCAACGACCCGCAATTCTTCGAGGCGGCGGGCGGGCTGGCGGCCAAAGCAATCCGCGAGGGAGGAGCGACGCCGGAAAATCGTCTCACGTTCGCGTTCAGACGGTGTCTCGCGCGAGGTCCGTCGAAGGCCGAGGCAGAACGGCTCTCGAAGCTCGTCACGGAACAGCTCGCCGATTCGCGTGCCGACGCCGCGGGCAGCGCGGCGATCGCGGCGGCGTGCCCGGTGCCGCGCGATGGGCTTGACGAGGCGGAACTGGCGGCGTGGACACTGGTGTGCAACGTGCTGCTCAATCTGGATGAGTCCGTGACGAAGGAATGATCCCATGATCGACCCGCTCATCGCGCAAACCCGCCGCCAGTTCCTCCGCGATTGCGTCGTCGGGCTCGGTTCGGCCGCCGTCGCGGGGATGCTGGCCAAGCAAGGGCTTGCCACGATGTCCATGGACGATGTGGCCGGGAAGCTGGCAACGGGGGCGATCACCGGCCCGGGCGTGAAGCCGCCGCACTTTCCCGCGAAGGTCAAGACGATCATCTACCTCTTCATGAACGGGGCGCCGTCGCAGCTCGACCTCTTCGACTACAAACCCAAGCTCAACGAACTGGACATGAAGGAGTGCCCCGACGAGTATCTCAAGGGCGAGCGGTTCGCGTTCATTCGCGGCGTGCCCAAACTCCTGGGCTCGCCCTACAAGTTTGCGCAGTTCGGCAAGAACGGCACATGGGTGAGCGAGCTGCTCCCGCACACCGCGAAGATCGTCGATGATCTGGCGTTCGTGAAAACGATGAAGACCGACGCGTTCAATCACGCGCCGGCCGAACTCTTCATCAACTCGGGGCTTGCGCGTGTGGGCCGCCCCAGCATGGGCTCGTGGCTCACTTACGGCCTTGGCAGCGAGTGCGAAGACCTGCCGGGTTTTATCGTGATGCTCTCGGGCGGCGGGCAGCCCTCGGGCGGTTGCTCGTGCTGGTCGAGCGGCTTTCTGCCCACGAGCTATCAGGGCGTGCCGCTGCGGGCCGCGAGCGATCCGGTTCTGTTCGTGAAGGATCCGGCGGGCGTGACGCGGCAGGAGCGCCGCCGCACACTCGACGCCGCCCGCGATCTGAACAAGCTGCGTCTCGACGCGGTAGGCGACCCCGAGATCGCCACACGGATCAACAGCTTCGAGATGGCGTACCGCATGCAATCGAGCGTGCCCGAGCTCATGGACATCTCCGGTGAGCCCAAGGAAATGCTCGAGATGTACGGGGCGACGCCCGGCAAGGGAAGCTTTGCCAACAACTGCCTGCTCGCACGCCGGCTCGCCCAGCGCGGCGTGCGGTGCATCCAGCTTTACCACCGCGGATGGGACAGCCACGGCACCAGCCCCGGCGACGACATCATCACCAGCCTCCGCCAACGCTGCGAGGAGACCGACAAGGCGTGTGCGGCCCTGGTCAGCGACCTGAAGCAGCGGGGGATGCTCGATTCAACGCTCGTGATTTGGGGCGGCGAGTTCGGGCGCACGCCGATGAACGAGGCCCGCAACGGATCAAAGTTCCTGGGGCGTGACCATCACGCCCGGGCGTTCACGATGTGGTTCGCGGGCGCGGGAATCAAGAAGGGCGTCACGATCGGCCAGACCGACGACCTGGGCTACAACATCGAGAAAGACCCGTGCCACGTTCACGACTTGCACGCGACGATCCTGCACCTGATGGGCATCGACCACACGCGATTGACGTACAAGTCGCAGGGGCGGGATTTCCGCCTGACAGATGTTCACGGGGAGCTGTTCAAGCCGCTTTTGGTGTGAGGCCAAATGCACAAAGCATCGAAGCACAAATAAAGCCAGTGGAAGAGACGACTCTCTCCCCTATTCATGCTTTGCCGCAGCTACTTGTTCTTGAAGCTCTTGTCCGGAAATGCCGGCCGCTTCACCGACGGCACAGGCTTCTCGGCAATGTGCTTCTGCAGGAACTCGATGGCCGCACGAAGCTGCGCGTCCTCGCCCTTGAACGTCGCGTGCGGCGGGTTGTCGACGGTGATATCCGGCTCAACGCCGCGGCCCTCGACTAGCCACGTGCCCTCGGCTCCCCAGACGCCCATCTCGGCGGCTGTGGCGATGCCCTTGTCGACCAGCACGTTGCTGGAGCTGAGCCACACCTCACCGCCCCACGTTCGCGTGCCGATGACGGTGCCGAGACCGAGCCGGCGGAAGCCCTCGGCAATCGCCTCGCCGTCGGATGATGTGCGTTCGTTGCAGAGCAGGACCATGTGACCGCGGAAGGCGTACTGCATGTTCCACTGCGGCGCCTGACCCACGCGCTGGCTCCAGGTCATCCAGGCTTTTTTCATGAGCTTGCCGAGGACCCAACTGTCGATGTTGCCGCCGCGGTTGTTGCGAACGTCGATGATGAGCCCCGAGCGGTTGAAGACGGGGAAGTAGCCCTTGGCAAACTCCTCGTAGTTATCCGTGCCCATCGCCCGCATGTGCAGGTAGCCGATCTGTCCCTTGGAAAGCTCGTCGGTCAGCCTGCGCCGCATGTATTCCCACTCGTGGTACCGCAGGTCGCTCTCGGCGGCGAGCGCGATGGGTTGCACGATGGCGTCGCGCGATGTGCCGCTGCTCTCGACGGTGATGAGCACCTGCTTGCCGGCCTTATTGCGAAGAAGCGCGTTGATGTCGGGGACGCTGAGCGTCGGAATGCCGTCGATCGACTTGATGACGTCGCCGACTTTTGCCGCGATGGCGGGCCGTGCGATCGGGGCTGCTTTGCCGGGCTCATCGGGATCGGTCTCGTAGATTTTGGACACCACGTAGCCGCCCTTGCTCTCGTCGCGCGTGAGTGTGCAGCCCAGGGACGCGAGGCCAACCATCTCGGTGCCCTTGCGTGCATCGCCGTCGCGCACAAAGTGGTGGAGGGTTGAGAGCTCACCGGTGAGCTGGATCATGACGTCGGAAAGCTCGGTGCGGCTCCGCACACGATCGACCAGCGGGAGATACTTGTCGCGCATCGCGGGCCAGTTCACGCCGTGCATCGCCGGGTCGTAGAAGTAGTCACGCAGGAGCCGCCAGCTCTCGATGTACATCTGGCGGAACTCGTCGCGGGGCGTGATGGTGAGCCGCCAGCCCGCGAGGTCCACCGCCTTCTTGTCCAGGTCCGCCTTGCCGGGGTTGGCGTCGATGATGAGGTAGCCGTCGCCCTTGTGGATGAGGAACTTCTTGTGGTCGTAGGAAAGCTCGTAGGACTTGATGTCCTCCACGACGGGTTTCAATTCGGGCGATTCGTTCGTGATCGGGAAACTGACAAGTGAAGGATCCTTGTCTCCCAGATCGCGGCTCAGGAAGAAGAGCGATTTGTCCGTCGCGATGAGCGCGGAATAGCGCCCGTTCGCGACGGGAACCTCGAACTGCCGCGATTGGATGCCGTCGAGAGTGATCTCGACCTTCTTGGGCTCCTTCGCCTCGTCTTTCTTCGCGTCCTTCTTGGTGTCGCCGGGCTGATCGTCCTTCTTCTCGCTCGAATCGGGCTTGGCGTCGGGTTTCGTTTCAGGCTTGGTGGGCTCGTCCTTTTTCGGCGTGTCCTTCTTCTTGTCATCGCCAAGCAGCTCGTCCTTGGGCTGATAAAGCCACCGCGTGCCGGGCTTGAGCGACAGTGCGTAGACCTTGGTGGTCTTGTCGAGGAACGGGTCGGGCTGATTGATGCCCCAGGGACTGGGAACGACGGTCTCAAGGTGCCGCTCGGAGAGAAAGTAGAGCCACTGCCCGTCGGTGCTCCACGCGGGGCTGAAATTCTGGTACCGATCTGACGTGACGGCGGTCGAGGTCGCGGTTTCGACGTTGTAGAGTTTGATCTGCAGCATCATGTTGTCGGCCTGGGCGACATACGCGAGCCACTTGCTGTCGCCAGACCATTCGAGGCTCTCGATCTGGTCGATCTGGTTCTGTTCGACGAGCACGGACTGCTTCGTGGCGGTGGAATAAATCCAGAGCCGTTGGTTCTTGTCGTTGTGGGCGATGTGCTTGCCGTCGGGGCTCGGGATGGCGTTCCAGCGGAGCACATCGCCGCCCGTGGTGAGTTGCTCGAGCTCGCCTACGCCGTTCGCGGGCACACGCCACGCCTCGAACTCGCCAGATTGATCGCTCAGAGCGACGAGCGACTTGCCATCGGGGGCGAACCTGGCATCGCGGAATCGCACGCCCGGCTTGTGCGTGGCATCAACGAGGCGTCCCTGCTTGGCGGGCACGACGAAGACCTGCCCTCGCGCGGTGAGCACAACCCGGTCGCCGTCGGGCGAGAGGTGGGCGCTTGTGACAAAGTCCGTGGGTTTGGTGATCCATCGCTCGCGGGTCTGGTCAAGATCGCTCGCCAGCGTGATGCTGAGCGTTGAGTCTTGACCCTTGGCAAGGTCGTAGACATGCAGGTCCGCCCCGAGCTGATAGATCACGCGGCCCGCGTCGATGTTGGTCCCGTAGATGTCATACGACGAGAATGTCGTGTGCTGTTTGAGGCCCTTGCCGTCCTTGCCCATCGACCACAGGTTCATATACCCGTCGCGGTCGGAGGCGAAATACACGCGGCCATTCCAGAGCATCGGGCGGCGGCTCGTGCCGTCAAAGTCGCCCGTGAGATTCACGGCCTCATCGGCCTCCTTGCCCGACCAGTGCCAGACCTGCTCGATCGTGCCGCCCTTGTATCGTTTGGTGTGGCTGCCGTTGTACGGGATGCGGATGAAGTAGACGCCTCCGTCGGCATCAAATGCTCCGTCGGCCGCCTGTGCGAGCGGGAGCAGCGTGTGCGCACCAGTCGAGGGGTCGGCGACGCCGAGCTGAGTGTTCGGCAGCGTCGAGTAGCGATCCGTGGCGTAGATCACCTTGCCGTCGGCCGTCCAGCCGCGCGCGCCGATCCGTCCCGAGCCCTCGAACGTGAGGCGTTTGGGCAACCCGCCCTCGATGGGCATGACATATAGCTCGGCGGGGCCTTCATACTCGCCGCAGAACGCGACCGACTTTCCATCGGGTGAGATCTGCGGGGCGAACTCGTCGCCCGCGTGCGTTGTGAGCCGCGTGGCCTGGCCGCCCCCGATCCCGACTTTCCACAGATCGCCCTCGGACACAAATACGACCGTCTCCCCGCGAAGGGCGGGCTGGCGGTAGTAGCCGACGTTCGACGGCGGCTGGGCACCTGTGGAGGAGGCGAGAAAGAACGGAAGCGAGAGCAGCAGAATCGAGCGCATGTTGGGTTCCTGGGCAGGCACAAAGAGAACGGGAGCGCAGCATACCGCCCGCCAAGGGTCTCCGTTGAGCCTGGAAGACGATTTTGTCAATGCGTTCGATCGGCGAGGGTGTGTGGGGTGTCAATCGAACTTGAAGACGCCCTTGCGCTGGGCATAGAGGTACATCACGACAGTCGTGAGCATGAAAAACCCGATCCGGCCCAGCCAGATCGCGCCCTCGTGGCTCATGGGACGCAGGTTCGAGAACGTCGTGGCCCAGGGATACAGGAACACGATCTCTACGTCGAACACCAGGAATGTCATGGCGATGAGGTAGAACCGGACGTTGAATCGCTTTCGGGCCGTGCCCACCGGGTTCATCCCCGACTCGTACGTGCCCCCCTTTGTCGTGCCCGTGCGTTTGGGGCCCAGCAGCATGGTGCCCACGAGGTTGATCGCGGCGAACGAGATCGCCATCACCACGATCAGGAAGACCGGGAGGTAGGTGCCGAGTTCGACTGAGGCGAGAACGTTGAGGTGGGGAAAGGGCAGGGTCATATTCGGGCGATGGTAGCCGGTTTGTGTGCGACACGCCTCGAATGGCGTCTGAACGAATCCTATAACCCACGAACCAAATCGACGGCCCGTCGTAAGCCCAGTTCCTGGGCGGGGCTGTGATTGATTTGTGCTTTCGATCGGTGGGTGCTTCTGGTAAGCTATCCTCCGAACCGATAGAGACGGTTCACTCGTCGGGAGCAACCATGTGCGGCATTTGCGGATTGATCGGAAACTCGCCCCTTTCCCCCGAGGAGCACGAGCGGGTACGCGCCGCCAACGCCACCCTTTTCCACCGCGGGCCCGATGGCGAGGGTGAGCTTGTCGTCGATCGGGTCATGCTGGCGATGCGGCGCCTGGCGATCATCGATCTCAATGGTGGGTGGCAGCCACTCTACAACGAGGACAAGTCCATCGCGGTCGTCGCCAACGGCGAGGTGTACAACTATCCCGAGCTGCGCAAGGATCTGGAATCGCGCGGGCACAAGTTCCGCTCCGGCAGCGACTGCGAGAACATCATCCACGCGTACGAGGAGTACGGGCTCGACTTCGTCCACCAGCTTCGCGGCATGTTCGGCTTTGCGCTCTACGACGCCAACCGCCGCCGCGTGATCATCGTCCGCGACCGGATGGGCGAGAAGCCGATCTACCTGTACGAGCGGCCCGGACGGATTCTTTTCGCGTCAGAAATGAAGGCGATCCTGGCGACGGGCCTTGTCAAGTTTGATCTCGACCCGGTGGCGATCAATGACTTCTTCCACTTTCAGTACGTCCCCGATCCGGCGACGGCGGTTGTCGGCGTGCGCAAGCTCCCCGCGGGGCACATGCTCATCATCGATCTGGACCCCTGGAAGGTCGAGCAGAAGTGCTACTGGAAGATGGAGGACGCGCCCCCGCTCATGGGCGATTCCAAGACGCTCATCCGCGAGCGGCTCGAAGAAATCGGCAAGCTCATCATCCGGTCGGACGTGCCCGTCGCTGTCGCCCTCTCGGCCGGGCTTGATTCCAGCACCGTCGCAGCGCTCGCGGCAAAGAACAGCCCGGGCCAGATCCACGCCCTCTCGATCGGGTACGCCGGCCGCCCGCACATGGACGAGCGTGCAAGAGCCAAGCAGCTCGCCGACCACCTCAAGATGCCCTTCCACGACTACGAGGTGCGGGCGGAGGAAGTGGCCGAACTCTTCGCCGAGCGGAATCTGATGCGTGACGACCCCATTGCCGACATCTCCGGGCACGGGTACTACGCACTCTCTCGCCTCGCGCGTGCAAACAACATCCCGGTGCTGCTCCAGGGGCACGGGATCGACGAGCTTTTCTGGGGCTATTCGTGGGTGACCACGTCGGTCAAGGCGGCCATGAAGCGGTGCGGGCGCATGCCCATCACCATGACCGATCGGCTGGGGTACATCCGCAAACTTTTCCCGGCCAGCATGCAGCGACGCGACGTGCGCAACTGGGCGATGCACGTGGGCGGCATGATGATGGGGTGGAAATCGCTCAGGCCGCTCGCGGGGTCGGGGCGCGACGTCGTCCCGTTCTACAACATCAACGAGGACTTCGAGATGGGCCGGTACGCCGCCCGCCGGATCTTCCCCGCATCATTCCAGGAAAAACTCACGAGCCGCAAGCCCGAGGATTGGTTCACCGTCTCGCAGCCCTGGCCCGACCTTGGCGTGCTCATCACCAAGCTCATCTGCCAGATGTTCCTGCTCGAGAACGGGATGACCCAGGGCGATCGCCTCGGCATGGCGTGGGCCGTCGAACTTCGCCTCCCATTCGTCGATTACCGCCTCGTCGAGACCGCCATCGGTCTGCGCAAAGCAAGCCCCGACCACATGCTGGGGCAGAAAGCACGCTTCCGCGAGGTCATCAAGGACATTCTGCCCGACTGGGTGCTCACCCGTCCCAAGACCGGCTTCACCCCGCCAAGCCGCGAATGGGTACGGGTTCTCGTTGCCAGATACGGCGAGGGCCTTTCCAGCGGATACTTGGTCGAGAAGGGCATTCTCGATCCCAAGTGGGTCAGGTGGATCGTCAAGGACCACTCGCGCCTCTCCGCGTGGCCTACCACCCTTTACAAGATTCTCGTCCTGGAGTGGTGGGCCCGTGGCATGTCGGAGGTGGCCCAGTACAAGCCCGCCGCTCAGTTGCTCGCCAACCCCGGGCGTCCAAATCTCAACGCCCTGCTGGCCCAGCGGGCGTTCGTCACCAAGCCTGCCGTCCCTGTCGCGGTTCCTTGAATACAACGCCGAGCTATGCGGCGGCCACGCCGGGCTGCTCGTGCGCCGCCGCGTGCAGTCGCATCAGATTGTCGTACGCGCTCAGGTCCATCGTCGTTGCCGCTGTTGCAAGCCTCGGGTCGAGCTGCGTGCCCGCGCTGCGGGCGATCTCTGCGAGCACCACGTCCCGCGTGCGGGCCGATCGGTACGAGCGCGTCGAGCTCATCGCGTCGAACGTGTCGGCCACCGCGATGATCCTGGCCTGCAGCGGAATCGCCTCGCCCGCCAGCCCGTGCGGATAGCCCTTGCCGTCGTATCGCTCGTGATGGTGGAGCACCCCGGGCAGCACGTCGGCCATCTGCGGGATGCCCACCAGGATGCCGTGCCCGATCTCGGGGTGCCTGCGGATGTGCGCGAACTCCTCCTCGGTGAGCCGCCCGGGCTTGCAAAGAACCGCCTCGGGCACACCGATCTTGCCCACGTCGTGCACAAGCCCCGCGACATGGACCCGCTGGGCGTCGTGCTCGCTGAAGCCGATCTGAAGCGCCAGCGCCCGGCTGAACCACGCGACGCGGTCCGAATGGCCTCGCGTGTACGTGTCCTTCGCATCGATCGCCGCCGTCATCGCTCGCAGTGTGCCCACGAACGTTCGCGCCTGCTCCTCAAAGAGCTTCGACGCCTGGAGGAACGACGCGACAAACTTCGACGCCGCCTCAAAGAGCTGCATGTCGTAGCTCGAAAGCTCGGGGTCGCTCCCACCCTTATCGCCCGCGAGAAGGAGCCCCATGAGCTGGCCTCCCATCGCCGCAGGCTGGGCGAGGCACTGCGAGTGCGGCCGAACACAAAGCCCCTCGCCAGGCACGATCGCGCGCCGCTCAGGCCTTTGCGTGAAGCGTGCCAGAAGCTCGTTGGTGTGGCTCAGAAACTCCGCGTCGGGGGCGGTCGTGCCGCTCTTGATCACCACGGGCAATTTCGCCAATTCGCTCTCACGACGCGGATACGCCGCCGCCACCCACCCGAAATCCGTCGACGCGGCGAGCCGGTCGCACACCACCCGCAGAAAGTCTTCAGGGCGGCTCGGGTCGGCCATCGACCGCCCGATCCCGTACAGCAAGTGGATCGTCTCGTACGTGCGTCCCAGCTCGTCGGTCGCCGAGGCCGCCGCCGCACGCTGCTCGTGCAGCATCTCCTCGCGCCCCGCCAGAGCCCGCAGCATCCGCGCCGACATCTCCGCCGATCGCTCCATGAAGCGCGCGAATGGCCGCATGGCGAGCCGCCCCGTGGTGATTCCAACGCCCGCCTCCTCGCACGCGCCGACAAACGCCGGGCCGTCAAGAAAGTCGGGACTCAGAAGCAGTGCCACGCTGCGGCGCGAGTTTCGCTGGGGGTCCAGAATCTGCACCGACCACAAGCCAGGCGTGGGTTCCACGCCCCACCCTCGGGCCGTTGCGGCTTGCGCCCAACGCACAAACGACTGGCCCGCCAGCAGCGTTGCCGCCGGTGCATCTGGAGTTGAAGCCAGTGCAAGCGCGCCCTGGGCGTTGTTCTCGTACACCGCCGCCCCAAGCGACTCGAGTGTCGTGCGATCCTTCGACGCAAGGTCCAAAGTGCTCTCAGGCTGCGATGGCGGTTGATGCACCCGAGCCCTCCTCCCCGATGAGCCGCTCGATCACGCTCAGAACCTCGCGGGCACTGAACGGCTTGTCCACAATCGTCTTGATGTTGGTCAACCGCATGGCAGCCTCCTCGATGGTGTGCCCTCGTGCCGTCAGAAGAACGATCGGAATCGCCCGGCCCCAGGCGGTGCCGAACAGATTGGTCGCCATCGCCATCCCGTCGCCTCCGGGCATCTGAAAGTCGCTGACGATCACCGCTGGGGTGTTGTGCTGCGCAAGCGCGAACCCGCGCACCCCGTCGCTCGCTTCAAACACCGTGTGACCGGCCGCCCGGAGCTTCGCGCCCAGAATCGCCCGGATATGGATCTCGTCATCGCAGATCAGAATCGTCATCGGTCGGGGCTCCGGATCGTGGTGGTCCGCTTCTTGGTGGTCCGCTTCTCCGAAGTGGATGTCTCCTTCACACACTCACAGGCGTGCTGCCGTTGGGCTATCGCCCAAGGTGCTTGGGTGGATCGACCGTTCATCCGCCCTGCGCCAGCATTGTGATTCCACCCGCGCAATCGCCCCGCGAAACATTCCGCCTGTGCGGGTGCCGAACGCCGATAACAGGCGCAACCGAGCACGCTGGATGATCACTGGATGGATCGCACGTACCGCCGACTATGCCAGCGGGTCCGGCTTGAAGAGCTTGGTGTCCAGAGCCCACAGGCGGTCGGTGAAGCTGCCGCCGAGGTCCAGGCGAGCCCGCGGGCCGCGTGTGGCGGTCAACGCCATCGCCATCTTCGCGTCGATGTTGTCCAGCAGGTGGACCAGGATCGCCTCGGGCGTCATGGGCACGCGGGCCGCTCCGTGTTCCGGCAGGCCATGGTGGCTCAGGATGATGT
>JAYVUC010000022.1:0-15217 GCA_043788295.1 Phycisphaerales bacterium
AGACCTCGCCGAAATCGCCGACCATGATGTTCGACGGCTTCAAGTCCCGGTGCACAATCAGATTCTGGTGGGCATAGTGCACCACCGCGCACACCTTGCGGAAAAGGTCGAGCCGCTCGTTCACCGAGAGTTCGTGAGTGTCGCAGTACCGGTCGATCGGCAGACCCTCGATGAACTCCATCACGAAGTACGGGCGGCCGTCGTCGGTCGCCCCCGCGTCGAGCATCTTGGCGATGCTCGCGTGGTTCAGCGAACTGAGCAGGCGACGTTCGACGTTGAATCGCTGGAGGACCTCCTCAGTGCTCGCGCCGAGCTTGACGATCTTGAGCGCGACGCGGCGTGAGGCACCGCCTCCGCCCGCCTCCTCGTGCATGGCGAGGTAGACCACGCCCATGCCGCCACGACCGATCTCGTGCTGGATGCGGTAAGGCCCGACACGCTCGGGCCGCTTGGGTTCGCGAGAAGCGTTTGGAGACTCTTGGGGGCGCTGCCCGATCGGCGCGGTCACCTTGGTCGCCTCGGCCGCCAACAGCAGTCGTTCGACCTCGGCCCTGACTTGCGGGTCGTGGGCGGCCTGACGCACCCACGTGGCCCGATCGGCGAGTGGGATCGAGAGTGCCTCTTCGAGCAGCCGTTTGACCTCTTCACGATTCATCGCGTCCATCAGTCGCCTTCCTTCTTCCCGCCTGCCTCACTCCTAACCCGACCATCCACTCCACCGTTCAGTTCGGCCGCAAGCCATGCCTTTGCGAACACCCAGTCGCGTCGGACGGTACGGTCGGTCACACCCAGCATCTGGGCGACCAGCGCCTCGCTCAGGCCGGCGAAGAACCGAAGGCGGACGACCTCGGCCGCGCGGAGGTCGGTGGCTTCGAGGCGTGCGAGGGCGTCGCCGAGCGCCTCCCAGTCGTGTACCGCCGTTTCGGGCTTGGGTAGGGAATCCAAGTCAATTCCGACACCGCCCGCACCCGCCACACCTCTCATGCGTCCGCCACGCTTCTCGGCGGACATCGCACGGGCGTGATCGATCAAGATTCTGCGAATTGACTCGGCGGCCGCCCCGAAGAAGTGCCGGCGGTTCTCGAAGGAAATCTCTGCGCTGCCAGGGCCGCCGGTGGTGCCGAAGAGCTTCATGAAGGCGTCATCGACGAGCAGCGTGGTTTGCAGCCCATGCCCCGGGCTTTCCCGGGCGAGTTGCCGATGCGCCATCTCGCGGATTTCGGACTGCACAAGCGCAAGGAGCTGTTCTCGGGCCTTTGGATCGGGGCCACGAGCCGCTTCGAGTGCCTGGGTAACCCGTCCGTTCAATGGAGCCTCCGACGACTTTGGGCGGCCCGACGCCAGCCCGCCAAACACGAAATCTTGATCCGCCCTGAGTGGAGCCTGTCCGCAGCCAGATCGTTCGTCCGCATGAGTCGGTAGCCGGGCAGCCCTTCACGGACATTTGCCTTGGGGCAGCTCCGGCGTTCGGGTAGCATACCAGACCCTGTCGATACGGGGTGGAACGACCTTGGGAGCATTTGAATGAAACCTGAAATGACCTTCGGACACTTCGCCGCCGCTTTCCTTGCCTGTGCTTTCGCCTCGCTCGCCCACGCCCAGACCATCATCTACGTGAACGCCACCGCGGCGGGGGGGAACGGGCAAACATGGGGGACGGCGTCCAACAGTCTGCAAGCGGCGTTGAGCACTGCACGTGCCACAGCGTCAGTCTCCAACCCGGTGGAGCTGTGGGTAGCCCAAGGGACGTACTGCCCGGCACCGGCGAACGGGGATCGGGATATCGCATTCGTTCTCGCCAACAACGTAGCGCTTTACGGTGGCTTCTCGGGCACCGAATCGGTACGGACGCAGCGTGATTGGCGTGCGCATCCCACCTTCCTTTCTGGCGACCTGAACGGGGACGATGCGTCCTTCGACTTTGGCGACGCCCACTGGTCGGAGAACTCGCGTCGCGTCATCATCGCTCTAACGGGGCAGAATGCGAGCGCGATCATCGACGGCTTTGTCGTGACGGATGGCTACAACGATGGCGGAGCAACCAATCAGCCCGACTGCGGCAGCGGCTTCTATCTCAACGCTTCATCAGCCACCATCCGAAATGTGACCGTGACAAAGTGCTGGGCGGCCTATGGCAGCGGTCTTTACGCCATTTATCTCACCACTCCTCTGTCGCTCGAGAACGACCAGTTCATTCGCAACGGCAGTCACTTCTCTGGCCAAGTCACCTTTGCCAATTCCACGCCCACGACGATGACGAACTGCCTGGTCGTTGGGCGGGGCGGCACACCGTTATACCCATCGAACGGAAAGAACCTGGAAAGCAGCGGCGACCTCACGCTGGTGAACTGCACGATCACGGTTTCCGACCCGAGCCAAGTGACAGGTACAACCTTCGGCATCTTTATGTTCGGCCCTCATGTCTTATCGCTGGACAACACGATCGTTTTCGGGTGTGATGACAACTTCTCCTCCGAGTATACTTCGGCAACAGCCACACTTCGCGCACGCAACAGTTGCATTCCGCTCGCCGAGGCGCAAGCGACATTCGGCGCTCGATTCATCGAGAACGTCTCGAACCTGAACGGCGATCCAGGCTTTGCGAATCGTGCCGCAGGTGATTTCAGCCTTTTGGCCACCTCCCAGTGCGTGGACACCGGCTCGAACAGCCTGCTTGTGGCGGGACAGATCACCGACCTTGCCCACAACTTTCGCGTTGCGGATGGAAACGATGACGCAATCTTGGTCTGTGACATTGGACCCTATGAGTTTAGGAGCCGGCCCTTTCTTGCCCGCGTCTTCGTCCGGTCGGGTGATAACGGCAATGGGTCGTCCTGGAGCTCGCCCTTTGGCTCACTCGCAGATGCCCTGCGAGTTGCCGCCGTCTCAAACGGGGGCGTGAACGAAATCTGGGTCGCCTCGGGCACGTACAAGCCCTCGCCGCCGATCGGCCAGGGCGGCTCCCGCTCCGCGACGTTCCAACTCCAGAATAACCTCGCCATCTACGGCGGGTTCGCGGGGACTGAGACCGCCCTCTCGCAGCGAAACATCGCCGCGAATCCGACGATCCTGTCGGGAGACCTGAATGGGAATGATCTGGGTGATCTCCGTCTGGACGACAACTCATTTCATGTTGTAAGCGGCGACAGCGTGGGAGAAACAGCGGTCCTCGATGGCTTCATGATTACTGCGGGCCACACCACCAGCGACGAAGGCGCAGGACTTTACTTGACAACATCCGGGTCGCCAGCGATTCGAAGTTGTACTTTTCGTGCTAACCGAGCGTTTGTCGGCGGCGCCGCGGTTGTGCGCGTTGTCGCTCCTTCCTATCCCCTGTTCGAGAGGTGCGTGTTCCAGACCAACTCCGCGACAGGCGCGGCAGGCGCGTTCCATCATGGTGGCCCAGGACAATCGAGGTTCGTCGATTGCGACTTCATTGAGAACACAACCAATGGAGGGCTGGGTGGAGCCGTCCATTTCAACGCGGGTCCTGCAGGCGGCGGTTCGGCGAAATTTACGCGTTGCCGGTTTGTCCGCAACCATTCCGACAATCTCGGCGGCGCCGTCGATGCCCGCAATAACGCGATCGTGGACTTTGTCCAGTGCCAGTTTCTAGGCAACTCAGCCGGCGTTCCCGGAAACGAGGTTACCGGTGGTGGTGCGATGCACTGCACGAGTGGAGCCGTCGCCACCATCACGAACTGTCTGTTCGTCGGTAATACCGCACCAACCTCTGGCGCGATTGGGGCGAGTTCCGGGGCCAGTTACAACATGTTTAACTGCACTGTTGTCGCAAATGTCACGGGATCGGCCAACTTCGGTGCCCTAGCGCTCACTGCCGGACCCTTTAGCGCTGCCCGTTTTCGCAGTTGCTTGGCTTGGGGAAACACCAACGGAGGCTCAAGCGTGGAGGGTGCCCAGTTCGGCGCCAACCCGCCCGGGTCCTACGACATCCGCACAACCAGTGTTCAGGGTTGGACCAACACTCTTGGGGGCGAGGGCAACAACGACCTGGATCCACACTTCATACGAGCGCCGTTTCCCGGGCCTGACGGCGTCTGGGGGGCCGTCGATCAGTTCGGTAACTGCGATGACGACTACGGAGACCTCCGTCTCATATCGCCCTCCCCGGCCATCGACTCCGGCGAATCCTCGGCAGTTCCCCTCGATATTTTCGTCGACCTTCTTGGCTTCCCCCGCTTTGTAGATGATCCGCAGGTGCTCCCAAATGGCGGCACTCCTGTCGTCGATCGGGGCTGTTACGAAGCCCAGGTCAACTGCCTCGCTTGCCCCGGCGTCCGCGAGTGGCGCTCGCCCATCGGAGGCAACTTCACCTACCAAGGCAATTGGATTCCTTCGGTGCCAAACGCGACCCACGACACGATCTTTGACCTCGCCGCCACCTACGACGTGAACTTTCCCACCGCCGCCCTTCTGACCGCAAAGACCGCCACGGTTCGCCAAGGGGACGTCGGATTCAATCTCGGTGGCTCCACCTGGTCGCTCGCATCCGTCTCTTCCACATCTCTGGTCGTCGGCGACGACAAGCCCAGCCTCGCCTCGCTCTCGGTCTTCGGCGGCACATTGCAGACATTTTCGGCGCTTGTGGGCACCGAGGCTGGCTCTCAGGGCAATCTGCACGTCAGTGGCGTGGGCTCCACCGTCCGCGTTACCAACGACATGTCCATCGGCTTCTTCGGCAAGGGCACCGCGATTGTCGATGGCGGCGCTCGACTCGTCACCCGCACCGCTGGCGTGGGCGATCAGCCGGGGTCCGATGGCTCAAAGGTCACAGTCACCGGCCCCGGCTCACGCTGGGATGTCCCCTTCTTCCTCCAGATCAACAATGGCGAGGTAAATGTATCGAGCGGCGCAACCCTCAGCGCCGGCTTTGGCATCTTCCTCTTCCAGAACGGCACGCTCTCGGGCAACGGCACCATCAACGGCGATGTCGTGAACTTCGGCGCCCTTCGCCCCGGCAACTCGCCCGGCACGCTCACCATCAACGGAAACTACGAGCAGGTTGGCGTGCTGCCTGATCTTGGCGCGAGCACGGGCCGCCTTGTCTCCGAGATCGCCGGCACACCCGCGAGCGGCAACTTTGACAAGGTCGTGGTTCACGGCATCGCCAAGCTCGGCGGCCTGCTGCAAGTGGACCTTACCTCCAACCACATTCCTGCGTCTAATGAAATCTACCAGCTCGTCACCGCGACGGGGGGCGTGCAGGGCCGATTCGATGTAGCTCTCTTCCCGTCGATCGGCTCGGACAAGTTCCTCTACGCGACCTATCCCCAGGCGGGCACGCAGGTGACCCTCGGCGTGCTGCCACTCTCCAACGATCCCAATCTCTCGCCGCAGGAGAATCGCACCATCCCAGGCACCCCCACCGCCGCCGCCCTGGGCGATCTCGATGGTGACGGTCTGCTCGACCTGGCGGTCACGGTCTCCAACGGTGACAATGACGCCGGAAGCGTCGTGATATTCCGCAATCTGGGCGGCGCGGGCGCGGGATGGAACGGCTTCAGCAACGCGCAGATCATCCAAATACCAGTGGGCAAAGACCCGCGCGGCATCGTGCTGGCCCGCCTCGACGACACGGGCGGAAGCGCCAACCGCCTCGACATCGCGGTCTGCAACGCGAGCTCCAACGACGTCACGATCATCCGCAACCTGGGCTCTAATATTTACGCACCGGGCAGCGTCACTCCCGTCGGCAACCGCCCCGTCGCCATTGCCGCGTTCAACTTGGACGGCGACACCAAGGTCGATCTCGCGACCGCCAACCACAATGACGGCACCATCTCTCTCCTGCGTGGCAACGGCGCGGGGGGCATCTCGTCGATCTCCAGCAACCCCAACGTGCCCGATGAGCCCGACACCATCGAGCCCTGCAACCCCACCACCGACAAGGGCGGGGTGACCAGCATGAACCTGGCCATCGGGTCGCGGACCGCGACCGCCATCACGTTGCTGCGCAACGACGGGACGGGCAACTTCACCGCCCTTGCTCCCATCGCCATCGGCGTGGGAACTGGCCAGATTCTGTGCCGCGACGTCAACGACGACGGACGTGCAGATCTTTTGACGGGCAACACCGACGGCTCAATCTCGGTCATCCTGAACACCACAACGGGCAGCAACCCGCTCGTGCTGGCGTTCCAGCCGGCGGTCAATCTGCCCGTGCAACCCGCGACGTTCCCGGGCGACGGGGTGGTCTCGCTCACGGCCTTCAAGGCCGACGCCGCCGACACCGACCGCGACATCGCCGTGGCGGTGAGGACGGGCGGGGTCACCAGAGTGCGGTTCCTGCGCAACGATCTGGTGGGGGGAAATCTGGCGTTCACGCTTCGGCCCGATCTGGTTGGCAGCGAGGCCAACCCCATCGCGCTGGTGTCTGCCTACGTCGACGATGAGTTCACGACGCAGGACCTGGTCATCGTCGGTTCCGATGGCGATGGCCGGCCGGGTGGCTTGGGAGGGCGCGCGGTGGGCCAGGTGCGCCCAGTACTTGCCGGCAGCCTTTGCCCGGCGGATTTCAATCACGACAGCGCTGTGGACTTCTTCGATTACGACGAGTTCGTCCAGTGCTTCGAGGGAGGCACATGCCCGCCCGGTGCCTCCGCCGACTTCAACAACGACACCGCCGTGGACTTCTTCGACTACGACGCGTTCGTTGTCGCGTTCGAGTTGGGATGCTGAATCCGCCGCAAGATTCGACCCGCAGCCGAGTCACGGACACGCCCAGCGGTCGGGCAACTCCGGCGAGTTCTAGCGACTCTCCGCATAGGTGACACCCGCGCGCTTCCGGCACCGGGCCGCCGCTCGTGTGACGTACAGGTGAGTCCGCCGACACTGGCACCGGGGGCACACCAGCCATAGCCGCCAGACGTACCGGGCGTCTGCGATCACCGCCACGTCGATCCGCTCGCCAGGGTTGTCGGGGTTGTCAGCGGGCCGCAGTTCGATTGTGTGAACAGTCCGCAGGTCGGTACCGTCCGCCTTCGCCCGTTGGCGCAGTTCGTTGCCGCCCTCACCATCGCCAGAACCGCCGCCCGCATGGCCGGTGCCAGCCCTCCCCACGCCGCGACCATCGCCGACAATTCGGGATCGGCGGGCGTCACCGCACCCGTAGAAACACCGGAGGATGCCTGATTGTTGACGGAATTGCTGCCGCCCGAATCGGAAACAGCCCGTTTATTAGCCGTTTCTGACGGGGGTTCGAATCCCTCCGCGCCCATTGAATGGTCTCCTGAGCAATCACGGAAATGGGCCCCCGCTTGGAGCGAGAGCCCATTCACCACGACTTCCCTGGATGCAAGCTCAGGCCAGCCGCTTTCGAGATCTTGCGCCGTGCGCGGTACCGGTGAGGCGACAGGTCATCGCCCCGTGCCGGGCATCACGCTTGTCCGGGCGGCATCCAGCCCGCGTCGCAAAGCCCACGCGCGATCCGTCGCGTCCGACTCGCCGCGTGCTTTTTCGATCGCCAACTGCAACGCGGTGCGAGCCTCGCCTGGCAGCCCGCCCCGTGACGCGTCGGCGTTCTCGTTTGCAAGCATCGCCCGCGTTGCTATCTCGTAGATCGCGGCACACGCCACCACATTGCCCGCATTGAATTGCGGGACGCCCCGTTCGATAGCGAGGTCGATCAACTCCACCGGCGTGAGCCGCTCCCCGCTCAGTCGCATTGCCGTGTTAGCATCGGCAGGTTTGGCGTCGCTGGATTCGGCAGGGGCGGACGTGCCGGGGCCATCCAGATTCAGCCCAGGTGGTATGAGCACAGAGTCAATCAGGTGGATGACCCCGTTGCTGGCGTTCACATCGGTCCCGATGAGCCCTGAAGCGACTTGACGCTTCCTTGCGCCAGTGCCTGGTCGGCGTAGACCCTTCCTTGGGCGACGTGATAGAGCAGGATCGCCTTGAGCGTCTCGCGGTGCTCCGGCTTGACCAGACGTTCGACCAGACCCGCGGGCAACTTCGCAAACGCCTCATCCGTCGGAGCGAAGACCGTGAGCGGCGAGGAGCCCTTCAGGGCTTCGACAAGCCTTGCCGCCTTTGCCGCCACGAGGAGCGTCTTGAACCGGCCAGCCTTGGTGGCTGTCTGTGCCAGGTCGTCTTTCGCGGGGATCAACACCTTGTCGATCACATGGATGATGCCGTTGGTTGCCTCCACGTCGGCTTTGATGATCGACGAATCGCCGATACGCAGGCGGCCGTCCCGCAACGTGAGCATCGCCCGCTGCCCGTTCACCGTCGTTGCATTTCCGCCTGCCACGGCGGCCTTGATCGCCTCGTCACAGGCGATGCGCCCCGGCACAACGTGATAGGTGAGGATCGCCTTGAGACGCTCGCGATTCTCGGGCTTGCGCAGGTCGCTCAGAGCGTGCTGATCGAGCTTTCCGAAGGCCTCATCAGTAGGGGCAAAGATGGTGAATGGGCCGGCTCCGTTGAGCGTTTCCACGAGCCCCGCCGCTGTGGCGGCATCGAGCATCGTCCGGAACTGCCCCGCGCTCTTGGCCACGTCGACAATCGTGCCCGCATCCTGATTCACCGCGGAAATTGCGGCCGCGAGGCTTGATTCCTTCATGGCTGCACCGACCATCCCACTTCCAACAGCAAGCGTGGCAATGATGCCCGCAACGACCCGACGATCGATCAACATACGGTACTCCTTTTGCGGCTTCTCGCGCCCTGGTCACGGACCCAGCACGATCAGATGCCCGGACTTGGGCGGCTTACGGTACCGCGACGTTCAGGCCCGGGCGTTTCGGAAGTTTCCAGCGACCCGATGCACCCGATCACAAATGGCCTTTCGCACATTGGTACATGTTTCTCGGAAAGGTTGAATCGACTTTGGCACAATGGCCGAAACGATGCGGGATACGCGGTGATTCGTGGGCATACTATCACGAGCCTTGTTTGCAGCAGACCTCGCTACACCCTCGCGGTAAATCTTATCGACAATGACTCCTCAATTCTGATTCGATGCGCCTCGGGCGAATCCGTGGCGGTTGCTGCGTGCATTGATCGCTTCGGACCGCTGGTCTGGTCGCTCGCGCGCAGGCTGATGGTCAACCCGCAGGAAGCAGAAGACGCCGTGCAGGACGTGTTCATCGAAATCTGGAAGAACGCGGCACGCTTTGACCCGACAATCGCGTCGGCTCGTGCGTTTGTGGCGATGATCGCGCGACGCCGGATCATCGACCGCGGACGCGTGGAGCAGCGCCGCATACGCGGCGTCGTCGCGCTGGACGCGCTCTACCACGAGGATATACCTCGCGCAATCAGGGACTCGAGCTCGACCGCGGGAACCATCGATGATGACGCCGCGCACATCTCGTTGGCCGTCGAACAATTGAACACCGACCAGCAGACCGTGATCCGCATGGCAATCGGCCAGGGCTGGTCGCACCAGGAAATCGCCGAGCGAACGGGCGTCCCACTGGGCACCGTCAAATCGAACCTGAGGCGCGGGCTTGCCCGGCTGCGCGACATGCTGTTTCCGACGCTGGGCGGCAACGGCCCTGCCACGCCACAATCGACACAAGGGGCGATCACATGATCAATTCCCCACACACTTCTCGTCTCGCCGAGCTGGTGGCGCTCGACGCCGCTGGCGCTTGCGAGCGTGAAGAGCGTGCCGAGCTGGACAGGCTCGTAACACTGGACCCCAAGGCCCGAAGAGCCGCGGAGCGTTTCGCTGCAGCACTTGAGCTTGCCATGGTCAATCAAGATCGTTCATCGCAAGACTCGGCACCATTGACCGCTCAACTGCGTCAGGCGTTGATGCAGCAGGCACGCGACCACTTCAGCACGCAGGCGGGCAGCATCACAAGCACAAAGCACGCACAGACCGACGCGCCCTTCGGGGGGGTCATCGCCCGTATCGCACGCTCGCGGAGGCTGGCATACCTGACCGCCGCAGCTTGCCTCGCTGTGGCCGCGCTGGTTGCATTTCCGGCTCGAACACGCCCCGCACCAGACCCGACCACCGAGCTTGTGGCACAGCTTCATCGCACGGCCGACACCGTGACTCTCGCGTTTTCCCCCGGCGTGGGCGAGTACGCCCCCGCACACGCCGAGATCATCTGGAGCGATCAGGCACAGCGCGGCTACCTTCGCCTTTCGGGCATCGCCCCCAACGACCCCTCCAGGAGACAGTTCCAGCTCTGGATCGTCGACCCCGCGCGGGACACACACCCCGTGGACGGCGGCGTGTTCGACGTGACTTCCTCCGGTGAGGTCATCATTCCAGTCACCTCGCGGCTCAGGGTCACCAATCCGACCGTGTTCGCGATCACAAGCGAAAAGCCGGGCGGCGTGGTGGTGTCGGGTGGGCCTCTGCTGCTGATCGCGTCGAGATCGTGATTCGTGTTGGCAGAGCGAACGCACGCCATCGTTTCTCCAGCGATTGCCACCTCCGCCCGGCATCAAGAGCTATCCTTTGGAGTGGCCTAGAACGGCACTGGTCCCGGTAGCTCAGTTGGATAGAGCAGCCGCCTTCTAAGCGGCAGGTCGCGCGTTCGAGTCGCGCCCGGGACGCTTGGTGGTTCGCTACCGAAGCGCGTGACGGCCTGATACGCGCCGCTCGTTGTTCCACCACACCATTGCCGGTGCGTGCTGCTTCACCAGCTTCACGAGCTGTGAGGCCGTGCAGCAGAGCCTGGCCGCTGCCTTCGACTCGTCGTGCCCGCCGGCGGCCACGTTGTCGAGTGCCTCAGCGAGCAGCGATGGGTAGTCGCGGTGCGAAGGATTGCACGAGATCACGGTGTCCGGGCAGCGGATACGCCAGAGCTCACTCCGCGCGTCGCCGTAGGTGTCGCCCTTGGGCACGGCACAGCGAATCTCCGTCGCAAGCGCGAGACGAAGACGAAAGAGGGCGACGTCCTTGTTCTCGCTCGCACTGCGACGCTCGCCCGCGTGCGCCTCGACGCCCGTCTGGCGATGATGCAGCAATACAAGCGTCTCGACCTTGTTGCGATGCTGACCGCCGGGGCCGCCAGCGCGGCCCTTTGAAAAATCGCACCCGGCAAGCAGCTTCTCGTCGCTGAAACACGCGGGGTGAGGATAGGGCACCGGCTCTTTGTGCTGGCCGGTTTGATGGAGCGGCGTCACGACGCGTCTCCGGCGAGCGGGTGACGGCGGATCGTCGCGTTGGAAGGCAGTTTCAGCATGCGGTGGTCGGTACGGGCTGGAGATTGAGATCGGCAACGCGACCGGCCCTGAGCAACTCGCCGCCCAGGCCCGCGATCATCGCGGCGTTGTCAACGCAGTACTGCATCGCTGGCAGAAAGAGCGGCACGCCCCACGATGCCGCCCGCTCGGCCAATTGAGCACGCAACCTGCTGTTGGCGGTGACGCCGCCGCCCGTGAGCAGCGAAAGGGGTTGATCGCCTCGCTGGGCAAGCTGGTCAAACGCTCGCGTGAGCTTGAGCATCACCGCGGCGCATGCGGCCCGCTGAAAGCACGCCGCGAGATCGGCCCGACGCGAATCCGTCAGGGACTCGGGCGGCGGAGGCGGAAGGCGGCCAGGACTGCCCCGCGTGAACGGAACGCCCCGCACCGCGTAGAGCAAGGCGGTCTTGAGGCCGCTGAATGAAAAATCGAGTGAGCCCGGTGCGATGCGGCTGATTGGAAGCTCGAGAGCTCGGTCGTTGCCCCCGCCTGTCGCCGCCAGTGCGTCAAGATTGGGCCCACCGGGGTGTGGCAGGCCCAGAATCATCGCGGCCTTGTCGTACGCTTCGCCCACGGCGTCGTCGATCGTCGCTCCAAGGCGCTGGAGATCGTTCCACGAGCGGAGGATATAAATCGACGTGTGGCCGCCGGAGACAACCAGTCCCAGCGCTGGAAATCGTGGCTCAGGAGACAGCGGCGCCTCGCGCGCGATCAGATTGCCGGCGTACAAGTGCGAATGGACGTGGTCCACGCCGATCAGAGGCTTGCCCAAACCCCACGCCAGCGCCTTGGCCGCCGAGACGCCCACGAGCAGCGAGCCGATCAGCCCGGGTCGATGGCCCACCGCGATCGCGTCCAGGTCGGCGAGTGTCACGCCCGCATCGGCGACGGCGTGCTCAACGACGGGAACCAGTGCTTCGAGGTGCGCCCGGCTCGCCAGCTCGGGCACGACCCCGCCATACCGGGCGTGCAGATCGTTCTGGCTTGCGACCACCGATGAGAGAACACGGCGACCATCCACAACGACCGAGGCGGCCGTCTCGTCGCAGCTGGTCTCCAGCCCCAGGATCAGCATCGGAGAATCACTTGGGGTCCTTGTCCTCGTGTTTTTTCACGTCGGCGTCAACAAGCCATCGCTCGAGCGAGTTGCCGGTGATGTCGAGCGTGGCGACGAGCTTGCCATCCTTGTCGAAGACCTGGACCTTGCCCCCCGAAACGTCGGTCGAGTCGGGCCAGAGATCCTTGCCCTTGACGACCTGCTCGATCGAGAGGCCCTTTTCCAACTCCGCAGCGCGATGGTCGATGCGGATCAGGTCGCGCAGCATTCGGTCGCGTGCGGCCTGCAGCTTCTGCAGCTCATCGGCACCAACTTGCGAGATCTGCGGGCCTTCGGTGCCGGTGGGCTTCCACTCACCAGAGTCGATCTTCGTCTGCACGGCGTGGACCGCAGCGGCAAGCTGCGGGTCTTTGAGATGGTCCAGAGCCCAGTCCGTGTCGCTCCACTTGGCGTCGGGCAAGGCCTTGCCACTCGCGTGCAGGATTGACTCGTCGCGACGTACCTTCAAGAGTGCCAGCGTTTCTTCGTCGGTCATCTGCACCGTGAAGCCCTTGCTGGCGTCGACGCCCCAATCCTTGGCGTTGTGCTTGCGCGAAAGGCTGCGGCCCGAGGGCAGGTAATATCCCTGCTCGGTCATCTTCAACTCGCCCTTCTTGATGTTCCCGTCCGCGTCTGCGACGGGGATGCCCTTCACGGTCTGCACGCTTCCCTTGCCGAACGTGCGCGAGCCCACGGCGACCGCCCGGTTGTTCTCAACGAGCGCGCCGGCAAGAATCTCGCTCGCCGAGGCCGATTGCCCGTTGATGAGGATTGCGATGGGGAAATCGGGGAGCGTGCCGGGTGCCCTGGCCTTGACGACGACTTCCTTGAACGCGCGACCCCGCGTCGAGACGATCACGCCGTCTTTCAGGAACAGATCGGCGATGGTGATCGCCTCGTCGAGCAAGCCGCCGGGATTCCCGCGCACATCGAGCACGAGCCCTTTCATATTGCCCGCGCTCTTGATCGCCTCGATCAGTTCCTCGGTCAGGCGGGGCGTGAACTGCTCCAGCCTGATGTACGCGATCGAGCGCTTCGCGTCGATCGTGTACTGCCACTTGCCCGCCTCGCCCTCGACGCGATGGAACCCCTTGACGGATTTGGTCTTGATCGCCTCGCGGACAAGCGTCAGCGGGGGCAGCTTCTCGCCCTTGCGTTCAATGGTGATGGTGACGTTTGTTCCGGGCTTGCCCACGAGCTTCTCAACACACTGCTCGACGGTGAGCCCCCGGGTGGTGACGCCCTCGATCTCGATCACCTTGTCGTCGGGCAACACGCCCGCGCGAAATGCGGGAGAATCTTCCAGCGGGGTCACGATCGTGAGGAAGCTGTCGAAAACTTGCACCTGCGCCCCGATGCCCACGTACTCGCCAGTGAGATCTTTCTCGAACTGAGCGGTGTCGGCGGGCGGGACATACACGGTGTACGGATCGTCCAGGGCCTCGATCATGCCGGTGATCGCGCCCTCCTGCATCTTGCGGAGCGTCTCGGGGCTCAGCTCGTCGACGTACGTCCGCGCGAGGGCGGATTTCACCTCGATGAGCGGGTCGAGAAACGAGAGGTCGCTTCGACCCTTGACCAGCGCGAGCGTCGAGCCGAACACCGCGATGCCCAGAATACCGACCAGCGACGCCTCGAAAATCAAACGGCCTTTGGCCATGGAATGAACTCCGTGTATTGGCCAATATGGTAGGTTCGCGGCCGACCCGTCGCCCGGAGTTGGTTTCTAGCCCGCCTTGGGCGACCGCCCGGCCCGCATGAGTCGTTCGGCGTCCTGCGGGGACATCGAGCCGTTGGCGACATGGTCGGCGATCCTGCTATGGAGATCCTCGTTGTCGATATCGTCGGGGCCGGCGTTCATAAGCCGTTCGCCCTGCTCGGGGGTCATCGAGCCCTCGGCGACATAGGCGGCAATCTCGCGACGGCTGATCTCCCGCTGCTTCACCGCCGACGACTTGCGGATCGCGCTGCCGATCGTCCAACTGAGCACGATCGCGCCGCCAATCAGGATCGCCATCGCGGGAATCATGTCGTCGGAAGCGAGCAGGGTCTGTTGAACCATCATCGAAAGTCTCCCATGCCGTCGGCGGCGTGCTTAGTCGTCCTTGCGTCCCACGGTCATCATGCGCTCGCCCTGCTCGGGTGTCATGGTGCCCTCGGCGATGTACGCGGCGATCTCGCGGCGGGTGCGCTCACGGGCGAGCGATTTGACCACCGACGTGAGCGACTTGATCACCACGATCGTGATGATGAACAGGCTAAAGACAACCCAGCCCGACAAGTCGGAGCGGAGGATCTCGTGAACTGTGCCGTCGGCCATGCTGCATCTCCCACGAGGTGGGGGGGGCTTGCAACCCCCGATGCCACATTGTTAGGCATGTCGCGGCGCGAGTTTCATCACCCGGCACAAAGCCGAACAACGGGACGATATTCATCCTGGAGGCTGCCATTGCCCTGCCTGTGGTATCCTGCGCGGGTGCAGGCCCACAACGTCATGCTGAGTGTATTCGCGGGCCTGATCGGGCTGTGGACCATCATTCGCGTGAGGCGGCACGACCGCTTCAACCCCGAGCCCCGCTGGTTCATCGCCCTGAGCGTGGTGCTTGGCGCACTGGCGATGTCGATCGCGCTTTGGGCGCAGGTGCGACTCACCGCGATCGAGCCGGACTCCGCATTGAACGCGAACCTGGCGGGAAGAGCCTATTTCGCGGGCAAGGCAGCACTGATGGAAGAGGCCGCAAAGCTCGTGGTGGTCTTCGTGATGTGGCGCCTCATTCCATGGCATTTCCACGAGGCGATCGACGGCATCATGTACGGCACGTTCGTCGGCATCGGTGCTGCACTGGCCGAAACCACATTCATCATCTTCATCAGCAAAGAAACCGTAGAGCTGCCCACGCAGGAGGTCATGCGGATTCTGGGGCACTTTGTCATGGGCGGCATCGGCGG
>JAYVUC010000023.1:0-13217 GCA_043788295.1 Phycisphaerales bacterium
ATCTGCTCGACGCCGGAGCAGATGCCTGGCAGCAACTCACCCCCGAGACCATCCGCTCGGTCTGCGGCTGCCCATATCTCACGCCTGCGATAGAGGGATGATCCGTATCACGCCTTCCCTTCATCAGGCTCCAAGCTCATCGGAGCCATGACCCAATCAGAGAGGTCGGCATCCCGCCTTTCTCGCTCACACGCACATCCCCCCGGGCCTCACCCTCGCCACCCTCGCTTCCTGCGCCAACGATGGTCCATGGACCTCCCGACCCTCCAAGTCATCATTCAGTCCGCCTCCTCCGTGCTCATCGCCTCAGGCCTCATCTTTGCCGGGCTGCAGTTCCGGCATTGGCGCAGCGTCGCCCATGTGGGCAACTTCACCAAGATGGTCGAGCTGCAGATGCACCTTCGCGAGATGCGTGTGAACGACCCCAAGCTCGCGTACGTCTACGCCCACGACGTCGAGGGGCGGCTCGATGAGCGGGAGATCCGAGAGTATTTCTTCAATCTCATGCAGCTCTCGGTCTTCGAGATCGTCTGGTTCAGCCACCGCGAGGGGCTCCTGCCACGCGACTATTTCGTGAGCTGGGAGAGCCGGATGAAGGAGATCGCCACCGAGCAGAGCTTTCAGGCGATGTTCCACAGCCGCTCGCTCAAGATTCTGCACGACGACTTTGAGAAATACGTTGAAGCGATGGTGAAGGAGGCCAAAGCCCATCACACCCGCGCCCATCATAGGGTCTGACCACGCCCGCTAACCCCAGTGTCAAGGCCGCCACGCGATATCGACCAGTTCGGCCTCGACCGACTCGCGCCCGTTCCACTTTGACACCTTGGGTTCCACCACGAGATCACAGCGTGCCCTGCCGCGTGCGTCGGCGAGTCGTGCGCCCCACCCGAACGCGACGACACGCATGATGTGCCCGCCCGCGCGAAGCGAGAGGCTGGCGTGCTCGCCGCTGGCTCCCATGAGTTTCACGCGATCCTGCAACATCGCGTCGTCGATGCGGAGACGGGGCCTTGGATTATCGCGGCCAAAGGGGGCGAGCCTCAGGAGCCCGTTCACAGCGTCGAGGGTCAATTCGTCGAGCGTTGCGCGGGTGTCGTAGTTGAGCACGGGCACGAGGTCTTCGGGCGCGAGCGAGCTGTTGGCAATCGCGGTGAACGCCTCGGTGAACTCGTCGAGACGATCGACGCTCACCCGCACCCCGGCCGCCATGTCGTGACCGCCGAACCCCAGCAGCAGGTGCTTGCACTGCGCGAGCGCGGCATGGAGATTGAACCCGTCGATTGAGCGGCCCGAGCCGTGGCACTCTCCCCCACCGCCTTCGCCTGCGTGCGTTTGCATGAGGATCGTGGGGCGTGCGAAGAGCCCGACGAGACGCGAGCACGCGATGCCGACGACGCCCTTGTGCCAGTCCGTGTGTGAGAGGACGATCGCCCGACGATCGTCGCCGGTCATGCCGCGTTCTGTGGCGAGCGAGGCGGCCTGATCAGCAATCGCCCGCTCGATACCGCGCCGATCGTCGTTGAGCCGCGTCAGCATCTTTGCGATCTCGGCCGCCCGCCCGGGGCTGGCAACCGTCAGTAGCTCGACGGCTTCTTTCGCGTGGCCCAGGCGGCCGCACGCGTTGAGCCTGGGCCCGAGGCGAAATCCGACGTCGTCGGCCTGCACATTCTCGCCATCGAGCCCCGACGCGGCGACAAGGGCATTGAGGCCGATATTTGACGAGCCGCGGATGCGCGAGAGCCCGAACCGCGCCATCACGCGATTCTCGCCAACGAGCGGCACAATGTCGGCGATCACCCCGAGCGACGCCAGGCCCAGGAGTTCAAGCAAGAGTGTCCGGGTCGCGGCTGGTACCTTGTCCGATCCGCAGGACATCGTTGCGAGCCGCCACGCGAGCTTGTACGCGACGCCCGACCCGCTCAGGTCACCGAACGGATACTGGGAATCGGGCCGGCGCGGATGAACGACAGCGAACGCGTCCGGCAACTCCGCCATGGTCGCGGGCGGGGTGTGGTGATCGGTGATGATGAGGGCGACGCCCGCACGCTTCGCCGCGAGCGCAGGACCAACGGCTGTCACGCCGCAATCCACCGTAACAATCACCCGGGCTCCCTCGCCCGCCAGCGCGATGATCGCCTCTTCGTTGAGCCCGTATCCCTCATCGAGCCTGTGCGGGACATACGTCGCTACATTTGCGCCGGGAGCGATATGCCGCAGCATGTGGAACAGCACCGCCGTCGCAGAGATCCCGTCCACGTCGTAGTCGCCGTAGATCACAATGCGCTCGCCCGCGCGTGCCGCCGCGATCAATCGCTCGGCCGCCCGGTCCATGTCGGGCATGAGCGACGGGTTGTGCATCTGCAAGAGGCTGGGTTCAAGGAACACAGCAGCCGCGCTCGCATCCAGCCCACGCACAGCGAGCAACCGGGCCAGAAGCGGCGGGCGTTCAACGCCCCCTTCAACCTCCCGGCAGGCCCAAGATTTCGTCATCCCGCGCGTGACTGGCCTGCGGGGCGTGCGCGTCTCTGCTCCCGTCAACTGGCTGTTCATGGGGGTCCGCGTCATCGAATCAGGTTCCTCCAGCAACCGACCTACCGTACACCTCCCGGAGATCGGGGGGGCACATCCATGGTCAAACTCAACAAGATTTACACCCGCACCGGCGATGATGGCACCACCGGGCTCGTCGGCACCGACCGTGTTCGCAAGGACGACCCGCGCGTTGAGTCCTATGGCACCGTGGACGAGGCCAACGCGTTCGTCGGTGCGGCCGTGCTGGAGTGCGACCGCGCGGGCGGCCCGCTGGCAGAAGTCTCCACCTTCCTGAAGAGTGTCCAGCAAGATCTTTTCGACCTCGGGGCGGATTTGGCTACCCCGATCAGGGCCAACGGTAACCCTGGGCCACAGCTTCGAGTTTTGCCGTCGCAAACCGACCGGTTGGAGCACGCGATCGACCGGTACAACGCCGATCTTGCACCGCTGACAAGCTTTGTCCTGCCGGGCGGGTCTGGCGCAGCGGTTGCGCTCCATCAGGCCCGCACGGTCGTGCGGCGTGCCGAACGGCTCACGGTCACATTGCACGCGCGCGAGCCGGCTGCAACAAGTGCGGAGGCCGTTCGTTACCTCAATCGGCTGAGCGATCTTCTGTTCGTACTGGCTCGTCTGGCGAACAACGGGGGGCGGCATGATGTACTCTGGATCCCAGGCGCAAACCGCGCCGATGCGTGAAACCAAAGCGCGGCACAATCGACCGAAGCACCGTTGAAGAAAAAACACCAGACATCCCTGTACACCAGCGAGTTTCGAAGCGAGTTCGAGGCCGACACCACCGCGCTCCTGGGCCGACGGCTTGCCCGATTCCTCAAGCTCTGGGGTTGGATCGCTGTTGCACTCGTCCTGCTTCGCTGGGGCGGCTCGCTGCTCATGCGGCACAACCTGCTGACGCTCTCGCTCCCCCTGCTGGGCACGCCGCTCAACTGGACTTCGGCGCAGTGGATCGTCTCGCTGGTCGCCGACGCGTGCGTGCTGATCTTGTATGGCTCGGTCTGGGCGGTCGTCCTCAACGTGCGAATCCCCAGGTCGCGCCTTCTCACAATCTCGATCATGCTCATCATCGCCGAGGGTGTGGTTCGCACGCTCGCCGCGGGCGTCGTGCCCGATAGCTGGCCCGTGTGGAAGGTCATGCTCACCCACGCGGTGGCGGCCGGATTCCTGCCCTGGTCGCCCATGCAGGCGCTTCGGCCCATGCTCGCGGTCGCTCTCATGCACGCGACGGTGCAGGTGATCGCCAGCGATCACCTGGGCACCGACGCGTGGATCGGCATCGCTATGACGCCGCTCGCCGCACTCCCGGGCACGCTCATCTCGTGGCTCAAGCATACGCGGCGTCTGGATCAGTACAAGATCTCGATGCTCTCGCGTCGCTACGGCGAGTTCCGGCGCGAGCTGCTCGACGCCCGTAAGATCCACGAGGCGATTTTTCCGCAGGCCATCACCTCAGGCCCCGTGCGATTCTGGTACGAGTACGAGCCCATGCGTGCGATCGGCGGTGACTTTGTCTTCGCACAGTGCTGCCCTGATCAAGACGGCCGCGTGCTCAATGTCGTGCTCGTCGATGTAACAGGGCACGGCATCTCCGCTGCACTCACCGTCAACCGTCTGCACGGCGAGCTTGAGCGCGTGTTCGGCGAGAACCCCGAGGCCGAGCCGGGCGAGGTGCTGCGACTCCTCAATCGTTACATCCACCTGACGCTCTCGAAGCACTCGGTCTTTGCAACAGCCCTGTGCTTCCGTGTCAATTGTGACGCCGACACGATCGACTTCGCCAGCGCGGGGCACCCGCCCGCGTTCATCCGCGCCATCGACGGCACGGTACACGACATGGAATCCACGGCCATTCTGCTTGGAGTGAGCCCGCACGCCGAGTTTGACCCGGCACAGCAGTCGATCAAGTTCGGCCCCGGCGACGCGCTTGTTGCGTTCACCGACGGCGCGATGGAAGCACGCGACCAGTCGGGGCGGATGCTGGGCACCAAGGGAATGCGCGGGATCGTCGCCAGCAACCCCGCCCACGTCGCGCTGCTCGCACGCAGAAGCTTTTCCAGCAAGTCCATGGACGATCTCTGCGGGCTCTGGGCACGCACAATCATCCAGGCCGTCGATTCTCACCGCAGCGGCCCGGCCGAGGACGACACGCTGGTCGTTGAGATCACGAGGCCGCTGGGCCAGCGAACGCCGTCGATCCGCGAGCCCAAGGCCGCAGTTGGAGTGTGATTTGTGCGGTCGCCGCCACCATCGCCGCCCGATAATGGCGGACGAGCGGGAGTTTCCTTTGGATAGAAATAACTACCCATACTAACACAAACAGTTACCAATCCCAATGGCCCCACTTGCCTAAAGCCGGCTGAACCACGTCCCCAAATTAATATTGACGAAAAGTGTACACGTAAATCGGTGCTGAGCGCTTTCTTCAAGTACATTGTTCGCTGATGACAGTTTGAGGTTGCCTGGTTTTGGTTTCCGCCCAACCTCGCAGCAAGACAAGGATAGCGCGCCGTCATCCGACGGGTGTAACGGGAGAGAGAGAATGAGAATTGCGTTTTTTGGTACCGCGGCTTTGGCTGTCGGCGCATTCACGTCCACGGCCAGCGCGAGCATGATTCTGATCGACAGCGCGGGCTTTGGGATCGAAGGGCTCGGCTCCTTTTCCGGAAGCCTTGACTACACGGGCAGCACTCTGACTGTGACGCTGACCAACAACTTGGCCTCGGCTGCGGGTGGCAAGATCACCGGCTTTATGTTCAACATCGACGGCAACGCGACGGCTGTGCTGGTCACCAAGACGCACTCGGCCTTCTCCGACCTTGGCACGAGCCCCTCGGCCTCGCCATTTGGAACCTTTGAGGCCGGCGCTGCCATGGGTGGCAGCTGGCTCGGCAGCGGCTCTCCCAACACCGGCATCGTTCGCGGCGCCACCGGCGTCTTCACGTTCAACGTGACGGGCCCCGATGCCGCCTCACGGACTGCCGCCAGCTTCATCAGCGGACCCAGCTCCATCAACTTTGCTGTCCGCTACCGTGGCTTTGACAACGGCGGCTCCGACAAGACCGCTGGGCACCTCGTCCCCGCGCCCTCGTCGCTCGCCCTGCTGGGCGTCGCCGCTCAGGGCCTCCGCCGCCGCTGATCGCGGGTATTGATCGAAACCTGACTGCTCACGAACCGCTGTGGCGCCTGCCACGGCGGTTTTCATACCGATTCCCGTTGCATCGTGTACTCACACCGACGAAGAGGCCTGCCGAATCGTCGCGAAGCTTCGCCATTCAGAGCCCCCGGCGCAAGCCGGGTGGTTCAGTGCCCGACCCGCTGGCGAGCATTCGTCACAGGACAGCATTCGCGGTCAACGACGCGCCCACTGCCGTACACGCTCATGTCATTCGGCCACGAACGATCGCCCCGCGCCCACCCTCGCTCGCGTGTCGGACTCTGAAGGAATTACGGCCAGATACCGCGGGCGGCGTATATCTTGTTGAGGTTGTCGAGGGCGGCGATGTATGCGGCGGTCCGCATGTCGCACTCGTATCGCTGGCGCGCGAGCTTGGTTCGGCGTGCGGACATGACCATGTGCTGGTTGAGCTTCTTGTCCACGTCCTCGATGTCCCACGAGGTGGAGGTCTTGTTCTGCACCCACTCGAAGTATGAGACGGTCACGCCCCCGGCGTTGCAGAGGATGGCGGGGAGGATCTCGATGCCTCGGGACATGAGAACGCGCTCGCCCGCCGGGGTCGTGGGGGCGTTTGCACCCTCGGCGACGACCTTGCAGTCGAGCCACTGGGCCTGCTGCTCTTTGATCATCTGCTCGAGTGCGCAGGGGATGAAGACATCGACCTTGGTCTTGTAGAACTCTTCGTTGGTGACGGCGGTCGCCTGCTTGTACCCCGACACGCCGCCGTGCTTGGTCACGTGCTCGGCCAGGTCGTCGGCGTTGATGCCCTTGTCGTTGCGGATCGCGCCGGTGTGATCGGCGACGGCCAGCATTTTCGCCCCGTGCTGCTGGAAAATCTTACCCGACCAGGAGCCCACGTTCCCGAAGCCCAGGACGCTGAACGTGCATCCCTTCACGTCGATCTTCATCTCGGGGAGCATCTCGAGCAGCACGTCGATGACGCCCTGGCCGGTTGCCTTCTCGCGGCCGACCGAGCCGCCTATCTCGACGGGCTTGCCGGTGACGACGGCCATTCCGTCCTTGCCCGAGCCTTCGGTGATGCTCGAATATGTGTCGGCCATCCACGCCATCGTCTGGGCGTTGGTGTTCACGTCAGGGGCTGGGATGTCGTAGTCGGGCCCGATGTCGTGGGCGATGGCGGCGGTGAAGCGGCGCGTGACGCGCTGCAATTCACCGGGCGACAGCTTGCGCGGGTCGCACTTCACGCCGCCCTTGCCGCCGCCGTAGGGAAGGCGGGTGAGCGAGCACTTCATGGTCATGAGGAAAGCGAGGGACTTCACGTCGTCGAGGTGAACGTCGTGGTGGTAGCGGATGCCGCCCTTGAAGGGGCCGGCCGCGTTGTTGTGCTGCACGCGGTAGCCTTTGAAGAGCTTGTAGGTCCCGTCGTCCATGAGCACGGGGAAGTTGACCATGATCTCGTTCTTGGGCTGAGCGAGGATGATCTGGATCCGGTGCGGGAGCCCCATCAACTCAGCCCCCTGGAGCATGGAGCCGACAGTCTGGCGGTACAGGTTGTTGGGGTCGGTGGGGAAACCCAGCTCGTCGAAGATGGGGCTGGTGAAATCGAGCTTGACGTTCTTTGGGAGCTTTGAGACGGTGGTCATGACGCAAGGGTCTCGCTAATTGGGGCTCGCTGTGAGGAGTACGACAACGATAAACTGGCCTGTTCCGCCCGTTTGGAACGGTTGGGGGAACCCACACTGTAGCACGACGGTTCAATCGGAGAAAGGGTTTCGGGTCGCCGGAAATACCCCTCTGGCCCGGGTTCCCTTCGGCACGATAGGGATTCGTGCGGATGGCCGCAGATTTGTTCACTGCAATTCCGCGAGCCGTGGTATGCTGGGGAAACGATCCACACTCGGCTACCTGGAGACCCGCATGTTCCTGCCCCGCCTCATCATCGGCATCTCACTTTCCGTGGTCTCACTTGTCCAGGCCCAAATCGGCCCACTCCACCCATACGCGGGCCAGAAGGTGGTGCGGGTCGAGATCACCACGCCCCAGCAGCTCTTGCAACTCTCGGCCGTCGCGGATTCGTTCTGGTCGCACCGGGTGGGGATGGGCCAGGTGGACGTGCAGCTCGCCCCGGGCAAGACCGACCTGCTCGACCAGTTGGCGATCCCGTATGTCGTGCTGATCCCCGACCTGCAGGTGCTCGTGGACGCGGAGGAGGCGCAGATTGCGGCGACGCACCTCGCCCGCGATGACGCGTGGTACGCGACCTATCGCACCCTCGCCGAGATCAACGCAAAGGTCGGCGAGCTTGCGGCAGCCCACCCCGAGCTTGCGGCGGTCTCCACCATCGGCAACTCGCTGGAGGGCAGGGCGATGCGGATGATCCGCATCTCAGGCCCCGATCAGCCTGGTAATCCGCGCTCGGGCCGCCCTCAGATCATGTTCAACGGCTGCCAGCACGCGCGTGAATGGGTCAGCCCGATGACCGTGATGTACATCGCCGAGCAGTTGACGACACAATACGCGAGTGATCCCCGAGTCCGTGCGCTTCTGGATTCGGCGGAGATCCTTGTCGTTCCCGTCGTCAACCCCGATGGGTACGAGTTCACGTGGACCGCCGGCAACAGGTTCTGGCGCAAGAACCGCCGCAACAACGGGGACGGGACGTTCGGCATCGACCTCAACCGCAACTGGAGCGTCGGTTGGGGCGGCAACGACGGATCCAGCCCCTCGACATCCAGCGACACCTACCGTGGCCCAGCGCCCTTCAGCGAGCCCGAGACCCAGGTCGTGCGAAACATGATGATCGCCGAGGCCCGCGTTCGGGCAAGCATCGACTTCCACAGCTACTCGCAGCTCATCCTTTCACCATGGGGATACACCGCACAGCTCCCGCCAGACGCCGCCGACTTTGATCGGTTGAATCTGATCATCCAGGCAGCGGTCCAGGGCGTCCATGGGTTCCAATACGCTGCGGGCCCCACCGCGACCACCATCTACATCGCCAGCGGGACCGCAAGCGATTATTCCTACGGGCAGTTCGGCGGCTACGGCTACGGAGTTGAGCTGCGGGACCAGGGGCAGAACGGATTCGCACTTCCGGCTGACCAGATTCTGCCCAACGCGCAGGAGAATTGGGCGCTGGCCAAGGCGTTTGGACTCTACACCGTTGCGCCGGTGCATTTCTCGTTCGTCTCCGCGCAACCGGCGAGCGTTCCCGCCGACACCGCGGCGGTGCTGGATATCAAGATCGAGGCGGCCCGAGGCTTCACGCTCAATCCCGCCTCGCCGATGGTTCACTGGACCGTCTCGCCGGGCTCGAACGCTGGTATGGCCCAACTCACGTCGATCGGCGCGGGCGTCTATCGCGCCACACTCCCGCCTGTCGCGTGTGGCCGGACGATTTCATACTGGTTCAACGCGTCCGACACCACCGGGCGTGTCGCCTCGTTCTCCGATCTCGCGCCGACGCAGACTTTCTCGGTGAACGCGGTGCAAACGACCGTCGTGCTCGACGACCACTGCGAGGCGGTGGGAGGATGGACACTCAGCGCCGCAGGCGACAACGCGACCACGGGCCGGTGGGAGAACGCGGTGCCCTTCGCAACCCAGGCCCAACCGGGTCAGGACCACTCGGTTGCCGGGACGCGATGCTTTATCACCGACGGGCGGGCCGGGTCGGGCATCGGGACGTACGACATCGACAACGGAACCACCACGCTTGTCTCGCCGAGCTTTTCCGCGCTTTCCGGTGCGGGCGCGAGCGGCGAGGCGTATGTGAGCTATTGGCTCTGGTATGCCAACAACCCGACCGGCTCGCCCAGCAGCAACACGCTGCTCATCGACATCTCCAACAATAACGGGGCGACGTGGCACTCGCTGGAAATCGTGGGCCAGAGCACCGGCGCGTGGGCGTTCCGCGAGTTCCGCATTGCCAGTGTGGTGACGCCCACAGCGTTGATGAAGGTGCGGTTCATCGCCCGCGATCTGACGGGCACGATCATCGAGGCTGGCGTCGATGACTTCCTGGTCACGATCGGCGGGTGCCCTCCCGACCCGGCCGATTTCAACGGCGACGGCGCGGTCGACTTCTTCGACTACGACGACTTTGTTGTGTGCTTCGAGGGAGGCGCGTGCCCGCCCGGCAAGACGGCGGACTTCAACGGCGACGGCGCGGTCGACTTCTTCGACTACGACGACTTTGTCAGGGCCTTTGAGGGCGGCTGATCATACCGAGAGTGGAATCTGTGACGAAGGTTCAGCGGTGCGCGTTGCGTTCATTCTGATCGCCCTGGATCGCGCCGCCGATCGCGCCCAGTGCGGCACCAACCGCGGCCCCGCGGCCCATGTGCCCGAACGCGCTGCCGACGGCCATGCCGCCCAGCGCACCGAGCCCCGCGCCAGTCATGCCACCCTGCAGCGCGTTGTTGCACCCGCCCAGTCCGAGCGTCACAGTCGCGAGCAACGCCACAACGCTACCGGTACGGACACGAGTGGTGTTGAACTTGTTCATTCCCATGGCAGGCTCCTTGGAACGTGCTTCAACAACTGACATCGGCGGATCTTCTCCACCAAGCTAGTACATACTACGCGAAACCTGCGCCCGAGTTCCACCAAATCACCCCGAATACCGTACACGTTGCGAACTCATGGCCTCTCGTTGCTTCTCGGGCTAATTCCACCAGCAGCCCTTGGGGGCCTGCGCAGGGGCGTTGCGCCGGGCACGCAAGATGAGGCCCTCCAGATTAGAGACCTGATCCTCGACAATCTGGGCGCGGGCGGCAGCATCACCCTCAGCCAGCAGCTGGTATTTGGTGGGAAAATCGTTGACGATGGTCGCCGAAAGCAGCTCGACGATGGCGGTACCGGGGATGTTGGGATTTTGCGTCACCTGGAGCATTTCGGCCGCCTCGCGGAGTTGTTGCAACGGGCCACCCGCGAGAGAGGCCTGCACGTGAGCCCGTAGCGATGTGATGCGTTCGTCGTCCTCTACGTCGTCCATTCCCAGACCGATGGGCTCGAGCATCACCTCACGATACAAGCGGCCGTCGGCTGGGGGCGTCTCGGAAATGATTTTCGCGCGGCAGACGCCGTGGAGCAACAGGTTGTAGCGTCCGTCGTCGAGCTTGTTGTGGCTAACGATCTGTCCGACGCAGACGGCGGGCAGGATGGGCGGGCGGGCGTGATATTCCTGCTGCCAGCGTTTGCCCTCGAAGGTCGCGGTTGCGAACTGGCAGGAGCCTTCGAGCACGCGATCGACCATCTGACGGTACCTGGGCTCGAAGATGTGCATGCCCAGTCGCTGCTGGGGCATGAGGGCCACGGTGTCGAGCGGGAAGAGGGGCATGGGCTTGCCGAAGTTCACGGAGATGGTGGACTGTTCCCGCATTGGCACATTCTATCGCCTCGGGCGGTGCTGCCACCGCCGATTACTTCCCCGGTATAGTGGAACGGTTCGGGAGGCTTGGCCGATCGGCGTGGTTGCCGGGACGAGGCCAGCCTTTGGTTGATGCATGAAGGGCGGTGCAACATGAGGTCCCGACGTGGATTCACGATTCTCGAGCTGTTGATCGCGGTGGCGGTGATCGCCGGCCTGGTTGGCATTATGCTACCGGCACTGGGCAGATCACGTGGTTTGGCGAGGCAGATCAAGGACGCGGCGAACGTGCGGGGTATTGCCCAGGGGCTCATCCTCTTCGCACAGAACAACGGCGATGTATACCCGCTCCCGTCGGTGCTCGACAAGGGCAGCCACTCCGTCAAACTCGCCGAAGGTGAGGATGCGGGGCTCAAGAACCAGACTAAAAACATCATCTCGATCCTTGTCTATGGCACCTTTTTCGGGCCGGAGATTTGCATAAGCCCTGCGGAATCCAACGGCGACATCAAGATGGACCCGGACTTTGAGTACTCTGACCCCAAAGCCGCGATGGGCAACAAGAAGCTCGCGCTCTGGGATCCGGCCTTCAAGGGGCCTCCCTCGAACGGGTATCAGGGGTGCAAGGCCGAGGACGGGGGCAACTTCTCCTACGCGCACGCGATGCCGTTTGGCGGGCGCAAGAAGATATGGGGCAACACCTTCCAGGCGACCGAGGCGATCCTGGGCAATCGCGGGCCCTGGTACGACCTGCAGAGCGGTGCGACGGGCACCTGGATGCTTTCGGCAAAGCCGCCCAAAGATGCGATGTCATATGCGGCGGGCAACCGGCCGGCAACGGTCTCCAACACGCTCCTGATCCACGGCGGGCGGAACACATGGGAAGGGAACATCGCCTACAACGACAACCATGTGAACTTTGAGACCAGGCCCGATCCTGAGGGAAATCCGTTCTCCTTCAAGGATCTTGACCCGGCCCATCGGACGCAGTTCGACAACCTCTTTGCCAACGAGAATGACAAGGCCCGCACGCCCGATGCCGACTCGCTCGTGGGTGACGGGCCCGACAAGAACGTCAACAACTACCTGCGTATGTACGCGGGAGGCAATGCGGCGGGCGGCACGATAGTGGACCTGAAGGACGCCTGGTTCGCGGATTGAGATTCTGATCAGGTCGATCGACACGCGAGCCCGATCGTCGGGCTCGTTGTTTTTGGCCGTCTACGATGGGGCTCATGCCCACACAACCAAACACGACCAGCCCAGCCGCCACTCCGATGCCCTCTGGATTCTCCAATTCCCTGCCCACGCGCCGGTTCATCGCCGACTTGCAGCCTTCGGAGCGGGTTGAGGGGACGTTCTCGTTCAGCAACGCGCAGCTTGGCCGAACGCGGAGCGACAAGCCTTATCTCCGCTGCCTTGTGGGCGACAAGACCGGCGAGATGACGGCTCGAATGTGGTCTGTGGACGAGTCGATTCTTTCGCGCATGCCGACCGAGGGTTTCGCGCTCATCCAGGGCGAGACGCAGAAGTATCAGGGCGAGATGCAGCTCATTATTCAGACGATGGAGCCCGCCGACCCGTCGCCCGAGGAGATGCGCGATCTTCTGCCCAGCTCGGCGCGCCCTGCGCCCGAGATGTTCGCGGAGCTGACCACGCTGCTGGGCACACTTCAGCACCCCGCGATGAAGGCCCTGGCGCAGGTTTACCTGAACGATGCGTACCTGATGGAGCAATTGCGTGCCTGCCCGGCGGCGAAGAGTGCGCACCACGCGTGCCTGGGCGGCCTTCTCGAGCACACGCTGAGCCTGGTCAATCTTGCTAACGTGATCTGTCCGCTCTACCCGAAGATCAACCGCGATCTGGTCATCATGGGCCTGTTTCTGCACGACCTTGGCAAGACGCGCGAGCTGGCGTTTGACCGTGCGTTCACGTACACCGACCGGGGCGAATTGATCGGGCACATTGTGGACGGGGCGATCATGCTGCACGACAAGGCACAGCAGGTGATGCGCGACACGGGGCAGCGGCTGCCAGCGAACGCGACGATGGTGCTGCAGCACATCATCCTGAGCCACCATGGCCTGCCGGAACACGGAGCGGCCCGCGTGCCCATGACGCCCGAGGCGATCCTGGTCCACCTGCTGGACAACATCGACG
>JAYVUC010000024.1:0-18395 GCA_043788295.1 Phycisphaerales bacterium
GAACATCGGTGCACCGGCGGCGAGCAAGCCCGAGGCACCGATCATGAACGCGATGGCGACGACGGTGGTGTACAAGGTTCAGCCCGGCGACACGCTGTCGGCGATCGGCCGTAAGGTCAATGCGAGCGCCAAGACGGTGCTGGAGCTGAACCCCGCGCTGGTGGGGCATGAGGATGAGTTGAAGGTGGGTCAGGAGCTGAAGGTTCCCAAGGGCAAGTGAACAGATTCTGTCGGAAGGAATGCGTGCTGTGTTCGCGAAACTCTCGCTTGTCATCCTGACCTTTGCGGCGACGGCGTGTGCGCTGCTCTCGCTTCGGCACTCGACGATCGCGGTGGCGAACGAGCTGGCGTCGGCGCAGCTGCGCATCCAGCGACACGATCAGGATTTGTGGACGGTTCGGTCCAGGATTGCCGAGCTTGTGACGCCCGAGCACGTTGGCACGATGTCGGCAGGTGTCACCAAGTTCCATCCGCTGATTCTTCCGAACGAAGGCGGGAATGGAGCGGCACCGGCCATGAATCCGGAGTCGGGATCCTGGATCGTCGCTGAAAACACGCCCAAGGGCAAGGCGCCAAAGCCCGCTGGCACGCAATGACAGCCGGGCGGGATAGTGGCACTGGCCCGAATCGCACGGATACAGAACAGGGAGATTGACATGAGCACCTTTGGCGGGCCTGTGCCCGGTTCTGGTTCGCCGACTCTGACGCGGGTCAATATCACCGGACTCGTGGTGGTCTCGTTCATTTCGGCGGCGTTGGTGGTGATGTTTGCTCGCGTGCTGCAGCTACAGCTTCGGCCGCCCGTCGAGCTTGCGCAGACCGTGGGCACGCGGATGAGCACGCAGCGTGACGCAGCGGTTCGCGGCGACATCATGGATCGCCGGGGCAGGCTGCTCTCGGTCACGCGCTTTGGATACCGCATCGTGGTCGATCCGACGCTGATCGAAAGGTCCAAGCTCGAGGCCCGCAAGAAGCCGATCTCTGTTGATGAGATCATCTGCCATATTTCTGAGGTCTCGGGCAGGTCCATGGGCCTTGTGGGCGTTGAGATCATGGACGCATTGCAGGAGAATCAGCATCGGCGCGAGCTGCTGGCGACAGGCGGCCTCGCGTCCGACGTGCTGGAAGCGGACCCGATGGACATCGTCGAGCCGCCCGAGCACACGGTGGCCGATGCGCGGGAGCCGATCCGCGTGCCGGAGCTCGCGACATCGCCCGATGTGCCCCCGGTGCTGAAGAGGCCATTGCGGTACCTGCCGATGAGCGGCGTGCTGAGCGACGAGGCTGCGGAGCGATTCAAGACGACGACCTATCCGGGCGTTTCGCTCGAGCGTGTGCCGGTGCGGGAGTATCCCGGAGGCGGCACGGTCGCGGCGATCGTGGGCAAGCTGGGTACCGACCGGGACGGGACTGTGGGGGCTGAACGGATGCTGGGTGACTCGCTGGAGGGCAGGTCTGGTGAGGTGCGATTCGTGCGTGATGCGGCGGGAAACCCGCTTTGGATCAGCCCCGGAGCGGTGAGGCCCGCGACACACGGCAGCGACGTCAAGCTCTCGATCGATCTGGAGATCCAGCGGATTGCGGCGGAGGAGATTTTGCGGGGTGTCAACGAGTACAAGTCGGCGGGCGGGCGCGTGCTGGTGTTCGATCCAGTATCGGGCGAGATTCTGGCGATGGTTGACATCCTGCGGCCCGTGCCCGACGCTATTCCCTATCCGTTCGTGGACATTGGCTCAAAGCCATCGCCCGGCTCGCCCGAGTACGTGCCCGATCGGCGGTACCTGGTCATCACGCCCGATCCGGTGCGCGACAAGCACCCGGCACTCGCCCGCAATCGGTGCGTCGAGTCGGTGTACGAACCGGGCTCGACGTTCAAGCCCTTTGTGTGGTCGGTGGTGACCGAGTCGGGCAAGATGCAGCCCAGCGACGTGGTGAACACGGAGAACGGGACGTGGACGACGGCGTACCACCGCACGATCATCGACGTGAAGGGCAAGGCATCGCAGACGTGGACGGACGTCTTGATCAACTCGTCGAACATCGGGATGGGCAAGGGGGCGGAGAAGCTGTCGTTCGCGGAGCTGCACAACGCGGTCGTGCGGTGGGGCTTTGGGCAACGGACGGGGATCGGGCTGCCGGGCGAGGCGTCGGGGCTTGTGACTTCTCAGGCGAACTGGAAGATCACGTCGCAACACTCGGTGGCGTTCGGTAACGAGGTCGCGGTGACTCCCATCCAGATGGTGAGGGCGTTCGCGGCGTTCTGCCGTGAGGGAGATCAGGCCGGCACGATCCCGCTGGTGCGGATTCTGGCGCAGGGGCCTCAGGAGAAGGACTCGCAGGTGGTGTACCGCGTTATTCCGCAGAAGATTGCGCTGTTGACGCGCGACGCGATGACGCACGTGGCGGAGAACATGGAAACCGCGCTGGCGACCAAGTCGCCGTCGGAGAAGGATTGGCGGTACGCGATATTCGGGAAGAGCGGGACAAGCCGCATTCCGGTGGGCAAGGCGCCGGAGGGCAAACGCTTGCCGCACGGGACCAAGGGGTACATCGACAAGCAGTACATTTCGAGCTTCATCGCCGGTGGACCGATCGAGAGCCCGAGGCTGGTGGTGTTGGTGACGATCGACGATCCGTGCCCGGAGTTGGCGCACACGAGCCGTGCGTACGGATCGCTGACGGCGGGGCCGGTAAACCGGCGAATCATGGAGCGTGCGTTGACATATCTGGGCGTGCCGCCTTCGCCGGGCCATGAGCCCAAGGCCGATGCGGTTGCGGTGGTTCGCGCACCGGTTGAGGACACATTCCCGCCGGTCGATCCTCCGATCGACCCTGAAGAGGATGCGATCGACGGTGCGGGTATGCCCGAGGCCCAATAAACCTGGTGAAAGCGTCTGGGAACGTTTCGGGGACGTTCTCGGGACAAATGCGCGTATGAAATGCACTGCAAGTGGTTGAAATTGCAATGGTTTCGCACGGTTTGGTGTTGCGTTTGAGTAGGCTGCCTGTAGAATGAAACAGCCGGAAATCCGCCCCCGGTGCAGGTTTCCACGTCGGAGTTTGAGTCAGGCGCGTGCATGACTGCCGGCGTGAATGGGTTTAGATGTTGAGGAGAAGAGAGATGATGAAGATTGCTACTTTGGCCGCCATGGCCGTCGCTGGCGCGGCGAGCGCGCAGGTCACGTACAACGACAGCGTTGGAGATATTTTCGACACGAGCTTTGGTCACCTGGACATCCGGTCTGTGACGCTGAGCAACGACGCGACGAACCTGTACGCCACGGTCTCGGTGAACGGCAATGCGGCCGCGACCAACTGGGGCAAGTACCTGTTCATGTTTGACATGAATGGCGGCGCGTCGGGCCGCTCGGACAACCCCTGGACCCGCAACATCAGCACCAACGGCCGCCAGATCGACACGTATGTCGGCTCGTGGGTCGATCAGGATCCCACCAGCTTCGCTCAGATCTGGCGAGACAATGGCGGCGGGTGGTCGAACACGAACACCGTGGGCGACGACCGGAGCCTCGCGGCGATCGGACAGATCAAGTACACGTTCGCTCTCGCCGACATCGGCGCGAGCCTGGGCAACACGTTCTACTTCGACGTGATGACGACAGGTGGCAGCGATCACGATCCGGGCGTCGATCACCTCTCCAACGCCAACCAGGCCACGCCCTTCTGGGACACGCAGTCGGTTGCGGGCGACTACCTCGCGTACAACGTCGTTCCGACCCCCGGCTCACTCGCCCTGGTCGGTCTGGGCGGGCTGTTGGCGATGCGTCGCCGCCGCTGAGGCTGGTGAGTGATACGCAAACACAGCGATTGAAAAACAACGAAGCCCGCGAGCAAGTGCTTGCGGGCTTCGTTCTTGTTGCTGCTGGGCCGAGCAACGCGCTGCGGCAAGAATGACGGCGGGCTTATTTCTTCTTCTTGGCGAGGGCGGCCTCGACGGTCTTGGCGAGCTCTTCGCCTCGCATCCCGTCACCGGCGTCGATGATGAGCCCGGTGTCGCCGTCCACCAGGAAAGCGCGGGGAATCGAGTTGATCCCGTAGAGCTTGGCCACGGCGGCCTGCCAGCCCCCACCGTCGTAAACCTGCGACCAGATCATTTTCTGTTCCTCTGCGACTTGCTTGATCTTGGCCTCGGCATCCTTGTTATCGAGCGTAACGCTGAGAATCTCGAAGCCCTTGTCGTGGTACTTCGTGTAGACCGAGGCGACGTTGGGCATCTCGCTCATGCAGGGGCCACACCAGGTCGCCCAGAAGTCGAGCATCACGATCTTGCCCTTGTAGTCGCCGGGGAACTTGACGCCCTTGCCGTCGAGCATTTTGGCCTCGAAGGTTGTGATGGGCTTGCCAACGGTGTGATCCGGCACGCCCGGTGCGGCGGGTGCCGCAACGGGCTTGGGCTTAGCGGTTTTCTTCGCGGCGAGTGCGGTCTCGACGGTCTTGGCAAGGGCGTCTCCCCGCATGCCCTCTCCGGCGTCGAGGATGAGGCCCGTATCGCCATCGACAAGGTACGCGTGCGGGATGGAGTTGATTCCGTAGAGCTTGGCGACCGCGCTGCTCCAACCACCCCCGTCGTAGACCTGCGACCAGGTCATTTTCTCGTTCTTGGCCGTGTCCTTGATCTTGGCCTCGGCGCCCTTGTTGTCGAGGGTGACGCCGAGAATCTCAAATCCCTTGCTGCGATACTTCGAGTAGACCGAGACAACGTTGGGCATCTCGCCCATGCAGGGGCCACACCAGGTCGCCCAGAAATCGAGCATCACGACCTTGCCCTTGAAGTCGCCCGGGAACTTGACGGACTTGCCGTCGAGAAGCTTGGCCTCGAAGGGCGTGACGGGCTTGCCGACAGTGTGGGCCCCGAGCGCGCCGGCGGCGGGCTTGGCCTTGACCTCTTCCTTGGCAGCCTGGATGGGCTTGGGCTTGGACTTCTTTGCCTCGGGCTTGACGGTGTATCCCTTGGGAACCTGGATGGCGAAGTTGGCACCTTTGGGCTGCTCGGCGAACTCAGTTCCGGTCATCGTGACGGTTTTGACGGGCTTGTCGCCGGGCTTGCTGTTTGCCCGCATCCGCTCGACCTTCCGCAGCATGTGGTCTTTCTGCCCGATGTAGTACCGTCCGCCGGCGGCGTCGATGGGGTCGAGATCCTTGGCTTTCTCGCCCTTGAACTCGGCCAGCAGCACGTCGCAGAGGACGCCCTCAACCTCTTGCGCGGTCTCGGACTTGACGACGAGTCCCTTCTCATCCAAAGACTTGTCGGCCAGCAGCTCCCACACGACGGGCGAGGCGGCCCGCTCTTTGGCGAAGAAGCCCATAACCTCCGCGAGATCGGCGGGGTCTGTGAGCTCGCCCACCTGCTTGTCGGTGTCGCGGATCGAGCGGGCCGAAGCACCGTCGTAGGCGACGACAATCTTTTTGGGCTTTGCTGTCTCGCTCTTGGAGAGTTTCACTTCGGCCTCGACGAGCACCTTCCACCCGCCCGCGTCGGCACGCTCCAGGATGACGTCGGCCTTGTACTCGCCCGTGGCGGACCCACTCTGCGTGCCCTCGACGATGGCCGAGTATTTCCAGAACTTCGTGACCTTCATGGCATCAAAGGCAGCCCTGAGCAAGGCCTCGGCGGCGGGGTCGGACGCCGACTTGGCCGCGGCCGGGACGGCCGCGGGCTGCTTGTCTGCGGCGGGCTTTGCGGCATACTGCGCGTGGACGCATGTGGCCGTTGTTGACGCTGCCAGTATCGCCGCTGCTGAGATCAAGGTCCGCATGGTCGCTCCCTGTGTGAAAGAACCGTCTGGATGGGTGCAAGTTCCCGTGGCCAGTAAGTTTAGACACGAATCGGGGACGGCGGTTCCATGAGCGGATTGGCCCCACCAAAAGACCCGGTTCGGAGAACCGGGCCACCAAAGAACCGGGCCACCCGGATGCAGGCCACATGCGTCAGAGCAGAAGCGTTCGGCCGGACATCTCGCTGGGCTGAGGAATGCCCGTGATCGCCAGGGCGGTGGGCAGGATGTCGGCGAGGCGGCCGCGAGAAGCACGCGTCTTGGTGTCGAACCAACCCGAGGCTTCGCGGTCGCCGCGGAGCGATCGGCCCTGGAGTCCGTCACCGACGATGAAAAGCGGCACGTCGTAGACGGTGTGCGATGTGTGCGGACAGCCGGTGGCGGGGTCGAACATCTGCTCGGCGTTGCCGTGGTCGGCGGTGACGATGAGGGAGCCGCCGAGTTTGAGCGTGGCCTCAATGACCGCTCCGACGCAGGCGTCGACGGTCTCGCACGCCTTGATAGCGGCTTGCAGATTGCCGGTGTGCCCGACCATGTCAGCGTTGGCGAAGTTCACGACGAGGAAACGCTCGCGGTCCGGAGCGGCGAGACGGCGGAGCACCGCGTCACGAACCTCGGCAGCCGCCATCTCGGGCTTGAGGTCGTAGGTGGCGACCTTTGGACTCTGCGGGTTCTCGCGGCATTCGCCGGGGAAGGGCTCGTCGCGGTAGTCGTTGAAGAAGAACGTGACGTGCGGGTACTTTTCCGTCTCGGCGCAGCGGAATTGCGTGAGGCCTTTGGATGAAACGACCTCGCCGCCGATGTGAGGCATCTTGGGGGCACGCGGGAAGGCAACCTTGACGAAGGGATCAAGGGCTTCCCAATAGGCGGTCATGGTGACGTAGTGGAGGTTGAGTTTGGGGCCGCGCTCGAATCCGGAGGTGCCGCTGTCGGGGCTTGGCTTGACCTTGGCCCACTTGTCGTCTGGGAAGACGAAAGCGGCGGAGATTTCGCGCGGGCGATCGCCGCGGTAGTTGAAAAAGATCACGCTGTCGCCATCTTTGATGCGGCTCTGGGCGATCTCGGCGGACGAACCGATGGCGGTGGGTGTGACAAACTCGTCGCCCTTGAGCGTTTCACCCGATGGGTTGTCGTAGTAGTGCTGGATGACGGCGGCGGCGGCCGTTGCCGTCGGGGATGCGGGGCTATGGCCCGTGAGGCAGTCGAATGCGAGCTTGACGCGCTCCCAGCGGTTGTCGCGGTCCATCGCGTAATAGCGACCCGCGACCGAGGCGATGCGCCCGACACCGATTGCTTTGCATTTGGCCTCGAGATCGCGGGTGAAACCGAGCCCCGAGAACGGCCCGCTGTCGCGCCCGTCGGTGAACATGTGGAGGTAGACACGCTGGGTGAGGCCCAGGGTCTTGCAGGCCTGAAGGATGGCGTAGAGATGTTCGAGGAGGCCGTGTACGCCCGCGTCGGAGTTGATGCCCAGGAGGTGGAGCGAAGAGCCATTGGCTTTGGCGCGGTTGATGGCAGCGGCAATTTCGGCGTTGGTGTGGAGGCCCGCGACGCACGCCTTGGTCATCACGAGCGATTCCTGCGGCACGACACGACCCGCGCCGATGTTCTGGTGCCCCACCTCGCTGTTGCCCATTGTGCCGTCGGGCAGGCCCACGTCCTCGCCGCTGGTCTTGATGAGCGTCCAGGGCCATGTTTCGCGGAGCATGTCGTCGACGGGCGTCTTGGCGAGCTTGATGGCGTTGAACGCGTCGTGCTCGGGGTGCGGATTCTCGCCCCAGCCGTCGCGGACGATGATGACGAAGGGGGGTTGGGTGGTGGGCATAGGCGAGGGTAGCTGGGGTAATGGCAGAATCCGACAGAGCCAGGCGGCGTCGTCGAAGCCTCACTTCGCTGCGGCTCTGAGGAAGCGGGACTCGGATTACTTTGACCCGTCCCAGATTCCGTTGACACAACCCAACCCCACACCCCACCGGCTTGCGCCGGGGGCTCTGTTGGAGGCACCTATCCTTGGGCATGACGAGCACAGGGGCTTTTTTGGCGGTTGCGGTGGGGAACTCGCGGACGCGGGTTGGTGTTGTCCACGAATATGTCGTCGGCGAGGGGCATTCGTTCGACAATGACGACGTCGTGAGTCTTGCGGCGGAGATTCACACGCTGCTGGAGAAGAGCACAACGCGGGCGGCGATTGTGGCGTCGGTGAACAATCCGGTGGCGGATCGGCTCGAGGCGACGCTCGCCGACGCGGGCACGGCCGAGGTGCTGCGGATCGGGCGCGACATCGAGATACCAATCCTGCACAATCTTGATGACGCATCGACCGTCGGGCACGATCGGCTGCTTTGTGCGCTGGGGGCATTCTCCAAGTCTGGACAGGCGTGCGTCGTCGTTGATTGCGGAACGGCCATCACAGTCGATTTCGTGGACGGCGTCGGCGCATTTCAGGGCGGCGTGATCGCGCCGGGCGTGACAATGATGCTGCGGGCGATGAACGCGTACACGGCGGCGCTGCCGCTGCTGGAGTTTTCGCCCCCCGACACAGCCCGCGGCGAGTTTGGCAAGGACACGAAGCACGCGATGCTGCTGGGGGCTCGCAACGCGGCGGTCGGGCTCGTGCGGCGGACGATCGAGCTTTACGCTGTCGCATACGAGGCCTATCCGCAGATCGTGGCGACCGGCGGCGACGCGGCGGCACTGTTCGCGGAGGACGACCTCGTCGAGCACATCGTGCCCGACTTGCAGTTGATCGGGATCGCGCACGCGGCCCGTGCGGCGGCGGAGTCGGAAAATTGAACACGGAAGGTGCCAAGTGCAAGGGGTTCTGGCGGCTGATGACCGCGCCCAGACCCGGCGCGGTGGCGATTCTGCAGCTCATGGGTGATGTGCCGGCGATGTTGGCATGGCTTGGGATTCGGCCCGCCAGCGTGGGAACGATTGTGCTGCGTGATTTGTGCGGCGTGGACACCGGGCTTGTCGCCGTGCTCAGCGATCGTGTGTGCCAACTCATGCCACACGGCGGACCCGAAGTCGTGCGGCTTCTCATCGAGCGACTCATGGCTTCAGGGCTGGTTCAGGACGTGGGGCACGATCCGAGCATGACCTATCCCGAGGCTCCCGATGTGCTGTCGGCTCACATGCTCGCGGCACTCGCGCGGGCACAGAGCCCGCTCGCGGTTGACACCCTGCTCGCACAGCCCGATGCGTGGCAGAGATCCGGGTGGGACTCGGCCTCGGGAATGTTGCCCGACGGCACGATGTCCGAACGAGACACACGACTGCGAAGGCTCATCAATCCGCCACTGGTCGTCCTCTGGGGGCGACCCAACATCGGGAAATCGACGCTCACGAACGCGCTGGCTGATCGGCGCGTGTCGATCGTGGCCGACGAGCCGGGAACGACGCGGGATCATGTCGGCGTGATGCTGGACCTTGGCGGGCTTGTCGTGCGGTTTGCGGATACGCCGGGAATGCGTGATGACCCGGCCGACGAGTTCGAGCGCGAAGCGGCGGCACGGGCGGCGGAGCTGGCGGGCGGTGCAGATTTGGTCGTCCTGTGCGGCGACGCGCCGACTCCCCCACCGCCATTCCCGAATGCGAGCGCGAGCACCGCATCTACCGTTCGTCTTGCGCTGCGAACAGACCTTGCCCGGGCAGTGTGGCCCCACGACCTGTCAGTTTCGGCGGTCACAGGTGATGGATTGAGAGATTTCGGGCTTGCGGTTCGGGATCGGCTCGTGTTGCCTGCGGACTTGGCCGACCCGTCGCCCTGGCGGTTCTGGGAGGGATGAAGGGTGCGGGCGGCGTATACTTCTTCCCCCGATCTTTTCCCAAGTTCCCAACCGCCTTTGAAGCCCCGAGATTCCGCCCATGAGCGAACCACAGTTTCAGATCCGCGAGCGAGCAGGCCTTGAAGAGTCGAAACTCAATCAGGATTTCATCGAGTTTCTACGCAAATGGAGCTCGCCGATCCTGATCGTCGCCGTTGCGATCTTCGGCGGTTACGCCCTGTATCAACGCTACGAGCGTTCGCAAGCGACAAAGGTCGACTCGGCATTCGCGGATTACACCGCGCTGCTCGCCAGCGGGAGCCCAAGCCCGGTCTCGCTCCTGGAGATCGCCGACACGTACAAGAGCGTGAAGGGGATTGGGCCAATGGCGCAGCTGTCGGCTGCGGATGCGTACATGGCGGCGGTGCGGGCGCGGCGGTCTTTAGGCGCGTCGGTCAACCCTGATGGGTCACTGGCGTCAACCGATGGAGTGCTGACGCCAGTACTCAAAGAAGAATACCTGGGCAAAGCGCGTGAGATTTACAAGACAGTGCTGAGTGCCACCTCGAAGGTGCCCGAGAAACGGATCATGGCACTCTCTGCGACGTTCGGTCTTGCGGCGATCGCCGAGAGCGAGGGAAACTTTTCCGACGCGACCGCGCTGTACGAGCAGGCCGCGACGCTCGCCGAGAGCCAGGGCGACAAAGCCCACGCGAAGATTGCGCGCGATCGCATCACGGGGCTCGACAAGCTGAAGACGATCACCGAGCCGCTGTCGGCCGCCGATCTCCCCAAGCCCCCGCCTCCGCCTGTGTTGCCGGCGATTCCGGCCGGCCCCGCCGGACCAGCACCGATCACAACGCCCGAAGGAACGCCCGCGGCTACTCCCGGTGCAACGCCGACAACTCCTCCATCTCCCGCTCCAGACGGCACGCCGATTCCTTCCACGCCCAACGTCAACCCGCCAATTCCCGCGCCTCCCGCTGCTGAACCGCCCGCGCCGGCGACACCTCCGAAGTAGTCTCGATTGGCAACATGCCCCTTCCGGGGCGTGTCTTGGTTGATATCGGTGCCACGCCAGCGAAATACAAGCAGACACGCCCGGAAGGGCGTGCCGCGTCCAAGACACGCCCCGGAGCGGCGTGCCACCATGAAGAAACCGACAAAGGCGCACACAGAACCACGCGGCCGCGATCAGGTGATCGCAGGCGACAGCCTTCTTGCGCCGAGCGGACAGGTGGACCCCGACGCGATCCTTGCGGCAATCGAGGAGGCACAGGAGGCCGACGACGACGATCAGACGCTCCGAACGGTTCGCTTCGAGATTCGCCGAGGCGTTGAGAAGCGCCTCGACAAGTATCTCACCGAACGCATCACGTTTCTGAGCCGAAATCAGATCCAGCAGCTCATCGACGACGGCGGCGTGACGGTGAACAGCCGCAAGCCCAAGTCGTCGACCAAGCTGACCGCCGATGACGTGGTCGAGGTGGTCGTGCCGCCCCCGCCGTCAAAGGAGATCCAGCCCGAGGACATCGCGCTCGACGTGATGTTCGAGGACGAGCACATCATCGTTCTCAACAAGCAGCCCGACATCATCTGCCACCCGGCCCGCGCCCACCGCTCAGGCACGCTCATCAACGCCCTGTCGTTCCACTTTCAGAATCGCTCGAAGTTCGGCGGCGACTTGTCGCAGGTGGGTACCGAGTTCGCCAGGCCGGGCGTCGTCCACCGGCTCGACCGCGACACAACCGGGTGCATCGTCTTCGCCAAATCCAACGAGGCCCACTGGAAACTCGGGCACCAGTTCGAGCGGCGGCAAGTCGACAAACGATATCTGGCGGTTGTTCACGGCCGAATCGAGCCCATCGTCGATGTCATCGACATGCCCATCGGCCCGCACCAATCGAAAGAAAAGGGCTATCGCGAGAAGCAGGTCATACGCCACGACGAGCTGGGGCGGAACGCGGTGACGATCTACCGCGTGCGAGAGCGGTACAACACCGCTCCTGCAACACTGGTCACCGAGTCCCAGCCGACAAACTTTCCAGCCGGGCCGCCCGCGGGGTGGAATGCCGCAGCACCGGAAGTGCGCCGCAAGAAGTCGGTCTTTGTGCCGCCGGATCTCGACACGCGATATTCACTGGTCGAGCTCGAGCTCAAGACGGGGCGGACGCACCAGATCCGCGTGCATCTCTCCACGCTCGACTGGCCGATTGTCGGCGACGACATGTACGGCGGCGTGGATCGGCTGCCAGATCCGGCGTCGCCCGACGCCCCGCCGCTGATCGCACGGCAGGCACTTCACGCGGCGATGCTGGGTTTCACACACCCGATCACAGGCACCCCGATGCAATTCACCGCTCCGCTGCGGGGCGACCTCCTCGCACTGGTGTCGTCGCTGCGGAACCTGTCGCAACTCGCCGGATCGTTCGAGAGTTTCACGCCACAGGGCGCGACCGTTGACGTCACGAAATTGTTCCAGGGCGGCTGATGGGACTTATTTCGGGCGGACGGCCGAGCCTACAACCCCATTCGCCTCCAATCCCACACCCTATCCCCCACTCACCCACGGGTTGCCGTGAACCAAGGAAGAGCACCCCATGACAGGCCAACCCCAAAGCGACAGCAAATGCCGCGGGGGCGTCACTCTCATTGTCTGGGCCGGCCTGGCGGCTGCAATCGGGCTCGACGTCGGGGTGCAGCTCCTGTGGAAACAGTGCGTGAGCGGCGTTCCCGAAAGCGCAGATCTCGTCGCAACCTTGACGCACGCGATCACAAGGCCACTGACGGCGGTGCTCCTGCTTCTCATGGTCACCCAGTTCGCCAACTGGTCGTGGCTCCTCGCACGGGCGAACCTGAGCTTCATCAAGCCGCTCACCGCACTGAGTTACCCGCTCACGGCCGCACTCGCGTGCCTGGTGTTCAACGAGCGCGTGGGTCCGATGCGCGCCCTCGGGCTCGCCCTTGTCATCGCGGGCGTGTGGCTCATCTCGGGCACATCGTCGGAGCAGGCGGCGCAGAAGGAGGCCGCGTGATGCCGATCGGACCCTCGCACGCAATCGGTCTTTCACTGGTGCTGGTGGCAGCGCTCGTGGAGTCGGCCGCCCATGTGACGCTCAAACGCGGCGTGGCACCCGGCAGCGAGTGGACACAGATGTTCCGCTCGACGCGGGCACGCTGGTTCGCTGGCGCCGCGATCTCGCTCTTCATCGTCGAGGGATTTTTGTGGACACTCGCGCTCCATCGGCTTGATCTGAGCATCGCGCAGCCCGCAGGAAGCCTGACCTTCGTTCTCGTCGCCATCGCCTCGCGCGTCGTGCTGAAGGAGCACATCTCGCCAAGGCGGTGGGCCGGTATCGCACTGATTCTGGCGGGCGTCGCCGCCATGGGGGCAAGTTGATGCCCGACGCGCCGGCCCTCTCTCTGCGATGGGTGCAATCGGCGGGCGAGATTCCGGCCCGGTTGTGGCACGAGTGCTTCGGGCCCCCGCACGAGGGGATCTGGTGGTACCAGGCTCTCGAACACGGCGGGCTCAGTGATCAGTTCACATTCGCCTACGCGGTGATTGAGAGGCTTGACGAGGGAGGACACACGCCCGTGGGAATCGCGCCCACTTTCGTGATGGACCTGCCGCTCGAGATCGTCGCACCGCCGCTTATGCAGCGAGCGTTGCGGCTGCTGGAGCGTGTGTCGAAGCGATTCACGCGCGTGCGGACTCTCTTCCTCGGCTCCCCCTGCGTTGACGAGGGCCGACTCGGTCTTCTTCCGGGCGTCGACGCCCGTGCGGCCATCGTGGCCACCCAGGCGGCTCTCGCGGCACGGGCAAGATCGGTGCACGCCCGGCTGATCGTGTGGAAGGACATGGACGCCGACTTCTTGCGAGTGATGCAAAGCACGGCGGGCTCACTCGGACTGGTCCCTGTTGTCAGCTTTCCGGGAACACGGATCGAAGTGCCGCCCGACGGCATTGCAGGCTATATGCGTTCTCTCAGGGGCCCCAGCCGCAGCAACATCAAGCGAAAGCTCAAACGCAGCGCGGAGACGGGCGATCTCAACGTCACGGTGGTGCAGAATCCGGGCGAGAAGGAGCTGGGCGAGATCTTCGGCCTGTTCTGGCAGACTTACACGCGAGCGACGACCAAGTTCGAGCAGCTCACGCCAGAGTTTTTCCGGCAGCTCGCTGCGGCCGAGCCCACATGGTTTGTCATGCTTCGTAGGCCGCATGACGGCATGCTCGCGGCGTTCATGCTGTGCTTCAAGGTGGGCGACCGGGTGATCAACAAGTTCGTCGGCTTCGATTACGCGTTGGACCCCGACTGGTTCCTGTACTTCCGCCTGTTCGTCGAGGCGATGGGCTGGGCGTCATCGATCGGCGCAACAACGATGCAGAGCGGCCAGACGGGATATTCCGCCAAGCTCACGCTCGGGCACTCGCTCGAACCCCTCACAAACTTCGCGGTCCACCGATGGGGTATCGTGAATCGGCTCATGCGCCGTGCGGCACAGGGCATCGACTGGTCCTCGCTCGATCCCGACCTCGCCCAGCGCGCCAAGGGCGCAAGCGGCAGGATCGGTGCGATGGCTCAGATCTGAGAGCGTGCGGGCTACCGGCTCTTTCCACGATGGGCCGGCCCCTCGCGGAGCCATCGTTCCATGTCGATATCCGCAGCGTCGAAGCTCTCCAATGGCTCCCGCTTCGCAGGGGCGGTCCAATCTTTCGCGGCACTCTCGCGGGGCTGCCCGGAGGGCCACACTGTGTCGTCGCTGCTCGCACGCGGGCCACTGTCGATCCCGAAATAATGCATCCACCACGCGACCGCTGCGGTCTCGACACACGGTCGGTCGGCCAGCGCCCGGTTGCGGACCTTGGCCTCGTCGGTCTCAAGATGAGTGATGAAATCACGGGCGTCGATCGTCGTCGCCCCAGCAGCAGTCGCTGCGGACACGATTCGCCGGTCGCTGCTCACGACTATCAACGTCGCCGGCCTGGGAGATTCCGCGATGAGGTCCTCGATCAAGTCGTCCGCCTCAAGGTGGACACCCGCATAAAGAACCCGGCGGGAACGCCTGCCCGAAACCAGTCGCGTGATCGTCGCCCGCTCCTCGTCACCAAACCGCCCCGCCTCGCCGTCGCAGACCAGCGTGATGTCGTGACCCGCGTACCGGCCCGTCGCAAGCGCGGAGAGGAGAGCCAAAACGCCGCGACCGCCGTGGTCGTTGCTGGCTCGCCACGCGTGAAGAATGTTGAAGGCGTCGAGGATCAGCATCGCAAGCCTCGTTCGCAATCAACCGACGTGCCATGCCTGGTCATTCCGCAGCCGCGCGAGTCGGAACACCCTGAGCTCCGGCCCCCGCCGCCGCGGGCGGGCTCTGGCGATAAATCTGATCGGCCTTGCCCGCCTCGTGCGAGTAGCGAAGCAGTTGCCCCGAAACAATCACGAGCACGACAACACCCACGCCCGACAGGAGGGCCGCGAACCCCCGCGACGCGAATGGGCAGGGCCGCACGAGAGCGGACTGTTCGTCGGGCGCGTCGAGGAGGCACGCCTGCACAAATCGCAGGTAGTAGAACGCCGCGATCGCGGAATTGAGGCCCAGGATGATGACCAGTGGCAATTCGCCCGCCGAAATGCCCGCGGTGAAAAGCGGCAGCTTGGCGAAGAAGCCCAGCAAGGGCGGAAAGCCCAGGAGGCTCATGCTGCACAGAACCATGACCCAGCCCAGCACCGGGCGCGTCTTGCACAGGCCCCGCAGATCGGCGAATGAGTCAACCTCGTGCCGCCGCCCGTCGGGGCCCGTGCGCTCCAGCGACGCGAGCACCGCGAATGTGCCGACATTGGTCAGCCCGTATCCCAAGAGGTAGAAAAGCACCGCCGAAAGCCCGTTTTCCGCTGCCTCTCCGCCTCCGGGGCCCGCGATGATGCCCACGAGCATATAGCCCGAGTGCGCGATCGAGGAGTACGCGAGCACTCGCTTCACACTCGTCTGCCAGATCGCCAGGACGTTGCCAACCGTCATGGTGAGGGCCGCCATCACCCAGAGCGTGACGCGCAGCACCTCGGGAAGTGACGAGCCCCCCACCGGCCCGTGGTTCCACCTCACCGTCGCCATCAGGAGCATCAGCGCGATGAACCCCGCAGTCTTGGGGACAAACGCGAGGAAGCCCGAGACCTGAGCGGCTGCCCCCTCGTACACGTCGGCCGTGTAGAAGTGCATCGGAACCGCCGCGATCTTGAACCCAAGCCCCAACACGGCAAGCACCATGCCCATCATCGCTACGCCGTTGACACCCGAACGGCCGAAGACCTCGGCGATGACGTTGAGCTTTGTGCTGCCCGTGCCCCCGTAGATGAACGCGAACCCGAAGAGGAAGATCGCAGCCCCCATCGCGCCAAGGAAGAAGTACTTGACCGCCGCTTCCTTCGAGCGATTGCGGTTGGTCGAGATGGCGACCATGATGTACGTCGGCAGGCTGGTCAGCTCCAGCGCGAGGAAAAGCCACACCAGATCGGCCGCCGAGGCGCACAGCATGAGCCCCGTGATCGAGAAGAGAAAGAACGCGTAGAACTCCGCACGGTTGGACCGCAGCGGATCGAACGTGCGGCGGCCTGCGGCGATCTCCTCCTCGTCGTCGCGATCGACCGTCCCCGCCGCGAGCAGAAGCAGCAAGAGCCCCACGCCCGCGATCACGACCTTGGAATAACGGGCAAGATCGGGGAGGAGCGTCTGACCGCCGGGGTTGCGCACATCCAGCCCGTGAGGCGTGGTGTAGATCGCAAGAACAAGCGACGCGACAAGCCCTGTCGCCACAACGCCCGCGGACAACTTGCGGGTGGAGCGGTTGCGCGAGAGGCCCAGCACCATCACGACGCACGTCGATGCGAAAAGAGCGATCTCGGGCCACATATAGGCGAGGCGTTCGATCATCGGGCGGCCTCCGCGTTCGATTCATTCGACCCGTTTGCGGGGGTCGCCGCGTGGGCGGTCACGACATTGTTCGTCGGCCTGGCAAACTCGCGGACCACGCGAGCAACCGAAGGCTCAAGCGCGTCGAGTGCGGGCTTTGGATACACACCCAGCCAGATACAGGCTGCGGCGAGCGGCAGCAGCACCAACACTTCCCGCATACCAAGGTCCGTCGGCAACGGGCCGTGTGTCGCAGGACCCGCGTGCGAATCAACATGGCTCTCGTGAGCGTGCGGCTCCCTGAGCGGGCCCCACACCACCTTGCCCAGCATCATCAGCAGATACATTGCCGCCACGATCATCCCCAGGCCCGCAACACCCGCGTAGATCGGACCCAGGTTGCCTCCGGGCGTCGCGCCCGGAACCAACTCGCCAACGCTGTTGCGACCCGATGACCACGACGCGTCAGCCTGGAACGTGCCGAGCAGACACATGAACTCCGAGACAAAGCCGTTCAAACCCGGCAAGCCCACCGACGCCATGGTGAAGAACACCATGAACGTCGCCCATACGGGCATCCTGCGTGCAAGCCCGCCGATCTCCCGCATGTCGCGGGTGTGATATCGCTCATAAATCATGCCGATCAGTAGAAACAGAGCGCCCGTCGAAAGCCCGTGGTTGATCATGTACAGCACCGAGCCGCGAATGCCCGTCGAGTTCAGTGCGACCATGCCCAGGATGCAGAAACCAAGGTGGGCGACTGATGAGTACGCGACGAGCTTCTTCACGTCCTGCTGCACCCAGCAGATCAGCCCCGCGTACAGAATCCCGATGATGCACAGTACCGCGATGAACGGCGCATAATGGGCGACCGCCTCGGGCGCGAACGGCAACGCAAAGCGGTACATCCCATACGTGCCGAGCTTCAGCAGCACGCCCGCGAGCACCACCGAACCGGCCGTCGGCGCCTCGGTGTGAGCCAGCGGTAGCCACGTGTGCACCGGGAAAAGCGGGATCTTCACCGAGAACCCGGCCATGAGGGCCAACAGCACCCACGACTGCTGCCTGAGCGGCATGCCCGCTGCGGTGCGCTGCAGTGCCGCGAGGTCGTAGGTCCAAATGCCGCCATGCGTGTGAGCGTGAGTCCAGGCGACGTACACAAAACCCGCGAGGGCGATGATCGAGCCCACAAAGGTGTACAGGAAGAACTTGATCGCCGCCTTCTTGCGGTTGGTCGAGCCGAAGAGGCTGATGAGCACGAACATAGGGATGAGCGTGAACTCAAAGCAGATGTAGAAGAGCACCAGATCCTGCGCCGCAAAGACGCCCGTCATCGCTGCCTGCAACACCAGGAAGCAGGCGTAATATGTCCGGAGCCGATCGTTGATCGCCGTGAACGAGCACGCGATGCAGATCGGCCCCAGCAGCAGCGTGAGCAGAATCAGGGCCATCGACACGCCGTCGGCCCCGAGCGAGACCGAAAGCCCCAGACTCGGAATCCAATCCGCCGACTGCGAGAACTGAGCGAGATCGCTCGACTTCCAGTCGTACTGCGTGAGCGAAAGCAAGCCCAACGCCGCCGTGATGAGCGAGCCGGCAAGAGCGATCCACTTCGCCTCCTTCGCGGAGCGCAGTGCGATCGCACCGGCGAAGAGGAGCGGGATGCAGACGAGGCCGGATAAGAGTCCCAGTGCGTTCATGCGAAGCTCACCCACAGAGCGATGATCAGAAGAAGGGCCAGTCCGCCGGCCATCCCGGACGCGTAGCCGTGAAGAACGCCCGACTGGCTGGGCCGGATCGTCCCGCCCAGAGCCTTGGGAACCCGGCCTGTCAGATCAACCAGCCCATCGACCAGCAGCTTGTCGATGAGATGGAAGATGTTGGAAAGCACCCACAGCGGCTTGACGATCAGATAGTCATAAATCTCATC
>JAYVUC010000025.1:0-24898 GCA_043788295.1 Phycisphaerales bacterium
CGTGCGACCATCGAATCGGCCCTGCGGGCCTACTCGGCCACCGGCTCACTCCCGCCATTGCCACCCCGTGCTGTTGCCGTCGGCTGAAGAGTTACGTTCAGAGCAATAGGCGACTTGTTCAAAGAGAATTGCCTTCTTCGATGGGTAATACGGATCACTCCAGTGGCAGAGCTTGGGATGGCGAGGCTCCTGCGGCACGCCAGTCTTCAGTGAGGTGGGGTCCGCCAGTTTGCGGAGCTAATCCGGTGCATGGGGCCGTATTGCACGACGCCCGGAGAAGCGTCTAACTGAGACTCGACGGTGGGCTGCTTGGGGCAGGTTCAGGACTTGTTGAACTGCTTGCCAGCCCACTCCTCCGGGAACATGAATGACCATCGGACGTTTCAGGTGCCCATGACGTGGATCATGCAACGGTCACCGGCACTCCAATTATGAGCACTGCGCATGGAACTCAGGAAAGTGATCGTGGTTCGGGCACTGTTGACACCATCTGGGCGTTGATCGATCTGAGCCAATTGAAATGAGGGCGGCCGCTGGTCGCGTCCGCCCTCTGAAATGCGATTGGATTCAGCGACCGAGATCGGTCACTTCTTCTCTGCGGGCTTGGGCTCATCTTTTTTTTCGGTCTTGGTGCCGAGCCACTTCTCCCAGAGCTTGTCGTATTCGGCGGCGTTGTCCTTGGTCACGGTCTTGAGCTCGAAGTTGTTGATGACCTTGGCGGGCGACTTGTTGCTGTGCACCTTGTCGAAGAGCATCTCGACGGACTTGTATCCCCAGCCGTAGCAGTCCTGGACGATCAGGCTTTGCACCTGGCCCGATTTGACATACACGATCTCCTCGGGCAGGGCGTCGACCGAGGCGACCTTGGCCTTGTCGTAGACGCCGTCGAGGGCGTTTTTGGTGAAGAGGGGCCAGCCTCCCACCATCGCCCATCCGGCGATGTCGGGGTTGGCAGTCTGGACTTCCTGCACCTTCGCCGCGGCCTTGGCCGGGGTCTCTTCGTGGTAGTACGTCTCCTTGACGGAGAAACCCTTGGCCTTGAGCTTCTCGATCTCTTCCTTCACGCCCTTGACACGGGCCTGAAGGTTTGGCGCGTTCTGGTTGCCGGCGAGGATGGCGATCTTGCCGCCCTTGTCGCCCATCGCCTTGGCGAGTTCCTGCATGAGCTTCTTCCCGCACTCGACGTCGTCGATGCCGTAGTACGCGAAGCGTTTGCTCTTGGGAGCGTCGGAATCGAAGGTGACGATGTTTATGCCCTTGTCAACTGCGGCGTCGATGGGCTTGGTGAGGACGTTGGCGTCGGAGCAGCTGATGGCGATGCCGTCGACGCCCTGGCTGGCGAGCAGCTCGACGTACTGGGCCTGCTGGGTCGCGTCCTCGTTGGTGGGCGTTCGCCAGTTGATCTTCACCTCGACGCCGTATTTCTTGGAGAGGTCCTTTGCCGCGTCCATCGCGCCGGTTCGGGCGGCCTGGAAGACGGGGTTGGATTGGCTCTTGGCGATCACGCCGAACTCATAATTTTTGGTGCGGGAGTCGGAGTCGGTGGGGGTGGTGGGGGTGGTGGGGGAGATGGCGGGCATAGCCGCGAGCGCGCCAGCGCCGAGGACCATCGCCGCCGCGAGTGAGAAGGCCCGACGAGTGAGACCGAATGTACCCATGACACAATTCTCCTAGAGGTGCGTGCGAAAGTGCGTTATGCACGCGGACGGCGTGCCACGGTGCAAAGGCGAGTGTACCGGCCCTGAGCCGACTCTGCATGAGACGCGTGGGGAGATGTCGGGTGCCAGAATCCGTGGGCGTGCCAATCGTTTGGGATGTAACCGTACACGGTTGTGTTTCAGACCGGTGGGCGGTTGGTTTTCGCCCGTTTCAGGCGACTTGTATCGTCGGGCGAGTCAGGTCTTTCGGCGTTGGAGGCGGTTTTTGCTCTGGTCGATGACGACGGCCGCCACGATCGCGGTGCCCATGACGATTTTGTTGTAGCTCTGATCGATCTCGAGCATGACCATGCCGTTGCCGATGAGTTCGATGAGGATGGCCCCAAGCACCGCGCCCAGCGCCGACCCGCGGCCTCCCGAGAGCGACGCGCCGCCGATGACTGCGGCGGCGATGACCTGGAGCTCATACCCCTTGCCGGCGGTGGGGCTGGCCGACTGCCAGTAGCCGAGATTGACCGCGCCAGAGAGGCCCGTGAGTACACCGGTCAGTGTGTAGACGCAGACCTTCACGCGGCCGACTGGAATGCCGGCGTATGTGGCGGCTCTTTCGTTATCTCCGATGGCGAGTGTTCGCCGGCCCAGCACCGATCGTGTGAGCACGACCATGCCGCAGAGCGTGACGGCGAGCATGACGAAGATTGGTACGGGCGTGACGCCCGCGAGCGGGGCCTTGAAGAATCCCGAGCCATAGCTGTCGGGCACACCGGTGAGCGTCTGGCTTCCCGAGAGCACGAACAGGATTCCTTCGAGCACCGCCATCATTCCCAGGGTGATGATGAAGGGGTGGACGGCCAGCCCGACGACAAGCGACCCGTTGACGAGCCCGCAGAGCGCGCCGACGCCGCAGCAGACGCACACACCCAGCGGGATGGCGACCCAGAACGACAGTTTCATCGGCTCGCGTGTCAGATCGCCATAGGCGACATCGCGCATGGCAACGACGACGGCCGCGACGGAGACGAGCAAGAGCACGCCCCCGACGACAAGCGAGACCGACGAGGCGGGAGCGAGTGTTGTGCTGCTCTGGCTCTTGCCCGACATTCTGCGGCCGACAACGCCCGAAACGACGCCCGCGATGCCCGTGACAAGCGCGAGCTGGAAGAGCCAGGGCTTTGCGAGGATGGTGACTGGCGGGAACGGCTCGTTCCACGGATGCTTGAGGAAGATCGCCCCGATGAGAGCGGAGAAAGCCCAGATCATTCCCACCGAAAGATCGATCCCGCCCATCGCGATAACCATCGTCATGCCCACGGCGATGATGGCGATGTAGCTCGCGTTGGTTCCCACGAGCGTGACGTTCTCGATGTTGAGAAACTTGTTGACCTGGGGCTGAACTCGAAGCATCGCGGGCTTGCCTTCGCTCGCCTCGATCAGCTTTGAGCGTCGGCCGGCCTTGAGAAGCGTGGTGGTGTCGTTGTGTTCGAGCCTCAACGAGCCGCTGGCGTCGGGTTTCAGAAGCGTGCGCAGGCGGGAGGCCAGGGCGGAGTCGGAGGTCTTGACCACCAGATCGCCCCTGTCGATCGTGACTTGGGTGCCTGTGGTAAAGGGGACATCGGTGAAGTCGGCGGCATCGCGCTGGCCGCTGAATCCGGTCAGGACCGCCGCCATGAGCAGGACCACGAGTACGAGACCCGACTCGGGCGTTCTGACAAGTTGTTTCCACAAAGGCCGAGCGGCCCGCTCCCCCTGCGTTGGGACGGGGAACGCACGCTGCGGCTCTGTTGGAGTCGTTGGATCGCTCACGCGGGGAATATAGCCGAACTGGAAGGCGTGGTGTCACCGGTCTCCAGACCGGTGTTCTTCAACGTCATCTGCACTGCTCTGGAGAGCGGTGCCGGCAAGGCATCGGAGACCATTAGTCAACGGTCTGGACAAACATGCTGCGATTGGGGCGGAACGCGTTCACACTGTTGGGATACTTGACGGTGTCGGTCCCGAAGAAGACATCCTGGATGGGCCCGTTGAGCGATGTGGTGCTGAGGAATGTGGCGTGCCCGTCGGTGAAGACGTAGCAGCCGCCCTCAGTGCCCCAGTTGTCGGACTTCGCGTAGTTGCCGGGTGTGGTGCCAGCCTGATCGGCGTTGGTCTGGCCGCCGCCGCCGCCGCCGTAGAACGCGTAGGTTGAGATGTCGGGCCCGTTGGTCTCGTCGCCGAAGAAGGGCGGGCTGATGAGGAGCGGCTCGTCTTCCTTGAGGCCCGCGATGTAGAGGTAGCTGATGTTGTACTGGACAACATCCTGCTCGGCCGAGGGAGCCTTGGGCTGGTGGACCTTGGCCTGGGCGTAGCTGATGTTGATGGGCGGAGAGAGGTTGATCCCGTAGTAACGGTCTTCCTTGTCGGCGGGATTGTGGAGCCAGCTCAGGCCATCACAGTACGCACGAAGCACGGGGTCTTTGCTCCCGTTGATGTATGCCGCGTTGTCGGGGTTGGGTTGTCCGAACCCCGAACCACGGAAACCAAAGTCGACTCCGTCACCAACCTGGTAGAGGCTGAAGAAACCTGCGAGACCGCCGTATCGGTACTGAAAGTCCATGCGCTGGCTTCGCAGGATCTGCACCTCAGCCGGTGAGACAGGAACGATGGGGAACCATCCCTTGTTGTCGCGGCAGTAGAAGGAGCACACCTTTCCGGCGGAGCTGAGGTTGGCGAGGTTTTTGGTCATCTGGGCGGCGCGGCGTGCTTTGCCTAGCGCGGGGAGGAGCATGGCGATGAGCAGAGCGATGATGGCGATGACGACGAGGAGTTCGATGAGTGTGAAGCCGCTGCTTCGCGGGCCGAGTCGAGTTTTCATCGCGTTGACTCCGGAGAGATGGGAGGCTGAAACGTTCTCGGAAGATGACCGAGCGAGTGAAACACCTCTGTACGCTAACGTGAGGGTATACGCTGCGTCAAGCGCAAGGATTCAGTTTCTCACACAATAGACGGTCGCGTTTTGGAGTCGCGACGATCAATAACCTCTGCGGAACGTTCCGAAACGTGCCCCCCGGTCCACCGGTGTGCCTGGCGATAAAAAACGCCGTCAGAATAAGGGTTTGTAGCGAGTTTTGTGCGTGACACAGGCGTCTCAATCCGGTACACTCGAATGAAACACATCTGCAGGTTTCTTGATACACGGACGTTCGATCGGCATCGCCCGCGTGTGCGAGATCGGTTCGAGGTCCAAGGTGGCCGCGGTGTCGCGGTCGGGAAGCTGGTAGACGAGGGAGAATTGTGATGAAGAAGACGTTCCAAGTGTGTGCGGGCGCGACGATCGTCGCGCTGGCGGGGCAGGCCTTTGGTCAGATCACCGTCGACGGCAAGATCGGCCCGGGCGAGGCCGCCCTCTACGGCGCGCCTCGCTGGGTGCAGAACGTTCCGACGAGTTTCGGCGACAACTTCCCGGCGGGTGGTTGCGCGGAATCTAACATCGGCAATCCCGGCGCTGTTGCCACGGGCATCGAGATCCAGATCCCCCTCACCGATATCGGCAACCCCGCCGGTACGATCAGACTGATCGCCGCCTATGGCAATGGCGGGCATAGCGCCTTCACCAACCAGTTCCTTCCGGGGCTTCCCGGTCCCGGCGCCGCAGCCCTGGGCAACGCGCGTGCGGTCGATCTGTCGGTGATCACCGGCACCCGTTTCGTGACGGTGACCGCCTCGGCGGGTGTGACGCCCACCGTGGATGGCACCAAGGACGGCGGCTATGGGGCTGCGCTCGCTCTCCAGACCACGCGTTCGAGCGCGGGCGACGACACCGATGCCAGCAACGCGACGGCAACGGGTTCGGAGCTCGACGGGCTCTACGCGGTGATCCGCGGGGGCAAGCTGTGCATTATGCTCACGGGCAACATGAAGTCCGACTTTGGCGCCAAGATCGAGCTCTTCATCGACACCGGCGCGGCGGGCGGGCTCGGTCAGCTCATCCAGGGCGCGACACTGCCAAACATTGACTTCGGCGCACTCCAGAACATGCAGGGCAACGCGACCAACCCGGGCATCAAGTTCCCCACCGGCTTCAAACTGACCCACTACATGACTTTCGGTTGCGGCGGCCCCTCGACCTACTACCCCAACATCGCCGACGTGGTCAACAACACGGGCTCATTCCTCGGGTGCAACGCTGCTGGCAACGGGAGCGGCGTCCTGAGTGGTTGCGGCGCCGCTCCGGCGATCCAGGTCGCCCTCGACAACGGCAACACGGTCGGCGTCGGCGCGACATGCCCCCCGGTCAACGGCGACCCCGACATCGCCACCGGCTCGGAACTCGACAATCTCTACGCGTACATCGATCGTCCCAACAACAGGCTGTATCTCATGATCGGCGGCAATCTCGAGACCTCGTTCAACAAGGTCGACCTCTTCTTCGACGTTGCGCCTGGTGGTCAGAACATACTCCGCGGCGACAACGTCGACATTGACTTCAACGGGCTCAACCACATGGGAGCCAACGGGACCGACGCGGGCCTCACCTTTGACTCGGGCTTCTCGCCCGACTATTGGATGACCATCACCAACGGCAACAACCCCGTCGAGAACTACTCCAACGCCGCGGTGATCCGCACCGACGGCCCGCGCGTGGGGTTCAATGGTGAGGCGTACGACTACGGCGCGTACAACGGCGGGCTCAAGTCTTCCAACAACCCGATCCAGTACAACGGGACCAACATCGATGCCCAGAGCGGGTTCGCGGGCCACATTTTCACCAACTTCGCTCCCCGCGCCGCGAGCGAGAGCGTCGTCTTGAATCCGGCTGCCCCCGTCGGCACCCCCGGCCTGCTCAGGGTCGCGATCAACAACAGCAACATCGGAGGCGTCACCGACATGGCCGCCGACTACGCTGCGGCTGCCGGGGTCACCAAGGGCTTCGAGCTGAGCCTTGATCTCACGGAGCTTGGCTGGGACGGGATTTCCGCGATCAAGATTGCGGGCATGATCAACAACGATCCGCACGACTACACCTCGAACCAGGTCATCGGTGGCCTCCCGAACGGCAGCGCCGATCTGGGCCTCACACCCGCGATCAACTTCGCGAACATCGGCGGGTTCCAGTACGTCGATCTCAGCGGCTGTCCCGCCGACTTCAACGGCGACACAGCGGTCGACTTCTTCGACTATGACGACTTTGTGACCTGCTTCGAGGGCGGCGCATGCCCGCCCGGCAAGACGGCCGACTTCAACGGCGACACGGCGGTCGACTTCTTCGACTACGACGATTTCGTGGTCGCGTTCGAGACCCCCTGCTGAGAGATATCGAACCGGGCGGGTGACTTCCCGTAACACGCACGCCGGGCGATCAAGCGATCGCCCGGTGTTTTTTCTGAGCACCGCCTCGCTTCACGAGGTGTCTTCCTTCCGTCATTCCAGCACAAGCCCGTCGTACGCCAGCGCCATCCCATCGGGCAGAGCCTCATTCGTCTCCGCGTGCATCAGATCGTGGGCCATGTGGATGAACCAGGTCTGCCGTGCCCCGATCTGGCCCGCGATGTTGACCGCCTGGTCGAGCGTCAGATGCGTGGGGTGGTGGCGCTGTCGCAGAGCGTCGAGCACGAGCGTCTTTACGCCCGCGAGTCTGGGCCAGCTCTCGGGTGGTATGGCCGACACGTCCGTGCAATACGCCAGCGGCATCCAGGGGGCAACAAGCGACGACCCCTGCGCGGGCTCGACGCGATATCCAACGACCGGCAAGCGTCCGTGCAACAGGCGGATGGGTGTGATTTGCAGGCCGAACAGCTCGATGGGCTCGAGCGACGCCGAGAGCGTCCACGCGATGACGCTTGCCACGAAGCTGTCGTTGACATTCTTCGCCGGGTCGAAGACGTGCTGGTACACGCGGCGCAGGAACTCGTGCGTTTTGGTCTCTGCGTACAGCATCACAGGAGCTCGTTGGACGACGTTGAACCGCCTCACCTCATCGAGCCCGAATGTGTGATCGACGTGGTTGTGCGTGAACAAGATCGCATCGCAACGCCGAAGCCCCGCCCGCAGTGCCTGTTGCCTCAGATCGGGCCCGGCGTCGATCAGGATGGCGCGTTCGCCGCCGTCGTGCGAGGCTTTCTCATCGCGGAACATGATTGCTGCGCTGGTGCGAAGCCGACGGTCACGCGGGTCGGTGCTGGTGCAAACGCGGCAGTCGCACCCGATGTTGGGAACGCCCGCCGAAGTGCCCGTGCCTAGAAACACAAACCGCATGGGCGACGCTAGGCCCGCATTACCCCGCTCGTTCCGCTTGGCACGCTCGTCCCGCTCTGGGGTTCCACAAGCACGGTGAGATTTTCGCGCGACGCGGTCCACTCCAGCAGCGCGGGCCCGTCTCCCAGCTTTCCCCGGCGCGAAATCAGCGGCAACACATCCGCCGTGCCGGCTTTCAGCACGCCCAGCCCTTCTCGCACGTTCGACGCGGCCGAGAAGATCACCGTCACCTCGTGCGACGCCGCCTTGTCGAGGCACGCCGTTCGCGGCTGTCCCTGTCCTCGCGTGGGTGGGCCCTTCACAACGATCACCCCGCGAGGCCGAACCAGCTTGCACGCCGCCTCAAGCCCGCAAGGTGATCCCGTGCAATCGACGACCACATCCTGATCGGCCCGCCGGCCCGCATCGCGCTCGTGACGGTGCTTGACGCCCCATCGTTCGCACAGGAGAAATCGGTGCTCATGCCTGCCTAGCAGGCGGACCGATGCGTTGGACCTGGCGAGCAATTGCGCAGCGACAAGACCCGTGACCCCGTCGCCCAGCACCGTCACAAACGTGCGGTGCTCGACGCGGACGGCGTGCGTCATCTGCACGACCGAGCCCACCACTCCCGCGAACGCCGCCCGATCGTCGTCGAGCGAGGCGGGAATCTCGATCAGGTTCCGCACCGCGACGGTGGCGAATTGTGCGAGCAGGCCGTCGCGTCCGCGAAGCCCGCCCACGGTCCCCATCGGGCAATGCCACGCCAGACCACCGCGGCACGACACACACACGCCGCACGACCCGACGGGCGAGATAGCAACCCGCTTGCGTTCCCAGCACCGTGATTCATCCGCACTCGCACCGGGCCAGAGGCTCTCGACAACTCCAACACCCTCATGCCCAAGCGTTCCTTGGAACTCGCCGAAGACCGATGCCCTCGCATCGGGGGAGCCCAAGGCGACTCGCGTGATGCGCAGGAGCGCCTCGCCGGGCGCGGGCCGGGGCACTTGGGCCCTGGTGTCGAGCACGACGCGGGAATCAGTTCGACGAATCGCCAGCAAGAAGGCTCACTCCACGAGCGACAACGGGGGACGCAACGGTCCTACATCGTCCATTCGCAATGAGCCGGTGAACGTGAGCACGGGTTATCAGAACCGCCCGTGCCCGCCCAGGTCTCTGCGGGCCGTCTATGAACCTCGCGGGCCCAGAGGCATTCCTGCGGGAGTGGAGGAGTTCTCGTTGGGCGGTCTGGGCACAAAGGGCAGATACTCGATGTACCAACGTTCACGCGAGTACGCCGGATACTCGAACATGGCGGCCGCCGCGAAGGGATCTTTGGTGTTCTTGAGCCAGTCGAGCCACTCGCCGCGGCTGTATCCAAGGTCTTGCCCCGTCAGCACGCGAAGGGAGAGGAGCGCATTGCGGTTCACGGCGAGTCGAGAATCACTCAGTGCGCCGATCAGCCCCTGGAGAACCTTGAGCTCGCGATACTGCGCGAGCGCGAGCGCTGCTTCTGCTCGCACTTCCGGGTCTTCTTCGGTCACGCCCGCCCGCACCGACTCTGGCTCGCGCGAGGCCACGAGCAGCGCGTCGGTCGATTCGGGGGCGTGGATCCGCTGCAGGCCCTTCGCCGCTTCGAGCCGCACGCCCGCGTCGGGGTCGCGCAGCAGTTTGGCCAGGAGCGGCCCATGCTCGGTCCCGCCGTGACGCCCCAGAGCCTTGCACGCGGCGGCGCGCACGCTCGCGTCCTCGTCCTCGGCGTTCTTGGCGTAGAGCGAGACGTACACGGGCTCTCCGCCGAAATTGAACGACGAGAGTTTGAGTGTCCCGCGATATCGGCGATCCGCGTCGAACGGGTCTTCGGCGTCGGCGAGATAAGCCTCGGCCGTCGGCTGGGAGAACATGAGATCGAAGATCCCGTCGCCCTTGGCGTTTGGGTCGAGCTCAATCCCGCTGCATCCGCCGAGCACAGGCCCCAGGAGACCGATGATCGCAAGACCGATCGCACGTGTCGCACTCATGCCAGTTCTCCCATCGCATCGTCCGACTCACGCATCGAGACGGGAGGCCCAAGCACCTCGCGCAAAACCATCGCCCGCCGCCACTCGCTCGCACCGGCAATCCGCACCGATCCGGTCGTGGCCCGCGTCGGGATCGCGTCGTACGACTGTCGCCTCTCGTCATCCGCATCCTCAAGCCTGCTCGCATCCGCCGCGCTCGCCCGATCCTGTGCCTGAACTCGGGCTGAGGCCCCGGCTTTCTTCTGTTCTGTCGCTCGCTGCTGGCGTTCACCCTCTCGCCGAGTGCGTGCGTCCTGCACACGCCGCGATTCAAGGTCCGCCGCGTGCTTCGCCTCCGCTCGGGCCGTCGCCTGCTGCGGATTGATGGGTCCCGTGCGACGTGCCGGGGGCTGTGGAGTCGGCCGCGATGATGATGCGGCAGCGGGCCTGGGCGTGCGATCAGCCGGCGGCGGGTCACTGGGTGCTCCCATCCCCACCTTTGCCGCCGCACGCCGACGCAGCTCGTCGAGCTGCTGGCGCCGTCGCTCAGCCAGTTCCTCAAGGCGTCTTGCCGCCGACAGCTCGGGAGTCACGGCGTCGTTGATCGCCATCGGTCGTCCGGTGCGGAGGGCTTCGGTCTCCGCCTCTTGCCGACGATCGCGCGACTTTTTCTCAGCGGCCTGCTTGGCGAGCGTCCGGATCAGCCAGTTGAAAAAACCCACCGTCAGAAAGAGGAGGGCAAAGAGGAGCCGGGAGTTTTGCTGGAGCCATTGGGACACGCCAGAGTCTATCGCCGATTCAGGCCGCCCGCCTACCGACGCATCCCTCTTGGTGGGTGTCGTTGGCCACGCCCCGAGGCCTACACTCGGCGCGGTCAAGCTCTGATCCAATCTTTCGGGAGGCCGGCGTTCGCGCCGGTGCGATGCCATGTTCGAGAGGCTTACCGACGCGTTCCAAGGGCTCTACCGCAAGGTCTCGGGCCAGGCCAACATTTCCGAATCCAATGTCCGCGATGCGATGGCCGACGTTCGCAAGGCCCTGATCGACGCCGATGTGCATGTTGATGTTGTGGAGGCGTTCACGGGCGCGGTGCTCAAGGCCGCCGTCGGTAAGCAGGTCACCAAGAGCCTGCGCCCCGGCGATGAGATGATCGGCATCGTCAACGACGAGCTGATACGTTTCCTGGGCGGCGACGCCGCCGCCGCACTCGCCAAGCACACCGCCATGCAGGCGGGGCAGGGCTTGGGGCTTCCCGGCATGCCCGCCGGGCTTTCGCTGGGTGCGGCCGAACTCATCCCGCGCACCACGCCGGGGCCGACCATCATCATGATGTGCGGGCTGCAGGGGACGGGCAAGACGACAACGTGCGGCAAGCTCGCGGCGTATCTCAAGAAGCGCGGACGGAGCGTGATGCTCGTTGCGGCCGACCTGCAGCGTCCCGCCGCGGTCGATCAGCTCGCCACCGTTGCCGCACAGGTGCAAAGAGAGATGTCCGGCGGGTCGCAAGTGACGTTCTACAGCGAGCCCGACAAGATCGCCGCGTATGGCAAGGCCGTGGGCGTCGCGGTTCAGGTCTGTCAGCGGGCCGTCAACGCCGCACGCACCGCTGGCATCGACACGGTGATTCTCGACACCGCGGGTCGCCTGCACGTCAACGACGATCTGATGGGCGAACTGCAGGCGGTGAATAAGTTACTTCAGCCACACCAGATATTACTCGTCGTCGATGCGATGACGGGACAGGACGCTGTCAATTCCGCCAAGGCGTTCCACGCCAAGCTCGAGGTTGACGGGATTATTCTTACGAAGTTTGATTCCGACACCCGCGGCGGGGCGGCCCTCTCGGTCAAGCACGTCACCGGAGCGCCGATCAAGTTCGTGGGCGTGGGCGAGAAGCTCGACGCCCTCGAAGAGTTCCACGCCGACCGATTCGCCGGGCGAATCCTGGGCATGGGCGACGTGCTGAGCCTTGTCGAGCGCGCCCACGAGCAAGTGAGCCAGAAAGAGGCTGAGGAACTGCAGGCCAAGCTCGCCAAGGGCGAGATGACGATGGACGATTTCAAGGGGCAGCTCAAGGCATTGCGGCGGATGGGCTCCATGAAGCAGCTCCTGGGCATGTTGCCGGGCGTGGGGGCGATGATGAAGGATGTTCACGTCGACGACAAGCAATTTGACAAGGTGGAGGCGATCATCGGCTCGATGAACAAGGCCGAGCGGGTGAAGCCGGGCATCATTGATATGTCCCGCCGCCGCCGTATCGCCAAGGGGAGCGGCGCCAAGCACGAGGACGTGGGGCAGCTTATCAAGCAGTTTGACATGATCTCAAAGATGAGCCGCGACATGACGAGCATGTCCGCTGCCGACAAGGTGCGTGCGGTGAAGGAGATGGGCGCGCAGCAGGGCGGTCTCAACTCCATGCTCCCGGGCCTGGCAGGCATGCCCGGCCTCGCCAAAGCCAAGGGCAGCAGCTTCGCGGCGAGCGTGAAGGATAAGTTCAAGAAGAGGAAGAGGTAGGTTTTTGAGCAGATCATGGCCTGAAACGACCCGAACCGGAGAGCCCACCGTTCCTTGGCAGGGTCAGGGTTGGTCAACACAAAAGCTCCTCAGCACAACGCCTTTGCTCCAAACCTCAACACCGAAGCTGCTCCGTTGGGGTTTTGGAGGAACGCAAATCGATTGGGAACGCGGTTTGGGATGCCAGAGCGTGCCTCGTGATCCCAGCACCCGGCCAGAATGCAAACTCGCGAGAGCCGGTGTGCACAGGCACGCCGTCGGAGCTTCGTGTACCATCCACGTTCTGAACACCGCTCACCAAACTGAGGAGACTTGGATGACTTCCACGACGCGCGATCATGTGGCCGGTATGGCTGTAGCACGTTCGATCCTGGGCCTCATAGCCCTGGCGGGGACCGTGATGATTCCGTTGGGGGCGTCGGTGGCGTTGTCCCAGCCGGGAACCTACGCTATCATCGACGGCACGAAAGCGCCGATCCCGGACATTCGCATGGGCGACCCGGCGACGGTGACGCGAATCATCGCCGAGGGCAAGAACAACAACCACGTGATGGACCAGATCACGTACATCTCGAGCACGATCGGAGCGCGGCTCACCGCCTCCAGCAACACCGAGCGAGCCAACAAATGGGCCCGCGATCAGTTCGAGAAGTGGGGGCTGACGATACCTGCGTTCGGCGGGGCGAACGGCGAGACCTCGGGCGATGCCGAACTGCGGGGTCTTTGGCAATGGAACCAGTTTCCCGTGCGGTTCGACCGCGGCCCTTCCACGGGCCGGATCGTGTCGACCCGCAACCCGGGTGGTGACAACCCGGAGGTTCGCACCGTCCGCGACTTCGAGTTCACCACGCTCGCGTGGGCCACGGGCACAAACGGCCCGGTGCGTGCGCCGGTCGTGAAGATGCCGGAGAACGACGCGCAGTTCGAGGCAGCAAAGGACAAGATCAAGGGCGCGTGGATCCTCGTCAAGCCGACGCAGCCGGGCCGCCGCGGTGTGGTAGGCGGGGCATCGGCGCGGCTTCAGCTGTACGGGGAAATCCGTAAGCAGTGGAAAGCCGGCAAGGCCGCCGAGGCCGCGCCGGTGGACAAGGATCTAACCCGCTATGAGGGCACGCTCACGGGCGGGCCAACGCCTGATGGGATGCCGTTCTCGCTCGACGTCAAGCTGGTTGATCCGAAGGCAGTCACGGGCACGATCTCACTGGGCGGCTTCCGCACCAGCGACATCCAGAACGCGACGTTCAATCCCGAAACGCACGAGCTCAGGTTCAAGGTCGAGTCGCCACGCGGGAATCGTGATTACACGCTCAAGCTCGACGGCGACACGCTCAAGGGCGAGACCGACCTTGCGGACAATGGCGGCAAGATCTCCTATTCCGCGAAGAAGGTCGCGGCCGAGCAGCCCAGCAAGGGCCCGTCGATGGAAGAGCGCGTGCTGGCACTTCAGCCGGCGGGCTGGGTTCTGTCGGCGAGCGGTGAGCTGGTCCTCACGGGTGGCGCGCCGGGCTGGGACAAGCTCGACTTCGACAATCTCACGCCCGATGTCATCGTCACCGTGCGCAAGTCCGACTACGACGCGATGAACTCGTCGATCGCCGATGGCTCGCCGGTGGAGGCGGAGTTTGATCTCAAGAACACCTTTGTCAAGGGCCCGATCCCGGTCTACGACACTATCGCGGAGATCAGGGGCTCCGAATTGCCCGACGAGGTTGTGATTGTGTCAGGGCATCTGGACTCGTGGAACGGCCCGGGAAGCCAGGGAACCACCGACAACGGGACCGGAAGCGCGGTGACGCTCGAGGCCGCACGCATTCTTGCCGCAGTCGGCGCCAAGCCCAAGCGCACGATTCGCTTTATCCTGTGGACTGGCGAGGAGCAGGGATTGCTGGGATCGGTGGCGTATGTGAAGTATCTCAAGGAGTTGGGACAGCTCGATAAGATTTCAGCGGTGCTCGTCGATGACGGCGGGACGAACTATGAGGGTGGGCTGCCTTGTGTCGCGTCGGAGGTGCCATACCTCGCTGCGGCGACCGCGCCGGTGAACGGGCACTTCTACAGCGAGACCGACAAGAAGTTCATGGATGTCAACATTCATGCCGAGAAGTTCTTCACCCAGGTGCAGGGCAGCGACCACAACTCGTTCATGCGAGAGCATGTGCCCGGGTTTTTCTGGGACGAGGTGGGAAGGTCCGACTACAACCACATGCACCACACGCAGCACGACAACCTCGCAATGGCGATCCCCGAGTACCTCCAGCAGTCGGCGACCTGCGCTGCGGTGACGGCGTACAACCTCGCCTGTGCGCCAGCGATGCTGCCGCGACCAACCGATGAAGAATGGCCCCAGCGCGGCGGGCGTGGTGGTGCGGGTGGTGGAGGCGCAGGCTGGCCTCGCGGCAACCCGGGTCAGCCTGCTGCCCCGGCTGCTCCTGAATTGCCGGTGCCGAAGCCCGCGAGCTCTTCGGGCGGTAACTGATGACAGATGTGGATTCGCGCGTTTGGCATCACGCCCCTCTGGGGCGTTTTTGTTGTATCAGTGTCCCGAGTGGCGCACCAGCCGGTTTCAACGAACCGAGACGTAACCGCCCGGCACGCCGTCTTTGCTCAGCACGAGCTGGAAGAGCTGGTAGTCACGTGCGCGGAACGCGGCCGCGCACGAGTGCAGATAGTGCATCCACATGCGGTAGAAGCGCTCGCCGTACTTTTCTTTGAGGGCGGGCCATCCACGCTGGAAGTTGTCGTTCCATGCCATGAGTGTGAGGTCGTAGTGTGCGCCGAAGTTGTGCAGATCCTCGAGCACGAAGAGGTTGTCGATGGCCGCCCCGATCTGCTTGATACTGGGCAGGATGATGCCCGGAAAGATGTGCTTGTTGATCCACGAGACCTCGGAGTGCGTGCGATTTGGAAAGCTGTCGCGCGAGGCGATGAAGTGGATGAGGGCGAGGCCGTCCTTGGCGAGGCAGCTGTCGACGAGCTTCATGGCGCTTCGATGGTGCCTGGAACCGACGTGCTCGAACATGCCAATGCTCGTCACACGATCGAATGTGCCCTTCACGTCGCGGTAGTCGCGGAGGAAGAACTCGACATCAAGCCCGCGGCATTTTTCTTTGGCGTAGGCGAGCTGCTCGGCGGAGAGTGTGACGCCCGTGACCCGGGCTCCGTAACGCTCGGCCGCGAACCGGGCGAGGCCGCCCCAGCCGCAACCAAGGTCGAGCATGGTCATGCCGGGTTTGAGGCTCAGCTTTCGGCAGATGAGATCGAGCTTGTCGAGCTGGGCCTGGTCGAGCGTGCATGCGGTACTCCAGTAGCCGCAGGTATATTGCAGATATGGGTCGAGCATCGTCAGGAAAACGTCGTTGCCCAGATCGTAGTGGGACTCGACGTTGGCGCGGGCGTGGGTGCGGTTCTGGAGATCCCGGAGTTTGTAGTTGAGATAGTCGAGCCAGACGCGCGGGTGATTGCGGAGTTGTGCGGGCAGATCGGCGCGGAACGCGCGGTAGAAGAGCTCGTGGAGCGACTCGCAATCCCACCACCCATCGACGTATGCGTCGCCAAGGCCGACGAGACCCTCGCGTTTCACGCGAGCCCCGAGCCTCTCGTTGTGCAGGAGCAGATCCCAGGGGCGGGCCTGGGCCTTCTGGCTCTCGCGAATCACGCGGACGTCGGCGGTGAGCAGAAGCCGCTCCATCTCATCGCGCGGCGTTGGCGTCGGGGTGCTCACAGGCAAGGCGATGGGACCGCCTTGCATGAGCGGGGCGGCCTCCGGGCGCGTGCGGAGTCCCGCGCTCGCAGAATCAGTAGAGTTCGAGATTGGATATGCCATGGGATTCTCCATCAAGGCCACGATGGGTTGTCGGTGTCATTCTACAAGAGTCGTGCCCGGGAAGTATGTCCTTTCGCGGGAATCGGACATCTTGTGTGGGATATGTCAGGGCTCCATGCCGAAATGGAGAACTGGAAGGCTCGGCATTGAACGCCGATTTCGATACGATGCTCTACCCCAGTGGTTGCACCCTGCGGCCGTTTTGGAGTGCCGATGGCGAATCCCCTGACTGACAATCGCTCGGAGAACGCGTTCGTTGATTACAAGCTTCCCCTGGCGCGCGAGCAGGCGATCGTGGAGGCGAACCGCTGCCTGTTCTGCGCGGACGCGCCGTGCATCAAGGCGTGCCCGACACGGATCGATATTCCCCAGTTCATCCGCAAGATCAGCACGGACAACGTGAAGGGCGCGGCTCGCACGATCTTCGAGGCGAACATTCTTGGAATGAGCTGTGCCCGGGTTTGTCCAGTTGAGGTGCTGTGCGTGGGGGCGTGCGTGTACAACCTCGAGAGAGTCCCGCCGATCCAGATCGGGAAGCTGCAGCGGTACGCGACCGATGCCGCGTTTGAGCGAGGGTGGCGGTTTGCTGAGGCCGGTCAAGATACCGGTAAGTCGGTGGGCCTGATCGGCGGCGGCCCGGCGAGTCTGGCGGCGGCCCATGAGCTGCGACGATTCGGTCACCGTTGCACGATCTACGAGAAGCGCTCGAATCTCGGCGGGTTGAACACGTCGGGCGTTGCGCCGTACAAGATGCGTGCCGACAAGGCGCTCGACGAGGTCGAGTGGGTGCTTGGCATCGGCGGGATAGACGTGCGACTCAATGTTTCCATTGGCGATGATGTGCAGCTGGCAGAACTTGAAGCTCAACACGATGCGGTGTTCGTAGGAGTGGGCCTGGGAGCCGATGCGAAGCTGCGCATTCCTGGCGACGACCTGCCTGGAGTCCATGGTGCGGTCGAGTGGATCGAGCACATGAAGCTGAACTGTGTGGAACTGGAGAAGGTTTACAGCTGCGTGGTCGTGGGCGGGGGCAACACGGCGATTGACGCGGCTCGCGAGGTCATTGGGCTTGGAGTTCCGCACGTCACGATGCTCTACCGGGGAACTGAGCAAGACTTCTCCGGGTATTGGCACGAGTTGAACGCATCGAAAGTCGAGGGAGTGCGAGTTGAGTGGATGGGGGTTGCGGTCGCGTTTGAAGGAAAGAATCGCGTCGAACGCGTGCGATGCGAGCGAGCGTACCAGAAGCGAGCCTCGGGTTCTGAGTTTGTACTCGACGCGGACCTCGTGCTCGTGGCGATCGGTCAATCGCGGCTCGGTGACCTCTTGGAGGGGCTTGACGGCATTCGCGTCGATCGTGGCCGCATTTTGACCGACATGAATGGATTCACTGGGCGCAAAGGCTGGTTCGGGGGCGGAGATTGCACGAACGGCGGGAAGGAAGTTGTGAACGCCGCAGCGGAGGGCAAGGCGGCGGCCCGCGCGATCAATGCCTGTCTTGCTCTGCGCGAAGCTGGGAGCAACCATGCCTGATCTGAGCGTCAACTGCGGTGGGATTCGCGCTCCCAATCCCTTCTGGCTCGCGTCCGCGCCGCCAACGAACTCTGGGCTTCAGGTGCAGCGGGCCTTTGGCCTTGGCTGGGGTGGCGCGGTCTGGAAGACGCTGGGCGTGCCGATCCAGAACGTGTCGAGCCGCTTTGGCGCGACGACGATTCGCGGCGTGCAGGGCGCGGGGTTCAACAACATCGAGCTGATCACCGACAGGTCGCTCGATATCAACTTCCGAGAGATTCGAGAGACCAAACGGCTCTTTCCCAGGCACGCTCTGGTCGTTTCTCTCATGGTGGAGACGCGCGACGAATGGCGCGACATGATTCGTCGCAGCATTGACGCCGGGGCCGACGGGATCGAGCTGAACTTTGGTTGCCCGCATGGGATGTGCGAGCGCGGCATGGGGTCGGCCGTCGGCCAAGAGCCTCGCGTCAATCAGGAGATCACGTCGTGGGCTGTGGAATGCTCCACGATTCCCGTGCTCGTGAAACTGACGCCGAACGTTTCGGACATCGTTCCGCACGGGCTGGCCGCGAAACGCGGCGGGGCAAATGGCGTCTCGCTGATCAACACGATCAAGAGCATTATCGGCGTAGACATAGACCGCTTTGTGCCCGAGCCGCGTGTGGGGGACGCAAGCACCAACGGCGGGTACTGCGGGGCGGCGGTCAAGCCGATCGCGTTGCACATGGTGGCGGCCTTGGCCCGCGAAAGGGCGTTTGACCTCCCGATCAGCGGGATCGGTGGCATCTCGAACTGGCGCGACGCGGTGGAGTTTTTCCTGCTCGGAGCGACATCGGTGCAGGTCTGCACGGAGGTGATGCTCCGTGGGTTTCGCGTGGTCGAGGACATGACCGAGGGGCTGACGGAGTACATGGGCTCGCACGGATTCGCCACGATCAACGACATGGTGGGCAAGGCGATTCCCGGCTTTCGCGAGTGGGGCGACCTGGACCTGAACTTTGAGACGATCGCAAAGATCGACGCGTCCAAGTGCATCGGTTGCCAAGTGTGCGTTGCGGCGTGCCACGACGGGGCGCACCAGTGCATCCACCCGTCGCCTGCGGGGGACACGCGTGTGCCCGTGGTTGACGAGAGCGAATGTGTCGGTTGCAACCTTTGCCAGATAGTCTGTCCGGTGCCGGGCTGCATCACGATGCAACCGGTGGACAACGGATTTACGCCCGCGACATGGAATGACTACGTTCAGCAGGGTACAAGTCTTCGGCCCAAGAAGGGTGCCCATTAGTTTCTGCCACCCCAGGAGACCTCCATGAGCAAAATCGTCCGCTGCGGGCTGATCCAGTGCAGCAATCCGATCAACGACGAGAAGCGTTCGATCACCGAAATCCAGAAGGCGATGGTGGACAAGCACATCCCGTTCATCGAGGAGGCGGGCAGGCGGGGCGTGCAGATCCTCTGTCTGCAGGAGATCTTCAACGGGCCGTATTTCTGCCCCAGTCAAGACCCGCGGTGGTACGCGGGGGCCGAAGCGGTGCCCGGGCCGACCACAGAGTTCATGGCGACATACGCGAAGAAGTACGCGATGGTGCTGATCGTGCCGGTCTACGAGCGTGAGATGAGCGGCGTGCTGTACAACACGGCTGCGGTGATTGACGCCGACGGCACGTACCTGGGCAAGTACCGCAAGCAGCACATCCCGCACGTCAACCCCGGATTCTTCGAGAAGTTTTTCTTCAAGCCCGGCACCGGTGGTTATCCGGTTTTCCAGACGCGCTACGCGAAGGTGGGCGTGTATATCTGCTACGACCGCCATTTTCCCGAGGGCGCAAGGTGCCTGGGGCTCAACGGCGCGGAGATCGTCTTCAACCCGTCGGCGACCACCGCCGGGCTTTCGCAGTATCTCTGGAAGATCGAACAGCCCGCGCACGCTGTCGCCAACGGCTACTTCATGGGCAATATCAACCGCGTGGGCACCGAAGCGCCGTGGAACATCGGACGGTTCTATGGCACCAGCTACTTCGTGAACCCGCGCGGCGAGACAGTCGCGCAGGCGTCCGAAGACAAGGATGAGCTGCTCGTCGCGGACCTCGACCTCGCGATCATCGACCAGGTGCGATCGACGTGGCAGTTTTATCGTGACCGCAGGCCCGAGGCGTATTCGGAGATCGTCGAGACCTGAACGAGGTCCGTGAGTGAGTCGAAGGGAGTCAGTGGAATGTCCATCATCATTCGTGGCGGCACCGTGGTCACGGCCGAACAGCAGCGCAAGGCCGATGTGCTCATCGTGGGCGAGATGATCCATGCCGTGGGCGAGAATCTCGACGTTCCGCCCGGCACGCGAACCATCGACGTGTCGGGGGCGCTGGTCATGCCCGGCGGGATCGACCCGCACACGCACATGGAGCTGCCGTTTATGGGCACCGTGGCGTCGGAGAACTTTTTTTCTGGCACAAGCGCGGCCGCCGCCGGCGGAACGACCATGATCATCGACTTTGTGATTCCCGCGCCGAAAGAATCGCTGATCGCGGCGTACAAAAAATGGCGTGAATGGGCCCAGAAGTCGGCGGCGGACTACTCGTTTCATGTCGCGGTAACGTGGTGGGATGAGTCGGTGAAGGCAGAGATGGGCACACTCTGCCGTGAGCACGGCGTCAACAGCTTCAAGCACTTCATGGCGTACAAGAACGCGATCATGGTTGACGACGACACGCTCATCTCCAGCTTCATGCGAGCCAAGGAGCTTGGTGCCCTCTGCACCGTCCACGCCGAGAACGGCGAGCTTGTCTTTCGCCTGCAGCAAGAGGTCTTCGCGAAGGGCATCACGGGGCCCGAGGGGCACCCGCTCTCGCGCCCGCCCGAGGTCGAGGGCGAGGCTGCCAACCGCGCAATCCGCATCGCGGAGGTGCTGGGCGTGCCGGTCTACATCGTGCACACGTCTTGCATCGACGCGATGGAGGCGGTTGCCCGCGCGCGGTGCGAGGGGCAGCGGGTTTTCGCGGAGGTGCTGGCCCAGCATCTGGTCATCGACGATTCGGTGTACCTCAACACCGATTGGGACAAGGCGGCGGCCCACGTGATGAGTCCGCCGTTTCGCTCTAGGGAGCACCAGGCGGCATTGTGGCGCGGGTTGCAAGGGGGCGTGCTTCAGACCACCGCGTCCGACCACTGCTGCTTCTGCACGCCGCAGAAGCGCGCGGGTCTCGATGATTTCCGCAAGATCCCCAACGGCACGGGCGGCGTCGAGGACCGTATGAGCGTGCTGTGGCACTATGGCGTCGGCGCGGGCCGTCTCACCCCCAGCGAGTTTGTGGCGATCACCAGCACGAACACGGCGAAGATATTTAATATCTACCCGAGGAAGGGGGCCGTCGCGCCCGGGAGCGACGCGGACCTGGTCGTCTGGGATCCCGCGAAGACGCGGACCATCTCGGCCAAGTCGCACCACCAGAAGGTGGACACGAACATTTACGAGGGGCGCACAACCACGGGAAATGCGGCGATCACGTTGAGCCGCGGGCGTGTGCTGTGGGAGAATGACACGCTTCGCACCGAGCCCGGGACGGGCAAGTACATCGACCGCCCGTGCTTCCCGGATTACTGGGCCGCACAGGGGCTTCGCAACGCGGCCGCCGAGCCACGCGCGGTGAAGCGAGACATGGAGAGTACCCGATGACAACCTTTGCCGCCAAGTCGTACGATTTCACGACCTGTGCCCCCGCGCGAAACCTGATCGGCGGCGAATGGCGTGACCCAATGTCGCCGGGGTCCACGTTCGACGTGGTGAATCCGCGCTTCGGCCGCGCGATGAGCACCGTGGCCATGAGCGGCGCGGGCGACGTAGACGCGGCGGTGTGGGCCGGTTCCGTCGCATTCCACGACTGGTGCGAGTGGCCCATTCGCGAACGGGCACAGGTGCTCTACAAGCTCCGCGAGCTCATGGTCCGTAATATCGAGGAGTTGAGCTGGCTCGTGAGCCATGAGAACGGCAAGACGTTTCCCGAAGCGAAGGCCGAGGTGGAGAAAGGGATCGAGTGCGTCGAGTACGGCTGCTCATTGCCCAACCTCGCGGCGGGAAATCAGCTTGAAGTGAGCCGGGGCGTGGCGTGCGAGGTGATCTACGCGCCGCTGGGCGTGGTCGCGGGCGTGACGCCGTTCAACTTCCCGTCGATGGTCCCGCTGTGGATGCTCCCGCAGGCGCTCGTGGGCGGCAACGCGTTCATCCTCAAGCCCAGCGAGCAAGTGCCGCTTTCGTCGCTTCGGCTCGCCGAGATGCTCGCGGAGGCCGGGCTGCCCAAGGGCGTGTTCAACATCGTTCAGGGCGGACGCGAGGTCGTCGAAGCATTGTGCGATCACGCGGGCATCAAGGCCTTGGGTTTCGTCGGTTCGACGAAAGTCGCTAGAGCGGTCTACGCCCGTTGCGGCATCGCGGGCAAGCGTGCCCTGTGCCTTGGCGGGGCGAAGAACCACCTGGTTGTCGTGCCCGATGCGGATGTCGAGCTGACCGCCGAGAATGTGGTCGCGTCGTTTGTCGGATGTGCCGGGCAGCGGTGCATGGCGGCAAGCGTGCTGATCGCGGTGGGCAAAGTGGACCACATTCTTGACGCCGTGAAACTGCGCGCCGCGAAGATCGTGGCGGGCAAGGATCTTGGCCCCATCACCAGCGAGGCAAGCCTTCGTCGCATCCGCAGCTACGTCGATCAGGCGGAGAAGCAAGGCGCAAAGGTCGTGCTCGACGGCCGCGGCGCAGGCGAGAAGGCCGACGCCGGCGGCTACTGGATGGGCCCGACGATCCTCGACAACGTCACGATGGACATGCCCGCCGCGACCGAGGAAATCTTCGGCCCCGTGCTCTCGGTCGTGCGCGTCGACAACATCGAGCAGGCGATCGCCATCGAGAACGCGAATCCTTACGGCAACGCGTCGAGCGTCTACACGACCAGCGGCGACATCGCACGCCGCGTCATGGACCGTGTCGAGGCCGGCATGTGCGGCGTGAACGTCGGCGTGCCCGTGCCGCGCGAGCCCTTCGGCTTCGGCGGCTGGAACGACTCGCTCTTCGGGCACGGCAATATCACCGGCTGGGACGGCTACCGCTTCTGGACACGCCAACGCAAGATCACCAGCAAGTGGGCCGTGCAGCGGGATCAGACCTGGATGAGCTGAGACTCAGGTGGTGGCGTGCTTAGTGCCCCTGGAACAGCCGGGGTCTTTCGGGGGCTTGCGGTTCCCGATCGGCTGCTTTGATAGTCAGCTTTGAGCGCGGCAGCATCGCCGCGTGAGTATTCCTCCATATGCGGCATAGGGAAATCAGACATGAACGACTCGGAATTACGACAACTCGCGGATGCGGCCGGGCAGTTACTTCGTCCGTATATCGAACGATCGGAAGCATTAAGGCGAACGGTCTGGCTGATAGGAAAGTGGCTTTGCGATGAGTCGGGCGGCCTAGGGACGCAAACTACACCTGATAGCGAGCCAGTATCAGTGGACCGTCTCACGCCGACAGCACCACCGGCAATTCACAAGCCGGTTGTTGCCGCTGTCGAACACGAAGGTGGTGCTTTGCAGGCTCCAGCGTCCCGGCATTTGTCGCTGCCGGTTTCGTCCGCGATTGTTCCGCTGCGAATAGGCGACGCGGTTGTACATCTGCCGTTGTCGGGGACGACGGAGGAACTCGGCCGCGTTCGACATTCCGCGATCGACCACAAAGCATCCCGTAATGGAGACGAGATACAGTATTCGGCAATCGCCGGCCCGGATTTGGCTATGATCGAGCAACGCCTTCGCCTGAAGGCGGCGTCGTGCCGTCTATTCATCAAGAAGCGGACCGCGGTGCTCGAATCAGACGCGGAGTATGAGATTCGGCAACAGATGAACGAGATGATCGCGCAGGCCAAGGCGATGCCGAGCTGCTTCCTCTGGGTATTCTGGCGTGAGCGTTCGCAGCCTGACGACGCGGCGCTTGACCGGATCGCCGACAATTATGTGGTACACGCGGACGCGGTCGAGCTGATGCGTCGAGTCGACAAGCTGGAAAGGGATGACCGCCTGGATGATGAGGTGGATGCGTTCCATGTTCTGGCGGAGGCGAACTCGGCGCTTCGCGTTGCGATGGCCGATACATGGCTCAAGGACGACGATCACGATCAGTCTCAGGCGCACGTCTGGCTGCGACAGGAGACCGCCTCACGCCGCGTGTTCATCGGGCGACACATGACCGCAGGCGACCCGGCCGACCCATCGAACGCCGCTGACTTGCGAGTGCGGATCAAGGCGATCGGCAAACGAATCGACGATCGCTCGGGACGTGTGAAGGGGGTCAGGGACACCCTGAGGAAGATCGAGTACCACGCCGGCCAAATCGTCAAAAATGGTGCGGCTGACGCGCCGGCACACTGGGCGAAGATTTCCGAAGCGGTGGGGAGACTCGCGGGCATGGGAATCATGGCGTCCGATCCCCGCGTTTCCGAGGCTGTGGGATCGCACGCCGCAGCGTTGTGGCCATCGGAAGCAACGGAAACATTGGAGGCTCATATACTCTGGGCGGTGATAGCGCGTGCGAAGGCGCTGGAGGCGGGGCATGGCGCACTGTCGAACCAAACGAGGCCGACCGCCGCGCGCGAATGGAGTGAATCGGTTCTCGAACTTCGCCCACTCCTCCACGGAAAGAGGCTCGTCATCATCGGCGGCGAGCGCAACAGAGACGCGGTGGAGCGACTGATCGAGGCCTTCGAGCTCGTCGATGCCGAATGGGTGCCGTTGACCGAGCATGGGTCGGGCAGCCCCATGCGCACGTCCATCTTTCGGCCGGACACGGCCATTGTCCTCGTGATCGTCAAGCTCACGGGCCATCTGCACGCCGATGAGGCTCGGGAGCACGCAAACTCTGCGGGAAAGCCGTGCGTGTATCTGACCGGCGGTTACAATCCTGAGCAAGTTGCGCAGGCCATCACAAATCAGGCGAGCACACGCCTCCGCCAGTAGGCTCGCAGGATTCGCCATCGCACGACGGGGCCGACCTGTTCGCAGGATGCGTCCGCATCGCCGCTGGGCACCCGCCGGTTCGGCACCCTATTATACGGATTATCCCTCTATCGCAGGCGTGAGATATGGGCAGCCGCAGACCGAGCGGATGGTCTCGGGGGTGAGTTGCTGCCAGGCATCTGCTCCGGCGT
>JAYVUC010000026.1:0-20736 GCA_043788295.1 Phycisphaerales bacterium
TGGTCCGTGACCTGTGCTCGCCACTCAAGGATGATGAACTCTCAAAACTTCTCCGCAGGGCGAGACCTCCACACGCGGAAGGATCGGAGGAGTGGCTCAGGCTCCCAGTCGATGAACGGGGCTGGGGCTTTGACGAGGATGTTGCCGCGAAATTGGACAAGATCGTGCTCGAAGAGCAACGCGGCTCGCTCTCTCGCAAGGCAATCTCCAAACTGTTGCCTTTCATGCGGAACGGCAAGCCCTATGCAATAGCGGTGACTAAGGCCTTTGGCGATCCAACCAATACGGGAGCCCTTTGGGACCAACTGCCTCCAGTCGCGTGTTTCGAGGGTCACACCGAACCGGGCCAGTGCCATCAGAAGAAGTGCGGCGCATCCGCCAACATCGCGCCGGTGCTTCGCGGGATCCGCAACCCGTCCGTGATGCGCTCCCTCAGCGAACTCCGCAAACTCGTCAACGAACTCGTCCGCCTCTACGGCGTGCCCGCGTTGATCCGGGTCGAGTTGTCACGCGACCTCAAGAACCCACGGATGAAGCGTCAGGCCATGACCGCCGAGAATGACCGGAGACGGTATCAAAAGGAAAACGTCAAGGATCGCATCCGAGCGAGCCTGCACCAACACGGCGTCCATGATCCCTCGGAGGACGATGTCGAGAAGTGGATGCTCGCCGACGAGTGCAAATGGCGCTGCCCGTACACGCTCACACCGATCCCCCGCGAGACGATCTTCAGCGACTTCGATGTCGAGCACATCTGGCCGCTGTCCCGGTGGCTCGACGACAGCCTGATGAACAAGACCATCTGTCTCCGCGATTTCAACAGGAATGTGAAGAAAGACCGGATTCCCACCGAAGTGCTGAGCGGCGAGTCCTTCGAGAAGTCCATCGCGTGGATCAAGCAGATTTACGCGGACCGCCGGACGCGCGCCGAGAAACTCCGACGCTTCACGGCGGTGGAGGTCGATCAGGACTTCACCAACCGGCATCTGTCCGACACACGCTACATCTCCAAAGCCGCCACGGCTTACCTCGGGCTGTTGTACGGGGGCGTCTCTGAGCTATCACCGGACGGCGTGAAACCCGGGACCCGCCGCATCTTCCCGGGGACTGGACGCATCACGTCATTCCTTCGGACTATTTTCGGGATCAGCCGTCTGCTGGGAGATTCCGCCGAGAAGAACCGCGAAGACCATCGTCACCACGCCGTCGATGCGATCGTCATCGCGTTGACGGACCCGAAGTGGTCGGTGGACATGCTGCAGGCCGCCGCAAGAAGGGCAGAGCAGAGGGCAGCGGATAGGCACTTTATTCCCGATGATCCTCCCGTTCAGCCCAAGACGTGGAAGGGGACACTCCGCAAAGACGTGGAATGTGCCATTGAGGGCATGATCGTCTCCCACCGCGAAAGCCGCAAGGTCTCGGGCGAGATCCACAAGGACAAGATTTACAGCAGGGTCAAGGACGGCGCGGGCGCGAAGAAGGACCTCTTCACGCTCCGCAAGCCCATCGACGAACTCACGCTAGCCGAGCTCACCACGCCGGGCCGGATCATCGACACTCGTGTGTACGACGGCATCCATGCCCTGCTTCGCAGACATGGAATAGACCTCTCTAAAGCGAAGGTTTCCAAAGAGCAGAACGAGGACGAAGCCGCCGACAACGACACTGACGCGGAGGAGAGCGCAGGCGCGTCTGTTAGTGGAGGGGGTGGGCTGGCCAAGCAGGTTCAGTCATTGCTTCGCGAGCACCCAATCGAGTTGCTTGGAATCAAACTGACTGGACAAGACCGACCCAAGTTGCGAGTGCGGCACGTCAGGGTATTGCAGCAAGTCAACCCGATTACGGTCGGGACAGGGAAGAACTTGCGACTTGTGCGGAACGCCGACAACCATCACACGGTGGTGTACAAGTACACCGACGAGAAGGGCGTCGAACGCTGGGCGCACGAGTGCGTCATGCTCAAAACGGCCTACGACCGCCTCGCCGCCCAGCGCGCGGCATACCTCGTCAATCTGAAAGCGGTCATAACGGACTCCAAGTTGCTGCGTCGAGCTCGTTACGAGAATCCGCTGGCGGATTCCTCACTCCAGAAGATCACGGCGGATGCCCGCCGCAAAGCGGTGAAGGAACACCCGATCGTGCGGCGCGCTCTCGGATCCGGAAAGACGTTCTTGTTCTCGCTCTCGAAGGGCGACCATCTTCGGATGCGCGATCCTGATGACGAGACAATCATCTCCGTTTTCCGGGTCCTCTCGATCTCCGAGTCGAACACCGGCAAGGGGATCAAGCAGGAGATCAAGATCATCCGGACCACTGACAACCGAAAGGAAGCCATTTCGGGTTCCGAGCGCACTCGTCTCACGAGCGGCGATGCCTTGCGTATACACAAAGCCGAAAAAGTCACGCTGACTCGCCTCGGGGAGGTGCGGCGTGCCGGGGGATGATCCTCGCAGCGAATCAGACACACCACCGGACCAGCCCCCTCCGCCCGCGTCCTTGGGAGGCGGAGACCGTGTGCTTGACTTCTCGCTCGGGCAAGCCCATCTCTCGCTCCAGTACGAGCAACTGAAGATCCGGCGGGACGGCATGCCCGACATGACAACCCCGCTCAACGAGATCGCGGTCGTCATCCTCGCATCGCGGATGGTCACGTGTACGTTGCCGGTGCTCGACGGCTTGATGCGCTTGGGCGGCGGAGGCTCGGGTGCGGCGGTTGTCGTCTGCGACGAATCCATGCAGCCCAGCGGGCTCATGCTCCCGCTGGCTTCGCACTTCAACCAGACCCGCCGCATGATCGCGCAGGCCACGGCGAAAGAGCCCGCCAAGAAGCAACTCTGGCGGCAGATCGTCGTCGCCAAGGTCAAAGCACAGGCCTGCACGCTCACGCTCCACCGTGGCGACGACGCGGGCTTGCTGGCTCTCGCCGCCAAGGTCAAGTCCGGCGACCCAATGAACATCGAGGCCCAGGCCGCCCAGCGGTACTGGCCCCGGCTGTTCAACGATCCCAACTTCCGCCGCCGGAGGGATGCAGACGACCAGAACCGCCTCCTTAACTACGGGTACGCCGTGCTGCGCGCGACGGTCGGGCGTTCGATCGTGGCCGCCGGTCTTCACCCGTCGCTGGGCGTCCACCATCACTCGCGGGACAACCCCTTCTGCCTCGCCGACGACCTGATGGAGCCGTACCGCCCGATCATCGACGACGCCGTGGTGGCGGTCTGTGGCGAATGGGGGCCGGACGCGCCGCTGGACCCGAGGAACAAGGAAAGGCTCGTCGGTAGTTTGCACGAGCGTTTGAAGCACGAAGGGGGAGGTGTGGGGGAGTCACGGACGGTGTTTGACTGGATCGGACGGTCGGCGGCGTCGCTCGGACGACTCTTGGCCAAGGAATCGAGTGAAAGGCTTTTGTTCCCTTCAGGCTTGTTCACCGTGTGAGACGGCGTCGAAACCAGCGGGGAAGGGGCGGGCGATCGGGCGTCGTTTCCAACGACCGGCACCATCACGCCCATACGGACAAGGAGCGGCCGGATTTCTCGGCCTATCGAGGCATGTGGGTCTTTGCCATGTTTGACCTGCCGGTGACGGACAAGGAAGCGCGGAAGCAGTACACGCGGTTCCGCAAACGCCTACTGATCCGGGGGTTTACCATGCTCCAGTTCTCGGTGTACGCCCGACACTGCGCGAGCGAGAAATTCGCGGATGGGGTGCGGGAGGACATCGAGGTGGTACTACCACCAGACGGGCAGGTCCGACTCCTGTCGGTGACAGATCGGCAGTTCGGAAAGATGGAGGTGTTCTTTGGAAAAAAGCGCCGCCCGACCGAAGACCCTCCGGCCCAGTTCATGCTTTTCTGACGCCCCGATAGATCCTAAACCGTTTCAGCAAATGGGTTTGGGAGAGGGGTAGTGTATCTGAGCGGCCCTTCCCGCGAAACCACGGCGGCAAAGCCCGCCGTGGTTTCGCGGTAGAGGAACCTTGCGGAATGTTGTTTTGTGACTTGGTAGCGCAAGGGAACAGTGCCGAGTGAGAGGCATTGGAATGGTGGCACGCCAACGGCAAAGACCCGGTTCGGTGAACCGGGCCACCGGGAGAACCGGGACACACGGGGGGGGTGGGGGTGGGGTGGCTGCTTGCGGGGGCGTGCGGTCGGTGGGCGGCTGCGATTGCACTGCGCCAGGCGTGGCGCGCTCTGGACTGGACCCGGTTTGGAGCACAAGTCGCTGGGGCGCAAGCAAAATGGGCTTGGCGCGCGCCGCGCTTGGGCTGGCGCGCTCTGCGCCACGGGCCTTTTGCTCTGCGCCAGGCCTGGCGCGTGCTGCGCCACGCCTGGCGCGCTCCGCGCCAGGCGTGGCGCGCGCTGATTATGTGTAAAAGACGGCACTGGGCACGAGGGGAAGGCAGAAAGACGGCACTGGTGCCCGGTACCTACAGCCTTGTGCCTTGTGCCTCTCGCGCTAGCGAGCTTCCACCGGCGTGTACGCGACGGCGTGCGGCCCGGTGTAATCCGCGTCGGGCCTGAACAACCGGTTGTCGCCGAGCTGTTCGAGGGCGTGGGCGGCCCAGCCCCCCACTCTCGCGATCACAAACGACGGCGTGAAGAGGTCGAGGGGGAGGCCGATGCAGTGGTACGTCGTCGCGGAATAAAAATCGACGTTTGGGTAGATGCCCTTGGCGGCCTTCTCGCGGTTCATGACGCCTTCGATGGCCGTGCTCTTCTCGAAGAGGGCGATGTTGCCCGTGTCGCGGGCGAGCTGTTCGGCCAGGACCTTGAGGTGCGTGGCGCGGGGGTCGTAGGCCTTGTAGATGCGGTGCCCAAAGCCGGGGATCTTGTCCTTTTTGGCGAGCTTGTCCTGGATGAACCTTTCCGTGTCCCCCACCGTGGGGATCTGGTTGAGCATGCGCATGACGCCCTCGTTCGCCCCCCCGTGGAGGGGGCCGCGGAGGCTGCCGATGGCGCCGGTGATGGCGGAGTAGATATCGCTCTCGGTGGAGATGAGGACGCGGGCTGTGAACGTAGAGTTGTTGAAACCGTGATCGGCGTGGAGGATGAGGCAGACGTCCATGGCCTTGGTCATGGCGGGCGTGGGCTTCTTGCCGTTGAGCATGTAGAGGAAGTTCTCGGCGAGGCCCAGGGACTTGTCGGGCCGCACGAAGGGCTTGCCTTGGCGGTACTGGTGGAAGTAGGCCAGGAGCGTGGGCACCTGGGCGAGGATGCTGAGGGACTTGTCGCGCACGCTGGGCAGGTCGATCGCGTTGGGCTTCGCGTCGTGAAGCCCCAGCGACGACACGAGCGTGCGGATGGCGTGCATGGGCTCGGCGGTCTTGGGGAAGGTCCTGAGCAGCTCCTCAACACCCCCGGGGATGTCGTACCGCGCCCGCACCGAGGCGACGAAGTCGGACAGCTCGCCCCGGGTGGGCAGCCGCCCGTTCCACAGGAAGAACACCGTCTCCTCGAAAGTCGAATGGCTGGCGAGGTCGCCGATGGGGATGCCGATGTATTCGAGCACGCCCTTCTCGCCGTCGATGAAGGACAGCTTTGTCTGGGCCGCGATGACGCCTTCGAGACCTTTGGAGAACGTCGCCATCCGAGTGAACCTTTCCGGATCGTGCTTTCCCGGTCCCTTGCGCAAGGGCACGGGACGCGCCGACCATCTGAGTGTGCTTGAACCCGCCCGGCATCCGGGACGGGGGCCAACTATAGCCTTCGAGGGGGCATGTGCGGCCCATCGTCGGGGCCCGATTGACTACCATCGGGCTTGATCGTCCCGCTCTCAACCAACCGCAGGCTCAGCAGGCCGTCCGTCATCACGCCGACCCTGATCGCGTTGAATGTGGCGGTGTACGCGTTCATGGCGTTCCACGCGCACGGCGACGAGGTGCTGGCCGACGCGTACTTCACGCAGTGGGGATTCTCAAGCCTCCAGAAGCCGCTCCAGCTCTTGACGTCCATGTTCGTCCACGCGGACCTCATGCACCTGCTGGGGAACATGCTCTTTCTGTGGGTCTTCGGTCCCAACGTCGAGGATCGGCTGGGGCGGATCGGGATGGTCGTCTTCTACCTTGCGGCGGGGACCGTCGCGGCCCTTGGGTGGTACGCCTTTGAAGGTGGACCGCCGTCGATCAACCTTCGGCTACCCCCCATACCCACCAACACGCCCATGACCCCCGAGTTGCTGGAGCTCGCCCGAGCGGCGGGAATGAGCGTTGGGCCGGCAGTGCTCATCGGAGCGTCGGGGGCGATCGCGGGGGTGACGGGGGCGTACCTGGTGCTCTTCCCGCGAACGCTTGTGCGGGTCTTTTTCTTCTTCTTCTACATCGGAATGTACGACGTGCCCGCCCTCTGGTTTGTCGCGGCCGCGTTCGCCATGGACATCTGGCTCCAGGCGCGGGGCACGGGGGTGGTCGCCCACTCGGCCCATATCTCGGGCACGCTCTTTGGCGGCGCGGTCGCCCTGATCCTGCTGGGCACGGGGATCCTCAAGCGCGAGGACTTCGACCTCTTCTTCTGGATCAAGCACAAACGAAGACAGGCCGAGATTCGCTCGGCCGTCCTCTCGGCCCAGAAGGAACGCTCGGCACGGGTGAGCGCGAGCAAGACGGACCGGCCCGAGGATGATCTGGGCATGTCGCTTCGGGCGGCCGTCGCCGAGGCCGTGGCCCGCGAGGACTGGGCCGGGGGAGCGAAGGCCCTGCGGACCTTCGCCGCCCACGTCGGCGCCGTGAGCGGGCGGCTCACCGTGTCGAGGCGCATCCACATGCTCCTGTCGAACGGGCTCTTTGCCAACGGGCTGCACGCCGATGCGGCCGACGCCTACGACCGCTTCCTGCTCGACCATCCCGCCGATGCGGAGGGGCCGCACGTCAAGCTGCTGCTCGCGCTCCTGCGGATTCGGTACCTGGGACAGGGGGCATCGGCGGCGACGCTGCTCATCGGTCTTGACCCGCTCTTGAAAGACCCCGAGGATGGCGAGCTGCTGAAGCAACTGCGCGACGAGATCGCTCCGGCAAAGCCCTGAGCCGTCGGAGTGATGTGCGACAACGACAAGGACCAGATGGCACGAACACGAATCAAAATCTGCGGCGTCCGCGACATCGAGACCGCCGCGGCGGCGGCGGACGCGGGTGCCGACGCGATCGGGCTCATCTTCGTGCGGTCGAGCCCGCGGCTGATCCTGCCCGAAGCGGCCCAGGAGATCATGCTGAGCCTGCCACCCATGGTTGCGACCGTGGGCGTCTTCATGAACCATTCGGTCGAGGCGTTCGTCGACATCGAGGAGCAGTGCCCCACGACGCACACCCAACTCCACGGCAACGAGGACGAGCGGCTCGTGTCGCAGTGTGGCCCGGCGATCAAGGCGGTGCGGTTCGACCCCGCAACGATCGCGGCCGAGCTTGCGAGGTGGGAGGCGTGCGACGATGTCGAAGCGATCCTGCTCGACAGCCCGACGCCCGGCGAGGGCGTGGCGTTCGAGTGGTCGCAGCTTGTACCGCTGCTCGACGCCGTGACCAAGCCCATCTTTCTCGCGGGCGGATTGACGCCGGAGAACGTCGGCGATGCGATACGGGCCATCGGGCCCTATGCGGTCGATGTGTCGAGCGGGGTCGAGCGCGAGCGCGGGGTCAAAGACGTGGGCCTGATCGAGGCCTTCTGCGATGCCGTGCGCGAAGCCGATGCCGATCTCGACTAGAGCTTCGAGCTGCAGAGCCACTCGGGCAGCTCGCGCACCTTCCCCTGGATATCGACGCACGCGAGCGTTGTCGCGCCCACCGCCGCCTGAATCTCCGCCGGTGCCGCGTCGCGCTCGACGACCACCACGTCGTACTCATGCTCGATCTTCACGCGGCTCCCGCCGATCACGCGCGTGCGGATCTCGACCAGGTCGTCGTACTTGACCGATCTGCGGTAGCGGATGTCGAGCCTGACAATGACGAGAAAGAACCCGGCCCGCTCCATCGCGGCGTATGTGACGCCCGAGCCGCGAAGGATCTCCGTTCGGCCCATCTCAAGCCACGGCGCGTACGAGGCGTGGTGCACGACTCCCATCGGGTCGCACTCGCAGTACCGCACGCGAAGCGTCAGCGACCCTTCTCGCGGAGGGGGGCTTGTTGGCTCGATCGAAGTCCCTGGCGTCTGGCTCATGATGGACCACTGTAGATCGCCGCCACCGCGGCAAGATTCGCTCTTGTGGGCACATATAGTTGACCCTTGATGACACAGCCTCAGATCAGACTCCCCTTGCCGCCCGCCGATCCCAACGACGCCGTGCGCATTCGCCCGCTCGCGCCGGCCGACTCGATCTCCGAAATCACCAAACTCCTTCACCGCGCGTACGCCGGGCAGGTCGCAGCAGGACTTCGCCCGCTCGCCGGACGCCAGGATGACGAGACGACAGGGCGGCGCTGCCACAGCGCGGAATGCCTGATTGCGACACTGACTGACACCGCGACGATCAAGGAACGCATCGTCGGCATCATTCTCTTCCACGAGGTCGAGCCCGACCAGGGCCCCCCGTGGTTCCAGAACAAGTTCGTGGACAGCTTCTCGCAGTTCGCTGTTGATCCCGATGTGCAGGGCAAGGGGCTTGGCCTCCGCCTGCTCGACGTGGCCGAGCGGCGGGCGGCCGAGTGCGGCGCGACCGAATTGGCGTGCAGCATGGCCGAGCCCGATATCGACCTGATGCGGTTCTACCTCCGACGCGGATACCGATTCGTCGAGCACTGGCAGTGGCCTTACACCAACTACCGATCCGCAATCCTGAGCAAGACGTTGCAGACTCGCGCCCATGGGCTGCGCTCGACCTAAGCGAAACGGTCAACCGGCCGCCGGGGGCAAAGCCGCTGCCCGACGCATCACGAGTATCTCCTCCAGCGGCTTGCGATGGATGTCCGGAACCGTGCATTCTTCCGCCGGATAGCCCACGGGCAGCAACAAAAACGGCCTCTCGTGGCTCGGCCTCTCCAGCACCTTACCCAAGAACCCCATCGGACTGGGCGTGTGCGTCAGAGTCACCAGCCCCGCGTGATGGATCGCCGCGATCAATAGACCCACCGCGATTCCCACCGATTCATCGACGTAGTAGACCTTTCCCTGATGACCCTCGCCGTCGGCATCGGTCTTCATCAGCTTGAAGACAACGATCAGCCACGGCGCGACTTCAAGAAACGGCTTGTCGGGGTCGGTCCCCAGCGCCGCCAGATCGGCCAGCCACTCGGGCGTCGCCCGGCGCGAGTAGAACTCCCGCTCCTCCTGCTCCGCGGCCTCACGTATCTGCCGCTTTACCACCGGATCACAGACCGCTACAAATCTCCAGGGCTGTTTGTTCGCGCCCGACGGTGCCGTTCCCGCTGCCGCGATGCACAACCGAATCGTTTCCTCACTCACGGGCGCGTCGGCGAAGAACCGCACACTGCGACGCCTTCGCATGACTTCAAGAAACCGTGACGCGGCCACCTCACTGGGCTCAGGTGGCCTGTATGGTTGCAAGGGAATGTGTATGGGCTGCGACATGCACCCAGTGTACCCGTTGGCTCCGCCTGGAAACCGCCAAAGCACACCATCGTCCAAGGCCCCGTGAGCACCCATCGGTGGCGGCGTCCAGCCGCCCCCGCCCGCTGACCCGCCGCATGGACCTGTTCCTACACTCCCGCCGCATGTCCAACTTCCCCCCACATCCGCCCATCAATCCCAATCTCGCCGGCCCGATCCTGACCCAGCGCATCCCCTGCTGGCCTTACGCCGACCCAAAGGGCCGCCACATCGTCGGCTACGACGAGTACGTCAAGACCGGCGGCTACGTGGGCCTCCGCAAGACGATCACGCTCCGCCCCGATGCCGTAACCGATGAGGTGAAGAAGTCGACGCTTCGCGGCCGCGGCGGGGCGGGGTTTCCGACCGGGCTCAAGTGGACGTTCCTGCCAAAGGTGACAGCCGGAGAAGATGGCCGCGAGCACGACGCTGGCCAGCGGTACCTCGCGGTGAACGCCGACGAGAGCGAGCCGGGCACGTTCAAGGATCGGCTCCTGATGGACTTTGATCCCCATCTCATGCTCGAGGGCATCGCCATCTGCTGCTACGCCTGCCGCATCAGCAAGGCCTACGTCTTCATCCGCGGTGAATATCACCATCAGGCGAAGGTTCTGGAACAGGCGCTCATCGAGGCCTACGCGAACGGCATCTTTGGTGGCAAAGGGCTGCTCGACGGCGCAACGACCGCCAAGGGCGAGCCCTTCAAAGTCGATTGCTACGTGCATCGCGGGGCCGGGGCGTACATCTGCGGCGAAGAAACGGGGCTCTTGGAAGCCCTCGAAGGCAAACGCGGCTGGCCACGCATCAAGCCGCCGTTCCCGGCCATCAAGGGACTCTTCGGCAAGCCGACGATCATCAACAACGTCGAGACGCTGGCGCACCTGCCGAGCATCATCGAGAAGGGCGCCGACTGGTTCTTGAAGCAGGGCGTCCAGAGTACGGTTGGGGGGCCGCCCAGCTGTGGCACCAAGCTCATGGGCGTCAGCGGCCACGTCAACCGTCCCGGCGTCTACGAGCTTGAACTCGGCATCAAACTGCGCCAACTCGTCGAAGACCCCAAGCTTTGTGGCGGCATGCGGGGCGGCAAAAAGTTCAAGGGCGCGATCGCCGGCGGCATCAGCATGGGTGTGCTGGGGCCGGACCAGTTCGATGCGGAAATGGATTTCGACATCGGCCGCAAGTACAACGTGCTGGGCCTGGGCACCGCGTGCCCCACGGTCTTCGACGAGGACACCGACATGGTCGCTGTCGCCCGCAACATCGCCCGCTTCTTCAAGCACGAGAGCTGCGGCCAGTGCACCCCCTGCCGCGAGGGCAGCGGCTGGCTCTATCAGTTGATGGGCCGTATCGACGACGGCCAGGGGCGCACCAAGGATCTCGACCTCGCCCTTGAGATCGCGACGAGCATGGGCTCCATGCCCGGCACCACCATCTGCGGCCTCGCCGACGGCAACAACTGGGCCATCCGCACGATCATGAACAAGTACCGCGCGGAGTTTGAGGCCAAGGTGAAGCCCTCGTTTGTGCCGGTGAAGATCAGCATGAGTGGTGGAGTGGGGGCCGGAGCACGGTGAGGGCCGGGGGTGGCCCGGCACTTCGTGCCGGGTGCTGGGTGGCCCGATTCTCCGAACCGGGTCTTTGCTTTGCCTACCTTCGACCATCTGAGCATTTGAAAGTTTGTGAGTTCCGCCGCCTTGTGGGGCGTGGGGCGGCAGAATTACACCAAAGTGCCTTCCCGGCGACCGGCAGTGGAGCACAGGGAGCCGATTTTGGAGCGCAGGCGAACGCCTGAAGAGCACGGGTGCCGTTCATTCTTCTTGCCGTGCGGAACTCAAAGAAAGTCCGTATCACAAAGCCAATGGTGGGTGGCATGAGTTGAACGTTTGACCGATGGCACCACCCGCAAAGGCTTGCAGAGGCGGACGTGCCGGCCCGGCAAGCTCGACGCGCCGATGCGGCGAGTCGTGGCGCCCGGCGCAAGAAACTAATTCATGGCTTGGTCGGTTCCTCTTTGAGCTGCTTGATGGGCAGGAAGTCGCTCGCCTCGCCCTTGGCCCATTCCTGGAACCTGGGCCAAATCACGTCGTGGATGATGATCTTGACGCACGCGCCGGCGGGGATGGCGACCAGGAGGCCGAACGGGCCGGCAAGGGCTCCGCCGGCCATGACCGAGAAGAGGATCGAGGGCGTATCCATGCCGGTGTTCTTGCCCTGGATGACCGGGGTCAGGACGTAGTCATCGAGCACCTGGGCGATGAGCGAGACGCAGAAGGGGGCGAAGAGCACCCACCACCACGCGTCACGAAAGCCGCCCGAGGGATCGAACCAAAGCAGCAGAATCGCCGCAGGAACGCCCAGCCACTGCACGAAGGGAGCGATGGCGAGGAGCCCAACAATGGGCCCGAGGATGATGGGCGTACTGATGCCGACGATCCAGTAGGCGATGGCGTAGTACACCATGAGACAGCCGCAGATGAGAAGCCGCCCGCGGATGAAGCTGGCGATGACGCGGTCCATTTTTTGCAGGAGGTTGAGCGTGAAGCGTTTGCTTTGATCAGGGATAAGGCTCTTCCAGAACGCGACGACTCGGCCGAACCCCGTGCATGCGAAGAAGAAGAAGATCGTCGTGAGGAAGATCCCGAACGCCGTCGCGCCGATGGCGGAAAGTCCGCGAAGAGCCCGTCCGAACGCGTCGGTGCCCGAGAGGATCGCCTGCTTGCCGAGCTGATCGCCGTTGACCTGAGCCCAGTTCAGTCCCCACTTGATGGTGGTATACACGATGCTCGACTGGGGAAGGGCGGGCGACTGATCTTGACTCGCGGGCGTTGCGGCCACCGATAGGTCGGTTCCACCAGCGCGCTCCTGCTCGATCCGAGCGACTTCTTTCTCGTGCCACTTGAGCTCCAACTCCTGTCGCAATGTCTCGGCTGCATCGCCGCGGCGCTTCTCCTCGACCGCCCAGTCGCGTATGCGCTCCCAGGAATGTCCGGGGGCCGAGGCCCGGAGCTTGGGGTCCAGGGGCTGCACGATGGATTTGGCAAGCCAGTCGCCGTTTCGGGCGGCAGCCTCGAGCGCGCGCGAGCCTTGCACCGTGGCGTACCCGATGGCAATGATCGCGGGAATGATGATCGCCAGGACCATGACGCCTATGAGCCCCGCAGCGGCCCCGGGGCGCGAGACGATGCCTCGTGACGTCAGGTGAGACACCAGCGGCTCAACCATGTATGCGAGCGCCATCGCAAGCAGCAGCGGCACGGTGACAACGGAAGTGGCGTATCCGAGATAGAGCAGAAGGAACAGCGCGGCGATCATCATCACGTCGCGGATGGGCTGGATCTGCCAAATGTGGCGCGTGGTCCACTCGGGCTCGTCGGGCTCGGGCGAGTTTTTGGGCTTGGTCTCCGCCATGGGTAAAGACTACACCAGCGGGAGCATTCGTGCGCAAGCCGCCACGCCGCGCATCTCGGGATTTCGGGGTCGAACTCGATTTCAGGTGAGGCGGGATTCGCCCGGGCGAAGCGTACCGAAGACGTCGTCAAAGTCAAAGACACCCTCGAAGTCTTCGAGCGTGTCTTCCCGGGTCTTGCGCATCCAGCCGCCCTCGACCATCGCGAAGACCACGCGGCCGAAGTCCTCGGTGCGCTGGATTCCCCAATGGGTCAGCACGGTCCTTGCAAGCAGCCCATACTGCTTGAGCGCGTAGTCCTTGAGGCCCAGGCAGAGCTGTTGGCCGCTGACGTGCCTGCCGCCGTCTTCCCCGCTCTGAGTATCGCCCTGGGCGTCGGCTTCGGCTCGCTCGCCGTGCACGAGCTTGGCGGTGTGGCCAAGCCCTTCTCGCACGAACTGGAAAGCCTGCGGCGGAAAGTTACCCGCTCGCTCGCGCAGCTCGTTCCAGCCTGGCTTGGGATTCTTTGGCACGTGACTCATCTCTTCGACCATCCGGGGACCAGAGTTCCAAAACGTCGAGGCAGAGATGATAGGGCGTGATAATTCCTGGCAACCAAGGCCCGGCGATCAATGCGGGATCGGATCGTGTTTGGGTGTCACGCGTACGCGTGGAGGCCCGGTAGGAGCAGATTGACCCCGAAATAGGTCCATAACATCAAGATGAACCCCAGCACGCTGAGCCACGCCGTGACCAGGGCCCGATTGCGGCCTGTGGTCATGCGCACATGGATCGTGATGAGGTAGATGATCCATGTGATCAGCGCCCAGGTTTCCTTGGAATCAAACCCCCACCAGCGGCCCCAGGAGTGGTCTGCCCACCACGCGCCGAGCAGGATACCCACGCCCAGCCCCCAGAACGCGAGTTGCAACACGGTCATCTGGGCTGTGTCAAGGTCGGCGAGCATGCGTTCACGAATACCTGCGTGCGTGGTGTCAACGGTGCCCAGGGCGGTCGCGGCGAGCGACACCTGGTCCTGAGACTGCAATCGGCCCCCGAAGTAGTACGCGCCGAGATAGAAGAGGCTCACCACAAATCCCAGCGAGATCAGGCCATAGGAAACCAGAACCGTGGTGACGTGATACTTGAGCAGGATGCTGGTGTTGAGGATGGCGGCCTCGCGCTCGATCGTTTGCCCGGGGATGTTCGTCTGCGTCGCGGTGATAAGGACCAGGAAGCCGACTGCGGCGGCGGCGGCGCCATAGAGCCATTGACGCTTGGCGAGCATGATGCCCAGGCCCGCAAGGGCGGCGAAGAGCGAGAGGCCTGTCATGGACTCGAACTGATTCTGGATGGCGAAGCGTTCGGCGATGATGCAGCGGGACACGAACCCGAAGCCGTGAAGGGCGACCGAGGCGACCAGAAATCCAGAGCCCAGCCACGCGAGCCACGAGCGGCTTGTACCAAACGCGAGAAGAAGCGTGATGAGAGAGAGGAAATAGGCGTAGAAACCCCACTCGAAGGCGTTGGCGCGGTTGTACGCGATCTCGAGCGTGCGGGCCGAGGTGGGATATATCGTCTCGTTGATCTTGGGAAGCACGGCGGCGAGCAGCTTCACGGCGGCGTTGACCGCCGCCGCGTCGTGGACTCGCCAAGCAGCACCCAGGTCCAGGGCAGCCTTGCGCGCGGGGTGCTCGGCGGGGAGCAGGGAGAGATGGGTCCACGCATCATCGCGCGAGGCGGGGGGGACCATGAGGAGATTGCCGGCCGAACCCTGCCAGAGCTTGATTGAGTCGTCGAGATGTCCGAACGCGCGGCTGAAGGCAGGATCGTCCCTGTACTTGTCCATGATTTCCTGGCCAAAGGTCGCCACGGTGCCCGGTGAGAGGCGGAGAAGCTGGAGCGTGCTCTTCTGGGCAGCCTCGTCGTTGGGGAACTGCGCCTTCACAAAAATCCGCCGAAGCGGGAGGTAGTCGATGCCCAGGAGCGGCTTGTCCATGTAGTATCGCGGCTCGATGATGAGATCCAAGAGCGTGAAGAGCGAGTCGTACTTGAGCTTCTTGAACTTCAAGCCGTCTGGAACGAGATCGGTGTAGGCTCGCTGGCCCGTGAGCCGCAGGACGGTCTCCCGGGCAAGGGTGTCCACGATTTTCACGCGGCCATCGTGGTAGACCGAGAGATCACGCAGGGGCGAGAGATCGACCGCAGCAGCAAGGGCGGCCTTCTGCTCGATCGTCGCGGGAAGCGTGTCTCGCGCGGGCGACCCAAATGGATTGGTCGCACGCGCATCGCCCTTGCTCACCACCTGCGCCTGCGGGTGCGCGTTGCCCTCGGGGGCGGTCTGGGCGGCGGCAAGCGAGGCTGCAAAGCTCCCGGCCGCGAGAGCGAAGAGCCGAAGTGCACGAGGAATGAAGAATCTCATGATGCCACCTCCGCGGGGGGATGCACAGAGGCGTGTGCCTTTGGCTTGCCCGTCTGGCCCGGTTTGATGTACGTTCCGGCGGCTACCTCACGCTGGATTCGGGCTTTCTCGCTTCTGACAAGCCACGGCTTGACGTAGAAGGCCCAGGGAATGCCGACACCCATGAGGACCGCGCCCAGAGCGATGATGTGGATGCCCGGGTTGTTGCCGACTTGCATGATGGTGAAATTGACGAAGGGCTTTTTGAGCTGCCCGGCATCGACCATCTGCTGCGTCTGACGCCAGCCGTTCATGTCCCAGCCGGCCTGGCTGAACTTGAATTGTCTTGGACTGAGCCCGGCCCCGAGGCTGCCGAGGAAGTTGCCGAGCATGCCACGGCGATCGCTGGCCATGAACGGCGCTGTGAGCGGATAGTTCAAGCTCGCGTCGTGCTCGAATGTTTCGAACGCGCCGGTGGGCGATTCGACGACGATGCGTGAGCGGTAATCGCGGGGGGAGCCGCGATGGTCGTAGGTGATCATCTCGAACTCGCGGAGCCGCAGCCACATGCCGGGGAGCGCATGGCGGAGGCGTCCAAAGCTGAGCGTGGTGCGGCGACCACCCGGGAGGTCGATCGTGCGCGTGTCTCGTTCGCCCTCCTCGACATACTTTCGGAAAGGGAGCCAGACGATCTGGCTCCAAGGCGTGGCGGTGCTTGCCACGGCCACATCGCCGCGAGAAGACACCTCGACCGCGATCAAGGCGTCTTCGTGCGTGCCGATGTGCCTGGGGTCGGCGCGCACTTCGGGAATCGGAGCCGGTCGCTCGACAGGGCGCGAGTATTCCCAGCGGTCCACGATCGACACGCCCAGCGGGCCCAGCAATTCGGGAAGGAGTGTGGGAGAGCCTTTGCCCCCTGTGTCCCTGCCCAGCACGACCTTCACATCGCCGCCGATGATTCGAGCGACCCCACGAACCGACCCATCGGGAGCCTCGTCGATGTAGAGCGAAGCTGCAGCATTCGCGGCGTCGATGTGCACGACACGGATGGAAGGGTCGGCAGCCCGTCGCTTGGGCATGCCGCGCTCGTTCTTCTCGGCGAGGAAGTCCTGGCTGATCTCGGGGAATCGGCTGTACACCCAGCGTTCGTACGGTGCCTGGCCCATTGACGCGGGTGGTGTGATGACAATCTTTGCGACGCTACTGGCCGCGTTCTCATAGCCCTTTGTGATGATCGGGAACTCGGGCTTGGACAGGAACTCCTTGACCGCGATCGTGAAGCCCGAGTCGCCGACGGCAAAGGTCTCGCCCGCGCGGACGGGTCGCACGATCCGAACGCCTGCCCCCGGTCCGTTCCCGGGGACTTCGATGATCAACGAGTTGAGCGAGTTGGGGGGCAAGGGCTCGGACAAGTCGCGCCACCTCTGTGCCGACATCCCACCCGCTTCGCCCCGCGTGTATTCGACCGAGATGAGAGCCTCTTCGTTGCCGCTCGCCAGGGTGATCACATGCTGGCGGGTGGCCGCGGTCGACGGGTCGAGTACGAGGCTGCTGAGCGACGTTTCGTCCTTGCCGTAGAGCTTCAGGAATCGCAGTGGCGTGGAGGGCGTGCCCGGAGCGATTGCTGCGGGCGCGAGCTTCACAAAGTCCTGAACGAGCGTCGCCTGCTTCGCGTAGCCAACGATGCGGAACGAGAGGTCACGCCCCATGGTTCGGCGGGAGAGTTCACGCAGCGATTCCTGCGGCACACCTCGCAGCCTGGACTCGTCCCAGTCAGCATCACCCGGTGTGACTCCACTCGCCATGATTCGCTGTACGCTCGCGTCGTCGTACCCCTGCTTACGCAGGGCGGCCGCGAGGCTGCGATCGGTCGCGGGATCGGTGCCGCCCGGGAGCGGGATACTAAGCAACCGGGCGTTCGCATCGGCGTTGTTCCAGGGTTGGAGAGAGCCCGAGGCGTCGGCGGCGGTGGCAACACCAAGTGCCCGCAGGTTGTAGTCGTTGTATCGCGGAAGACCAGGAATGAGACGCTGCTCGAAGGTGTTGCCCTGTGAGATGTGGAGCGCGACGCGCGTGTTATCGTAGAAAGCGTTCTGGATCGGTCCAAGTGCCGGTTGCCCGATGGCCTGGTCGTACTCGCCGGCCTGCAGGATAGTGTCACCCTCGAGCTTGCCGCCGCTGTAATAGACGCTGCCCAGTGCGATCGTGATGATGCCGGTGTGGACGGTGAGCACGCCGATGTTTTTGAAGATGAACTCGATGCGGCGGACGGTGGCGGTCATCATGTTGACGATGAACGTGAAGAGGATGGCCTTGAGTGGCCACCATCCGTAAAACTCGAGCTCGGACATTTCCATGCCGGGGATGCGGCGGAGCGTGTCGGCCCGCGTGCGATCGCAAAAATCCCGGAAAAACACCACTCCGTTGCCGGTGGCGGGATCGTACTGAAGCTGAGGCCAGAGCTCGGTCGCCCAAAGCCAGGACATGGCGGCACCCAGACATAGGAAAAGTGCCATCGCAGCAACAAACCCAACGGCCTGGCTGACTCGCGTATTGAGGAATCGCTTGACAAAGAACGCTGGCGCAAACGCTCCTGCGCCAACGATGAGAAGGTAGGTGAGGCCATAGAGGGCGTAGGTGGGCGCAAGGGCGACGACGCCAACTGGGATGCTGGCGAGAATGCCGTAGAGCGCGACGAGAGAGAGAAGTATGACCGCGAGCCAGATGGAACTGAACATCCGCACGAGGGCCTTGACGGGCCGTGCCCATCGAGGAAAGTTCGCATCATCCCAGGCTTGGCTTCGGCGCCACTTTTGGCTCATGGTGAGGGTCGTCCTTCGATCGGCCAAATGATAGGGGGACCGGGGTGTGATTCTTGTCTGACAGGATCAATTGCTCAGAAACAGTAATTCGGGCAGGCCGTCGATTCTGCACACGCCGTCGAGGGGATTGTCGGCGGTTGGCTCTGTGGGGACGGCGATCAGGCCGAATGGGCAGCCGGAACCAAGAAGGACACCTGCGGCGGGAAGGTCGAGGGCGGCTGCGCCGTGGGTGGTCGCCATGGCGAGGAGTGTTGATGAAGGCGTACCGTCGCGTCGGAAGAGGAGCCGCATCTCGTCGAGGGTGGAGAGACCGCCGGTTGCGGTGTGGTTTGAACGTGCGGGCAAGTTCAGGATCGAATCGGTGCCAAGTGCAACGGTGAGCCCGGCTGCGAGCATGTCGCGATAGCGGTGAGGTCCAAAGTGGGCCGGAGCGTCGAAGTATGCGGATGAACGTGGGCAGTAGACCACTCTCGGCGACTGCCGGGCAAGAATGTTGAGGTCGGTGCCCGAGACATCATTGAGATGCACCGCTGTTGTTCTCGGCGAGAGCCAGTGGGCGAGGTGCTCGACGGGGGTTTTGCCTAGGCCGATCTGGGCGAGTAGCTTGGGGGTCCAAAGTCCGATCGATTCGAGCAAAGCACGCTGCGGGCCGGTGCCCTTGACGATGAACTCGTGCTCGGCTGGACTTTCGGCGAGGTGCGTGCAAATTGACATGCCGTGGCTGCTGGCGAGATCGAGAGATTTGGCGAATAGGGTTGATGAGGCTGAGTACGGCGCGTGTGGTTGAAGGCCGAAACGGACGTTTGAACGCTTGTTCGGTGGTGCTGCCTCGATACAGGCCATGAGCCGTTCCCACCCGGCCTCTTCGCCCAGGCCGATGCCAAAGAACTCCACGAAACTGACACCGCGAAGGGGAGAGGCCGACAAAGCGGTGAACGGGGCGAGGCTGGGATAGCCCCGCGGCGCGCCCGCGATGTCGCCGATAGCCACCACGCCGCCCGCGAGAGAGAGCTCGATACCTCGGGCGACCGAAGCCTGAATATCGGCATCGTCAGTCGGACGATTGGCTCGCACATGATCGATGAACCTTGGAAAGTCTGCCCGCGCCGATTCGAGGGGTCCGACGGCGGTGAGATCGAGGTGGGCATGGGCGTTGACGAGCCCCGGAAGAATCACGCAGCCGCGGCGATCGACGCGAATCCGACCATCGCATGGCTCCGTGTCGGCGTGGTGGGGGGTCAGAACACGAACGTGGAGCATGCCACGAACAGCCTGCAACCCCGGTGCGGCGTGGCGGGCCATGTGGTCGGTGGACAGCGGGTCCAATCGAACAATGACCGACGCGGGTGAGGCGAGAATGCCGGTGGCGTCTGCGGCGGCGAGGGCGTCGATGCGATAGGTCGTCGGACCATCCGGTCTGGCCTTGGGAATGGGTTTGTGGGTGTGTGTGACGGTGTGGCTCATGGGGGCGAGCGGGGTCAACCGATGATTCTTACCGGTTGACACTGCTCGAAGAGAGCCGTGCCACCGGAGAAGCATATCATCGGCGGCCCGAAGCCTTTGCCCGGCTCGGCGACCAATCGGAGCCTCACATGTCTCGCACGTTCATGCCCTCCATCACCACCACGCGTTTCGCTCTCGTCGGCCTCGCGGTCACTGCCACGCTCGCCAGCCTCGGCGGGTGCGTGGATCAGGTTGCCTACGACAAGCTGTACAACCAGATCGACAGCCTGAATAACCGCAACGAGGTGTTGACCAAGGAACGTGATCAGGCCAAGCGTGACGCGGACGCGCTGCGTGCCCAGGCGGCCCGCGACGCGGCGGCAATGGAAGAGCTCAAGAAGCTCAACGGCGACCTTGTGGCCCGCCTTCAGGCGGCGGGCATGAGCCTTGCCGATCTTGAGAAGCGGCTTGGGAACATCAACCTGCAGGCTCTTGACCCGACCACCGACTCTTTGCTGGCCGAATTGGCCTCGAAATACCCGGGACTCATCACCTACGACCCGCTCCGCGGCATGCTGCGGTTCAACAACGATCTGACGTTCGACTCGGGCGACGACACCGTGAAGTCTGAGGGCCGCAGCGCGCTTTCAGCCCTCGCCGAGATCCTCAAGAACCCCGCAGCGGCGGCCTATGAAGTGATCATCATGGGACACACCGACGCCCAGCGGATCGGCGGCGGGACCGCCAAGCGGCATCCCACCAACGTCCACCTGTCGGCCCACCGGGCGATCGCCGCCCGGCGCGTGCTTGTCGAGCAGGGCGTCGAGGCTGGCAAGATGGAAGTGGCTGGCTGGGGCGAGTTCCGTCCCGTCATCACCAACAACGCCAACGGCAACACGCCGCAGAACCGGCGTGTTGAGATATTCCTCACGCGTCTCAAGGCTGGCGTCGACTCGGGCGCGGTCGCCCCGACCACCGAGGCTGCCCCGGCCGACACCACCGCGACGCCGGTTCGCGGCAAGACACCCGTGCGTCCCGGCGACATCGTCAAGTAATCGCGGACTTCACAGCTCGCAGGATGCGACGCGTAGCGTTGGAGATGGCCATTTCGGCCACTTTTGCGCTCGTCGTCCACATGCGCGTGTTGCCGGCGATGCTC
>JAYVUC010000027.1:0-10850 GCA_043788295.1 Phycisphaerales bacterium
CCGTGACACCATTCCCCGCGTGTTGCTGCAATCGCGCAGCGACAACTTCGCGATGACCCTCTCCCCCGATGGGCACTGGCTCGCCTACGTCTCCGACGAGTCGGGCACCAAGGAGGTCTATGTCCGGCCGTTCCCCACCGTCGATTCGGCCAAGTTCGCGATCTCGGTGGGCGGCGGCATGGAACCGTTGTGGCGGCGCGACGGCGGCGAGCTCTTCTTCCGGAACCCCCGGGGCGACATGTTCGCGGCGACGGTCACCACCGGACTGCGCTTCGAGCACACCGCGCCGCACCTGCTCTTCTCGCGGCCGGGGATGGTGCTGCAGGATTACTACCGCAGCTACGACGTCCACCCGGACGGCAAGCGCTTCCTGATGCTGAGCACCGGGGGCGCCGAGACGACCGCGCTGAACGTGATCTTCAACTGGCGACCCGAACTGGAGAAGCCCGGCCCGACCCCGAAGTGAGCGAGGCGATCGAGGTCAGCGCGCGAGGACGAAGGTGGTCACGCTGGTCGCCGGGAGGCCCGTGGTGAAGCCGGCGCCGGTGAGCGTGACCGGGTCGAGGACCCTGGCCGTCTCGAAGCTACTGCTCCGCTCCGAGGTCATCGTCCGGACACAGGGCGAACCGGCCCCGAGGGCCACCTGCACCGATTTCTCCCCCCCGCCGACATTGAGCGCGACGACCACCAGTTGCTCGCCGACCAGCCAGGCAGTGGCAAGCACGGCAGCGTCGCTGCTCGAAGCCTGCACCCGAATCGCGCCGGGTGGCACAAAGCGGCTCCAGTGGCCCATCGCCCAGTATTGCTTGTTCTTGGTGAAGCCGGTGTATGCCGAGCCGGATGAGTTGATGGTGATCAACTGTGACCCAATCTTTTCCCATTGCCCCAAGAAGCCCCACAGGTAATCGACGGCGGCCACATCGTAATCAGCGAGCATCGAGTGCATCGTGCGCGCCCAGGTGAACCAGTCAGGATTGTACCACTCGGTCATCCAGAGGGGGATGGCATACTGACGGGCCAGCGCGGACAGCGCTGCGAGGGATGTCGTGTTGGGTTGTGCCGGCGGGAATGTCGCATCGTAGAGGTGAAACGCAATTGCCCCGACATACTGCCGCGCCACCGGATCCGCGAGGACGACCTGCGCGCGCGCCAACGCCGTAGTGGGGTTCAGGTCGTCAGGGATCACCAGCTTGGTCGCGATCCCCTCGGCTGCGAGCTTGGCACCCAGGAGCTTGACCGCATCGCGGAGGAAACTGCCCGAGATGTCGGTGATGTAACCAGGCTCGTTGACGATAGACCAGTACGGGAGCGTCGCACCGAGGTCGCGCCAGCGACGAATGATCGCCATCGCCCACTCGACGTACTCGGCGGGATCACTTCGGCTCATCCACAATTCGATTCCGATGGGTGCCCCGAACCAGGCTGTCACTCCCAGCGGCCGTGCAGCTTGGACATACTCGGCGTGATCATCGAGCTTCTTCCAGCGGAAGTCGAAGCGGGAGAGATCAGTGACTGCCGGGTCGGCGTTGTCGTTGGTTGGCTCGACCCCGGTTTCGGTCGCGTACCGCACCCGGGTCAGGTGCAGGTCTGAATAGAGCGCAACAAGGATCCGTCCCTGATCAACTGGCGGAATCACCACAGCTCCCCGCTGGGTCACGGGGTCGAAGGTCTCGGTCAAGTGGGGATCGTCGAACAACCGAATGGTGGTCCCGAATCCAGCGATGGTCTGATACCGGATCCCCGGATTCACCGTCACGGTGACCGCAGCCCCGGGCAGCGGCCCCGTCGGCATCACGCAGGCCGGCGGGGGCAGGCCCGGGAGCAGGGGGTCCTGGGCGGCGCACGCAGTTGAGACGAGCAGCGCCAGCAGGGAGGTCCCGACGGCGGCAGCTTGCCACGAGACCCGGTGCGAAATTGCGTGCAAGAACAAGTGGCTTCCTGCCGGCAGTGTCCGGCGCTGGGGTTTCGCGAGTTGGAACTTCAAGGGGACGCCGGACCGGTGATTGGCAACACCGATTGCGGCCTGACGGGACGAATATTGGGCGCGAAGACACCGGGATGCAATGCGATCCGGCAGCGCACTTGGTCCATTTCCTGCTGTCTGTCTCCATTTGGTCGTCATTCCCCGATATCTTGACGTGGTTCCCTGTCACCGAGGCCGAGGAGAATGATGCTGCAGCAGGCACTGTTCGCGCTCGGCAGGCCCAAGCCGCCCCCCAGACTCGCGGGGCGAATCGCCGTGAGACCACCCTTGGTGTTGCCCGAGGGCGGGCACTGATGCTGCGAACGCTGCTCACCATTGGGGCCATGCAATTCATCACGATGCTGGTGATGCTGGTACGAACCAAGGTCCTTGCCGTCACCCAGGGACCTGAGTTCGTCGGCTCGATGGCGGTGATCGACAGGCTGCTTGCTGTCATTGTGCAGACGCTCTCGCTCTCGCTGCCTTACGCCGCCCTGCGCTTTCTCCCGGAGCGCTGGAAGGCATCGCCCTCAGAGTACCGACGACTCTTCACGTCGATGCGCAACCTGCTTCTTGCGCTCATCCTCACGGCGACCATCGTCGCGCTCGGGATCACGGCGTGGCAGCCGACGTTCTGGGGAGCCGATTTCCTGCCGTACCGCGACGCGCTGATGATCGCCCTTCTTGGGTTGCCGGCCATTGCGCTCGTTCCATTTCTTCAAAATGCGGTCGCCGGTCGGCTGCAACAGCACCGGGCGATGGGCGTGGCGTTCCTGCACGCCGTCGTTCTTGCCATTGCCGTTGCCGGTGCCTGGTGGGGCGGCCTTTCGGGCTACTACGCAGTCTACGCCGTCACCGGTGCACTGCTTGTCTTCGCGGTCGCGCGCGCGATCACGCAGGATCTCCCGGCACCCGTCAAGCAGGCGGCGCCACTGGGGCCGCTCGGGCTCCCGCCAACGGTGTGGCGCTTCGGAAGCTACCTCATCGTCATCACTTTTCTCGCGCCATACGCAGCGCTCTTCGTGTATTACCGCCTGCTGCAGGCGCACGGTGCAGAAGTGGCCGGCTGGATGCAGGCCGCGGTTGGCATCGGGCTGTCGGTGCGCGCCGTCCTCGGCTCTGCGCACCCGGTCTTCTTGACGCCGAACGTCAATACCGGGGAGGCACCAGTAGACCGTATGCGCTGGGCGGACAACTTCCAGATGCTCTTTTGCCTGTTGGCCGGGCTGTCGCTGCCACCACTGCTGCTCTTTCCTGACATCGCGATCCGCCTGCTCTATGCCTCAAGCTTTGCGCCTGGCGCAGCCTTCGTGCTCCTCTTCGTCGGTATCGAGGTCCTGACGCTGCTGGCAGGCACCTACCAGGCGCTCGTCGTCGCGCTCGATCGGATGAAGGTGCATGTCGCAAACAACCTTATCGCCCAGGCCCTCGTGGTGCTGGTCGCCTGGCGACTGGTACGACCAATGGGAATCCTTGGGGCCGGGCTGGCTGGGCTGGTGGCCCCAGTCTACCTCTTGGTCGCCACGATGTTCTTCCTGCATCGCGCCTATGGCCTGCGCATGTCCTCACGCGCGCTAGCCCGAACGGTGTGGCTGATCGCAGCCCTTGCTGGCGCGGGGGTGCTCGGAGCGCTCACGCGCGGCACACCCTTTCAGGCGGTCCCGCTCAAGACGGGAGTGTATCTCGTCATAGTGCTGGGCTTCTTCGTCCTGCTCACCAGCGAGGAGCGAAGCAAAGCATGGCACCTGACAGGCCGGCGGGGGCCACCATGGGGTTGAGCCTCTCCCTGACACCAGAGGTGGAGGGCTGGTTGCGCTGCCCGCGTTGTCGCTCAGCCGTGCGTCGAGACGGGGAAGCATTCCTATGCGTCGCGGGAGGACATCGCTGGCCGATCGCGCTCGGCATTCCCGATTTTCGACTCGCCGAAGATCCGCTCATCCCCCGCAAGGACGATTGCCGGAAGGGTGAGAGATTGCAGGCGGAAGCGGCCTCCCGCAGCTTTGCAGGCCTCGTCGCCTTCTACTGGACGCTACCCACTTATCCCCCCACATCGGCGGACCTCAGCGCTCGCTTCGTGCACCACGTCGTGACGGACGACCAGCGCATCACCGGCTACGCCGCGCTGCTGGGCCAGGGACGGGCGTTCCTCGACGTCGGCTGCGGCGCTGGTGTGCTCACTCGCGAAATGGGGTCACGATTCCCGGTGACCGTGGGACTCGATGTCGGCTTCCGCTGGCTCATCGTCGCAAGGCGCGGCCTCGAGGAGGCCGGCCGCCCGGTGAACCTGGTCTGCGCGAACGCCGAGCACTTGCCGTTCGCCGACGGCGTGTTCGACACGGTGAGCTCGGTGAGCCTGCTGGAGCACGTCCCCGACGCAGGGACCGTGCTGGCCGAGTGCGCCCGCGTGTCGGTGCCGAGGGGACGGATCTTCGTGAGCACCACCAACCGCTTCTCGCTGGTGCCGGAACCTCACGTGCGGGTTTGGGGCGTGGGCTTCCTGCCCCGCCGCTGGATGTCTGGGTACGTCCAGTGGCGCCGAGGGACCGCCTACGAGCGAAAGCACCTGCTCTCGGCAGGCGAGCTTCGGCGGAGCATGCACCGGGCAGGGCTCGCATCGGTGCGCCTCGAGGTCCCGGTGGTGACACCTGCCGATATCGCGCTCATGGGGCGCGGCGAACGGCTGGCCGCCCGCGGGTGGTCGATCCTGAGTCGCGTACCGGTGATCCGGGCGGCGCTGATCCACGTGTTTCCAGTGTTGCAGGCAGTGGGCTTCCGAGTTGTCGGAACGGCCCAGTGATCCTCGGCATCAATGGCATTCGCCTGGTCGTGAAGCGTTCCGGGGTGGCCCGAGCCATCGAGGCGATCCTCAGGAATCTTGACGTGATCGACCACCCCTTCACTGACGTTCGCGTGTACACCCCAGTCCCGATCGACGCGGAGACGTACCTGCCACGCGGCGCGCGCAACGTCGTGCTTTCCTCATTATTGCCACTGGCCCTCTGGGAGCAGATCACGCTCCCGCGTGGACATGCGGGCCGGGGCCTCCTGCTCTGCCCCAGCTACGTGATCCCGCTGCTTGCCCGATGCCCCACTTTCCTGATCCACCATGGGTCGTACGAGGGATATCCGCCGGCGTTCCACTGGTGGACGCTTACCAAGGCGCGCATGATCTATGGCCTGAGCGCCTGGCGGGCGAGCGGCGTCTCCACCGTGAGCGAGTATAGTCGGCGCGACATGGAACGCTTCTATCACATTCCCCTGGCGCGCGTGCATGTCGTCCCCGAAGGCGTGGATACCGCGCTGTTTCATCCGCTTGAAGATCGGAACGTGGTAGACCAATGGCGTACCTCAACCCTGCGCGCCGACGCGCCATTCATCACCTACGTTGGCAAGCCCACCGAGCGGCGCAACCTGTCGGCGCTCATCCGGGCGTTCGGCGAACTGAAGCGGGTCCACCAGCTTCCCCACAAGCTCCTCATTGTCGGCGCGGACCTCCCCGGCACGTCGCCTTTTCGAAAGGTCATTGCCGAACTTGGGCTCACGAATGACGTCGTAATTCGAGGACACGTCACCCATCAGGAGATGGTGCTCGTCTACAACGCGGCGAGTTGTCTCATCTACCCCTCGTCCTATGAGGGTTTCGGCATGCCAGTGCTTGAAGCGATGGCATGCGGCACGCCTGTGATCGCCCTGGATAACACCGCGTTCCCGGAATTTGCCGGAGGGGTCGCACTGCTGCTGCCCGACGCAGCGGTGGGGACGCTGGCTGCCGGTATGCTCCGCGTGCTGGGGGACGAGGCACTGCGCCGAGAGATGGCGACTGCGGGACCCCAGCGTGCCAGGGCATACGACTGGGCGCTGGTGACGCGCCGATACCTCGACCTGATGCTCCCGCTCCTGCCACCTGAGGCGCACTCATGACTCGCATCGCCTTCATCGGCCTCGGGGCCGCGGTGCAGAACATCCACCTGCCGGCATACAGGCGTCTTCGTGCACGAGTCACTGTGGTCGGGGGCTGCGACCCCGATCCGTCCGCTCGGGCGGCGGCCGAGCGGCGCGGCATCGCCGTCTTCTCCGATTCGCTCGAGATGCTGGAACGCACCACCCCCGATATCGTGGCCGTGGTGTCGCCTCCGGCACTGCACCGCATGCACACCGAGCTTGCGCTCGCGGCCGGATGTCATGTCTTCTGCGAGAAGCCCTTGGCCGAGTCACTTGAAGATGCCGACGCCATCGTGCATGCCGCGACGGCCGCAGGGCGGCAAGTCGTGGTGAACAACGAATTCCCCGCGATGCGGATCCATCGTGCCGCACATGCCGCGATTGGCACGCCGGAGTTCGGTCAGTTGCGGTACCTGCATGCATGGCACACCAACCGCCCCACCGCGCACACGGAAGCTGGGTGGCGCGGCGCCATGCACCAGCGACTCGGCCTCGAGTTCGGCATTCACGTCTTCGACCTTGTGCGCTACTTCTTTGGCGCGACACCGTCGCGCGTGCTGGCCCACATCCCGCGTCCTGACCCCTCGGTCAGCTGGGATGCGATCCAGGTAGTGGCATTGGATTTTGCCGACGGGCGGGCAGCCTCATTCGTGCTCGACCGAATCAGCCGGGGACCAGAGCGTTACCTTGACATCCGCCTCGATGGTGACCACGCTGCCGTGCACACGTCCATCGGTGGGCAGATGCGGGCAGCCTTTGGCCTCAAGACGCGCACGCGGCAGCCCTTCCTGGTCCTTCGAGTCGTCGGTGGCGGCCGGGCAACCCTGCAGGAGGGTGAACGGGAACGCCTGCTCGCGACCGATGGCCTCAATCCCTTCGCCAGTGCCACCGCAGTGCACTTCTCGGACTTCCTGGACGCGCTCGAGCGGGGCACTCGTGCCCCAGCAACCGCAGATGACAACCGCCACTCGCTTGCGCTGGTGTTCGCTGCTCAGCAGTCTGCAGAGGAGGGGCGCCCGGTCGACGTGCCGCCCCCCGCCACGCCCGGCGCATAGATGACAATGCCCGGCACGACGTTCTGCACGCTCTCCGTCGTCGTGGCGGCGTGGACCGGTCCGGAAGCCCTCGCGCGCTGCCTCAAGGGCCTGCGGGCACAGGTGCGGCATGGCGAGGATGAAGTGATTGTGGCGCGCAACTTTGCCGGCGCGGCGCTGGGTGGTGACATTCGCGATCTCGTGTTCGACCCGACGACGAACGTGCCGCAGCTGCGTGCCGCCGGGCTCGCCTCGGCCACCGGGCAGATCGTCGCCTTCCTTGAGGACCATGCAGTCCCCGTCCCGGGCTGGCGGGACGCACTTGTCGGCGCTTTCGTGCCGCCGGTTGGTGCAGTGGGAGGCCCGGTGGATCTTGCCCCCGGCGGCTCGGCGCTCGACTGGGCGGTCTTCTTCTACGATTACGCCCGCTTCGCACCACCACTCGCGTCTGGCCCTGTAGCCAGCCTCTCAGGTGTCAACGCCGCCTACAGGCGCGACGTGCTCGCCCGACTGGTGTCGGGCCTCCCCAACGGCCTCCACGAGGCTGAACTCGAGGCCCGTCTACACGCGAAAGGCGTGACGATGTGGCTCGAAGGCGACGCCGGTGTCGTCGTCGCGCGGCGGGGAGAGGCATACCATGCGATTGGCCTTGCCTTCTCGCTTGCGCGTGGCTACATGGGACGGCGCGTTTCCCAAGCGCCTGTTGCGTACCGGTGCGCACGGGTGGCCTTGGCGCCGTTCGTCCCCCTGTTGCTCTTCGCGCGGCTCGTGCGGGACGTGGAACGGTCACCCCATCTCAGGGGTCGGTTCCTGCGGGCCGCTGGCTGGGTCCTGCTCCTCCAGATCGCCTGGGGAGCCGGTGAGGCGATCGGTGCCCTCGCGGGCGTCGGTCGTGCCGATGAGCGATGGCGCTAGGGCGGTCGGCACGTCACTTGCGTGAGTGAGTCCTCTTGAACCTCTGCCGTCGCTCATCTTCACCGAGGCCTTCCAAATGATGAACATCGGTTCACGGATCACCCGACACGCCCGCCTGACGATGCGCGCCCGCGAGCATCGACCGCGCGAGACGCCGCCGTTTCTGATCGTGTTCATCAACTCCATCTGCAACCTGACCTGCGAGCACTGCTTCTACTGGAAGGACCTCAACAAGCGCAACGATCTTACCTTCGAGGAGTTCGAGTCCCTGTCAAGAGATCTGGGAGCGATCGAGGTCCTGAATCTCTCGGGGGGCGAGCCATTCATCCGCAAGGAGTTTGCCGAGATCTGCACGCTCTTCATCCGGAACAACGGCGTGAAGCAGATCTATGTTCCGACCAACGGCTACTTCACCGAGAAGACCGAGGTCGCGATCCGGAAGGTCCTCGAGAACAAGGACATCACCCTCTTTGTCGCGGAGCTCTCGCTGGATGGGATGCCGGAGTACCACAATAAGTTTCGCGGCAATGCGAAGTCCTTCGAGAACGCGATGGAAACGTACGAGATGCTCGTGCGGCTGCAGCAGGAAGACCCGCGCCTGCGGATCCATGCCAACACGGTCGCGATGAGCGAGAATATGGAGGAGATCCGCCAGCTCGCGGCATATCTGCATGAACGCTGCCCAAAGATGGAGCACCAGAATCTCGCCGTGATCCGGGGCGACCGAAAGAACCCGTCCCTGGTCGGGCCAGCCCTTCAAGCATATTCCGAGCTCTACCAGCACGTGTCGCGCGTCTGGCGCGACCGCGAAGTCGGCCGGTTCGGCAATAGCGTCGAACCTATGCTGCAGTGGGCAAAACTGCAGACCATGCGCACCGAGTCGCAGTTCATCCCGTGCAAGGCCGGGATCCTCTCGGGTGTGATCTACGCCAACGGGGATGTCTCGGTATGCGAGACGCACCAACCGCTGGGCAACCTGCGCGAGAGTCGTTTCTTCGACCTCTGGGATTCAGTGGAAGCGCAGACGCTCCGCCAGCAGATCGCAGCAAAACAATGCTACTGCACGACCGAAGTCTTCATGTGGCCAAGCATCGTCTTTCAACCGGTCCAGCTGACTCGCGCCTTCGTCGGCGCCAAGCACACCTGGGGGAGGTGGCCATGACATTCTGGAGCGGGAAGACGGCGCTCGTCACGGGCGGCTGTTCCTTCATCGGATCGCACCTCGTGGATGCGCTCGTCGCGCGTGGTGCCAAGGTGCGCATCGTGGACGACCTCTCCAGCGGCACGCGGGAAAACGTTCAACACCACCTCGACAATGGCGCAGTCGAACTCCGGAGCGAGGACCTACTTGCCCCCGGCGTTGCCAAGCGTGCCGTCGAAGGGATGGAGCACGTCTTCCACCTTGCCGCCAACCACGGCGGGCGTGGATATATCGACCTGCACCAGGCGGCCTGCGCGACGAATCTCGCCCTCGACGGCCTGATGATCCGCGCCGCGCACCAGGGAGGCGTCCAGAAGTTCACCTTTGCGTCGTCGGGGTGCGTCTACCCGGAACACTTGCAGCACGACCCTTCGGAGATCCTTTATCTCACCGAGGACCTCGTGCGGCCTCCTTATTCCGCCGACAACTTGTATGGCTGGGCCAAGCTCATGTGCGAGCTCACCCTGCGGGCGTACCATCAGGACTATGGCTTCAAGTGTGCCTCGTTGCGCTACTTCACGGCGTACGGCGAGCGCTGTCTCGAGAATCACGCCGTCATCGCCATGATCGCACGGGCATTCGTCCAGCAGGATCCGTTCATCGTGTGGGGTACCGGCGAGCAGATTCGCAACTGGACCTACGTCAGCGACATTGTCGAAGGAACGATTCTCGCGGCCGAGAAGATCGACGACGGGACCGCCGTAAACCTCGGGACGATGGAACGCACGCGGGTAATTGACGCCGCCCGAATGATCCTGGAACGCACCGGGGTGAAATCGACGCTCCTGCCCGATCCAACGAAGCCCACCGGCCCCTACAACAGGGTGTGCGACAACTCGCTCACGCAACGGCTGCTGGGCTGGTCGCCGAAGGTCTCATTCTCCGTCGGTCTCGACCGCACCATCAAGTGGTACTTTGAGGCCAACGAAAAGGCGCAGGTCGCGGGCGACCTCGAGCGACTCCTCACCGAGCGCTGAGGGTCCGCTCAGTTCGCGAGCGTCCACCACACAGGTACCCCGCCGCCTCGCCGCAGGACCATGGAAGCAGGAAGCAGAGGGTCGCCGGCAACGACCGCACAAAAGCCGTTCGCGCCTCCGGATGGGCAACGCGTGCGATTCGGCCGGCGAGCACGGGTGCCATGCCAGGGGCGATCAGCGCCCGGGCGATGCGCCAGGTCCAGTTCCGCCCCACACCGCGTGCCAGCGCGTACCCAAAACCATGCGTGAAACGATCACCGAGGCCAGCAGCAAGACTGACCTTCGTGTCAAACCGCACGACAGCGGCAGGAACCAGCCGACAATTGAGCCCGGTCAGACGCAGCCGCCCATGCAATGTCAGCTCGGCGTCTCCAGCGGCACAGCCAGCCACGACCTCCGCCAGGACACTGCGGTGATAGGCGAGGTTCGCGGCAGCGATGTGCGGCGTCCCATCGGGCAAGCTCACGCCCCGGGTGGCGCCATAGATGCCATACTCCGCGAAGTACGCACCTCGGTCAACCGCACGCAATTGAGGCGCGGCGCCGATCGCACCACCGATCACGGCGACGCCCGGCCCCCGCGCTTCGAGAAGTCGCTCAAGCCAGTCCGGATCCGGAACGCATGGCGTCTCCGTCATGACAGCCCAGTCTCCAGTTGCTGCCGCGAGTCCCTCCCCACGGCGCACCTCAATGGTGGCATGCGCCGAGGGGCGGAGGCACCTCACATGTGGTCCATCAGTCATCAGAGGGGCGTCCCCGGCCTGAAGCACGACGATCAGCTCAGCTCGGGCGCGCTCGCACTGCGGACGAACGGCGGCA
>JAYVUC010000028.1:0-8492 GCA_043788295.1 Phycisphaerales bacterium
CACTCGCTTCGAGAAACTCGCGGTTCACTTCCACGGGATGCTCCAACTGGCGATAATCAAGCGGTACTTGAGGTTACTGTTTTCAGACAGAGCCTAGTCGATTGTGCCTCCTGCTACCCTTCATTCCTCCCAATGCACCCGACCGCGATCATTCTCCTCACCCTCGGCTCCGTCTGCTCCCTTGTACTGGCTCTCTATTGGATTGTCGGCCTCATATTCATCCGCGCATTGCTCCGGATGCTTCCGACCGCGCGAGACGGGATCGCTCTCGCCGATGCAACCCCCCCCACCGCCTCGGTCTGCATCGTGGTCCCGGGGCACAACGAAGAGGCCGTGATCGCGACGCTCATCCGCTCGCTCAGAGCACAGGACTACCCGAGCTTTCGTGTCGTGCTCGCCCTCGACCGCTGCACCGACGCCACCATGGCTATCTCCCGCCGCGAGATCGCGGGCGATCCGCGCTTTCAGATCGTCGAGGTTGACTCGTGTCCGCCGGACTGGGCCGGCAAGGTCAACGCCGTCTGGCAGGGTGTCCACAAGGGCGACGCGCTCGCGTCCGACCTCCTTCTCTTCGCCGATGCGGACACGATTTTCGATCCGCGCTGCGTGCGTGCCACCGTCGCGCTGCTCGAACACCGCTCCCTCGACCTGTTGAGCCTCGTCAGCACACTCACCCACGACCGCTGGTTCGAGTTCGTCGCACAGCCCGTCGCGGGCCTCGAACTCCTCCGCCAGTTCCCGCTGCTGAAGTCCAATCGCCTCACCAACCGCCGCCCCTTTGCCAACGGCCAGTTCATGCTCTTTCGCAAGACCGCGTACTTGCACATCGGCGGGCACCCGTTCGTCAACCACGCGCTGCTCGAAGACCTCGCCTTTGCACGTCACATCGACGGCGCGGGCCTTCGACCCGGCGTCCTGTTCGCCGACGGCATCCTCATCTGCCGCATGTACCACACCTGGGCCGAGTTCAAGAAAGGCTGGATGCGGATCTTCACCGAGTCCGCAAGCCGAAAGCCCTTGCGCCTGCGAGGCTTCGCGTGGGCACTTCGAGGCCTGCTCACGGGCCTCCCCGTCGCAGCCTGTGCCACACTCGTGCTCGGAATCTCGCACGCCCACCAATGGCCAGGAGTGACGTCCTCGATCATGGCAGGTGCAGGCCTTGCCGTCTGGCTCGCCGCGATGATCACGATCCTGCGCATCGGAAAGGCTCCGGTTTGGGCCGCCGTCCTGACGCCCATTGGCGCCTGGCTCGTGGGCGGAATCATGATTCGGGCGGCCAAAAACCTCGAGCGAGGACGCCCCACCACCTGGGGCGACAAGCAGTACGTCCGCGACGCAAGATGACCCTAGTGCCCGCGTGACACAAGCCGGTGCCGCACCTCATCCTCGAGCCTGCGCACGACCTGCTCAAAGCTCATTAGCGAGGTATCGACCCGTACCGCGTCGGTCGGACAGATCAAAGGCCCGTCGGCCCGCGACGAATCCCGCCGGTCCCGCTCCTCGATCTCGCGGAGAAGCTGCCCGAAGTCCGCAGACATACCCGCCCGCGTCAACTGGTCGAATCGCCGCTGGGCCCGCACCTCGTGCGACGCGTCCATGTAAAACTTCACGTCCGCGTTGGGAAACACGACCGATCCCTGATCGCGCCCTTCGGAAACGAGCCTGGGGTGGAGAGTCCCGAAGTGCCGCTGTTTGGCGACCATCGCTCGGCGAAGCCCCGCGTTCGCCGCCACAGGAGACACGAGCGCCGTCACATCCTTGTCCCGCGTCCGGTGGTCGATAGGCACGCCGAACGCCAGGATGCGCGGCGGATCGACCTTCCAATCGAACACCAGGTCCGCCCCCACCACCTCCCGCACCACCGCCGCCTCATCGGTGATAGGAATGCCCCGGTCGATCGCAATAGCCGTGGCCGCCCGGTACATCGCCCCCGTGTCAAGAAAGTCAAGCCCAAGGCGCGCCGCCAGCGTGCGCGCAACCGACGACTTGCCCGTGCCCGCGGGGCCGTCGAGCGTGATGATGACCGGCCTGCCCTCGAGTAAGACCTTCATCGGTAGCCCCGATCCGGCGGCAAGTTGGACCTCAATCGGACACCGAGCCGGGTCCGAAACCAGAATCGAGGCGTCACTCGGGGTCATGGAAATCTCCCGTACAACGCGGACAAACGCCGTTCAATCGTCGAGATACGCGCTCAGCAGCGCGGCCTCGAGCACCCGCCGACTCGTGAGCACCCCAAGTGTAATGTCCCCGGACCCACGGTAGTCAACCGCCAGTGCCCCGTCATATCCCACCGACGCGACCGCCTGCACCATCGCCGACACGTCGTAGCCGACATGCACCGGCACGGGCTCGACGGGCACATCGACCTGGGCATCCGCTTCGCTCTCTTCGAGCCCAAGCTCCGCCAGATCCTGCTCGGTCAGCTCGTCGTCCAGTTCCTCGCTCGGGGGTGGCACCACCGGCGGCGGCGGCATGGCCCCACGCTTTGACGCCTTTCCCTTTTTGGGCGGCAGCGCAAGCTCCTGCAAAGTGAGCAGAGCTTTGGAGGCCTTGGTCGCCTTTCGTGCCGGCGGAGTCGTCTCCCCGGGCTTGAATGCCAGCGTCGCGGCACAGATCGCCGACGCGTAGGGGCTGAGCCGGCGAAGGTACGTCACCGGATCCTTCGCCTTTGCGGCCGTCTCAAAGTCCGGGAATGTGCCGATCCGAAATCCACCCACGCGCTTCAGCAGATCCGTCACGGCATCGGGCTCGATCAAAGGCGTCACCGGCGCGGGGCCCACCAGAATGTTCAGGTCCAGCTTCTCAGCCCGCTCCACGACGAATCGAAGCCGCTTGGCCGCGACCACCCGCGACTCCTCGTTTCCAAACCCTTCCGCCACAAACGCCGCCGACGAGCACCCCAAAAGCTGTGCCGCCTGCGCCACCCGAACCATGCGGTCGAGCATCGCCGCAACATTGGGGCCTTCCGCCTGCGCCAACTTCAAGACCTGTGGCTCCACCAGTACAAGACACGCGCAGCCCGCCTTGTCCGCGCGTTCGCGCATCGCCTCGAGCGACCGCCGATCGGCGCCCGCCAAAAACTCCGACGACAGATTCAGCCCGCGCAGCCCAAAGACCTCCCGCGTGTGCGCTGGCAGATCCAAAAGCGACAACGCAGGCTTCGCCCCCTTTGAGGCAGGGGTTAGCAGTGAGCGAACACACGACGCGGAGAGGGTAAGAATCATGCTTGAACGGTCACTGTATCAGGCTCTTGGCCCGTCCGCCAGAAGAAACACTCTGAGCCAGCCTGGCACCGCAAGCCAACAAAAAGAACGGCCGGGCTTTCTGGGCCACGGCCGTCCGGAGGGGAAAGACCAGATTATTCACACACCATAACAGATTTTGACCGGGTGTCAAACCTATGCCTGCCCTCCCCCAGGCAACCCAGCCCGCCCATGTCGGATTCGCTAGCATCACCCACTCTCCACGCCCGTCCCCGTCGGAAATGGCGCTGGTGGAGGATTCAGGAAAGACCACTCATGGCCAAAAGCCCAGCAGATCGCACCTACTCCCAGTCGCACGAATGGCACAAGCTCGACGGCGACACGCTCACCCTGGGCGTCACGCGCTTCGCCGTCGACGCCCTGACCGACGTCACGTACGTCGACATGAAAGAACCCGGCACCAAGATCAAGGCCGGCGAGACCGTGGGCGAGGTCGAGAGCGTCAAGACCACCAGCGACATCTACTCCGCCGCGGAGGGCGAGATCATCGAGGTCAACTCCGCCCTCGACGGCGACCCAAGCCTCATCAACACCGACCCCTACGGGGCGGGCTGGCTCGTCAAGCTTCGCGTGTCCAACAAAGCCGGTCTCGAAGGCCTCACCAAGGCCGACGCGTACGACGCCCAGTATCCCACGAAATAACCCGGCGAAATGAGGACCGATGATCCGCTGCGTCGGCGTCAAGAAAGGCTACAGGCTCGGCAACCGCGAGGTGATGGCACTCCGTGGCTTCGACATGGAGATCGCCAAGCCCGGCTTCTACGCCGTCATGGGCCCTTCGGGCAGTGGCAAGAGCACGCTTCTCCACCTGCTTGCAGCACTCGACAAGCCCGACGAGGGGCAGATCATCATCGCGGGTCGGCCTGTGCACTCGATGGGCGAGGTCGAGGCGACCGAATACCGTCGCCGCGCGATCGGGATCGTTTTCCAGCAGTTCAACCTGATCTCCACGCTCACTGCCATCGAGAATGTCGAACTGCCGGGCCTGCTCGCAGGCGACAAACCCGAAGCCCTTCGCAAAAGAGCCAGTGAACTTCTTGAACAGCTCGGCGTGGGCGAACGACTCACCCATCGCCCCGACGCACTCAGCGGCGGCGAGCAGCAGCGCGTCGCCATCGCCCGCGCCCTCATGGCATCGCCGCCCGTCATTCTCGCCGACGAGCCCACAGGGAACCTCGACACCGCCAGCAGCGAGCGGCTCTGGCAGCTTTTGGGCGGGCTCGCCCACGAGCGTGGCCTTGTGATCGTCATGGTCACCCACGAACCCGCCGCCGCGTCACATTGCCAGTGCGCGTACGTCCTCAAGGACGGCGTGCTTCACGGTCAGATCGAAACGGAGGGACTCGATGCGGCCGGGGTTGCGGCTCGCTACCAGCAATGTCTTCGGTAGACGCTCACGGACGCTGCTACTCGTCGCCGTCGTCGCGATGTCGGCCGCGCTCATTTCCGCTGTCTCGACCGGCATGGCCAGCATCGAAGGAGCGCTGCGCAAGCGCATGATGTCGCTCGTGGGCTCCGCCGACGCACGCATCAGACCCATCGCCAGCGGCACCTACTTCGACACCGACCTCGCCGCCCGGGCCCGCGCCTGGCCCGAGGTTGACGCTGCCATTGCCCGTATCTCCGCCCCGATCACCCTCCGCGTGGTCAGACCGATCTGGAAGGCCGATCCAAACGCGGGCGACTTTGCCCGCGAGATCCGCTCGCTCTCCTCCACCGCACTGGGAAACAGCTCCGAGCCCGGCGTCGAACGCCGCCTGAGGCCCGTCGATCTCGTCGAAGGGCGTCTGCCAGAAGCCCCCGGCGAGGTCGTTGTGAGCCAGGTTCTTCTCGACCGTCTGCGCGGGCAGAGCGGCGTCACCGGTCGCAGATCAAGCCGCTTGTCGCAAATCAGCAGTCAGATCGCGGGCGTCGTCGGCGGCGCGACACTCCCAGCTGGCATCGACCCGGGCCCCCCGCGTGCCGATTCCGCCGACGAGGCCGACCGCCTCAACAAGTCGTATGACATCCAGATGGGCGGCACGATCGAAGCCCTGCGCCTCCTTGCCCCGCCCGTCAAGCTCACGGTCGTGGGCGTCTCCAAGTCCGAACTCTTCGGTGGCCGTCCCGCCGCCATGTTCACCTTCGCGGGCCTGGGCCGTGTCTTGGGCCACGCGGGCCAGGCCAGCGAGATCGAGATCATCCTCAGGAAGGGTGAGGACGCCGAAGAGTTTGTCCAGAGGCACGCCGACGAGCTCAGAACCTGGCCCCAGGCCAAAGGCCTGCTCTTCCAGACCACCGCGAAAGTCACCTCGGGCTTCAAACGCAATCTGCAGAACAACAACGTGCCTCTGCTCGTCGCCAGCGGCATGGCCTTTCTCTCCGCCGCGTTCATCATCATGACGGGCATGACCGTCAACATTTCCGAACGCAAACGCGAGCTGGCCGTCCTCCGCTGCCTCGGTGCCTCGCGCTGGCAAGTCGCCGAAGCACAGATCTGGACCGGCCTGGGCATCGGCCTCATCGGAGCGATCATCGGCATCCCGCTTGGGCTCGCCCTTGCCCTCTCCACCCTCGAATACTTCAAGAACGACCTCAAGATCGAGGTCTTCTGGCCTGGATGGTCGCTCGCGGGTGCCGCCGCAGGTTCCATCGCCTCCGCACTCCTGGGCGCCGCCTGGCCCGCGTGGCGTGCCGCACGGCAAAGCCCCCTCGAAGCCTTGACCACCCGCGCGATCATCCCCGGCAAAGCCGGTGTCGTGCTTGCCCTCGTACTGGGCCTCCTTCTCATTACCCTTCAGCCCTTCCCCTTCTTCCTGCACGTTTCACTCGAAACCACCGTTCAGCTCTACGTCTTTATCTCGCTTCCCTGCCTCCTCGTCGGCTACTTCATCCTGGGCGTTCCCATCGTCGTCGGCCTCACCCGCCTCTGCTCGCCCATCATCGGCCGCATCATGCGTGTCCAGCCGCTCCTTCTCTCCCGCGCCGTCATGGCAACCCCCTGGCGACACGGCCTCACCGCCGGCGCGATGATGACCGGCATGGGGATCATGGTCGCCGTCCGCACACAGGGCCGCGCCATCGCCGAAGATTGGCTGGGCAAAATCCAGTTCCCCGAACTCTTCATCACCGGCACCAATCTTCAACCCCGCCACCAGCGCGCCATCGAAGCGCTCCCCTTCGTCACCGACACCGTCTCCATCTCGCTGCACTCGGTCGAGAGCGACGCGATGGCCAATGGCATTCTCTCGATCGACAAGACAACCTTCATCGCCTTCGAGCCCGTTCCGTTCTTCAAGCTCACGCGCCTTGATTTCGAGCAGGGCGACGTAGTCACAGCCACCAAACGCCTTCAAGAGGGCGGCTGCGTCATCGTCGCCCGCGAGTTCCTCAACGCCCGCGGGCTGGGCATCGGCAGCTCCATCCGTTGTGGCTACGAGGGCCACTGGCACACATTCGAGATCGTCGGAGTCGTCTCAAGCCCCGGCCTCGACCTCGTCAATCAATATTTCGACCTGGGCCAGGCCTTCGCCGACACTGCTGTTCACGCAGTATTCGGCTCCCGCGCCGACCTTCGCGACAAGCTCCTGGGCGGCACCGAACCATCAACTCAGCTTGTGCAGGTGGGCATCAAGCCGCCCGGCACCCCCGGCGCGGTGAGCGACGACGAGGCCGAGGAGCGTGTCCGCGGCGCGATGCAGGACTCGGGAATCCTCGATGTGGGCAACGGCCGCAAGATCAAGACCGACATCACCGCCGTCATCGCCCGCTCGATGCTCGTGACCAGCGTGATCGCTGTCATCTCGATGCTCGTCGCGTGCATGGGCGTCGCCAACCTCATCGTTGCCGGGATCGACGCACGGCAGTTCGAGTTCGGGGTGCTGCGAGCTGTCGGGGCACGCCGCGGGCTCGTCCTGCGCCTCGTGCTCGCCGAAGCGGTTGTCATCGCCCTGGCCGCGATGATCCTTGGCACGTGCATCGGGCTCCAAGCGGTCTGGGCCGGACAGAAAATCGACGCGATGCTGATCGGCATCAAGCTCTTCGTGCACCCACCGTGGCGTGCCATCCTCATGGGTTGCGGCATCGTGCTCGTGCTCACCGTCGGCGCGGCCGCCCCCGCCGTCTTCGCACTCGCCCGTCGCACGCCGCGTGATCTGCTCGCCGCGACGCGAGGCTGACCGTGACCAGGCCCTTGGTGGCCCCGTTCGCCCAGCCGGGTCATTGGCCTGAAGTAATACGGATTCCAGTTGATTCGTGCGCCCACGCCGACGATGAGGTCCTCCGAATCGCCGCGCTCTTTCGAGTGTCCTGGGAAGCCCAACACGCAGAAATCAAACAGATTCAGTATAAGCCCGGTTCGGAGAACCGGGCCACCACTAACCCACTCGCCGCTCGACCTCGCGCAAGAGCTTCGTATCGGGCGCCCCGGCCATGTGCATCCACAGCATCGCCAGTGCCGCTCGCGCTGACCACTCGCGGACGCTCCGCCGATCACCCGCCATGCCGAACCGCCGTGCATCAACAGTCACGCCCCTGGGCATTCGACTCGCAAGCGCGATGTACACCGTCCCCACAGGCTTCGTGGGCGTCGCCCCGCCAGGCCCCGCGATGCCGGTGATCGACAGGCAATCACTCGCACCGATCACACCAAGTCCGCCCGCCGCCATCGCCGACGCACACTCAAAGGACACCGACCCTGGACTCTCGGGCCCCTCAAACATCGCAGCCGGCACCGCCGCGAGCAACGTCTTCAGCGTGTTGCTGTAGGTGATGATCCCGCCCAGAAAGACGCCCGACGCGCCGGGAATGTCCCCGATCATCGACCCCAGCATCCCTGCCGTGCACGATTCCACCACCGCCAGCGTCCGCCCGCGCACGCGCAGTGCCTCGATGACCACGCTGGGAAGCTCCTCATGCGCAGTGCCATTTTCGGCAAACACGTGCGCGCCCAGAAGCCGCCGCACCTCCTGCGCTGTCTGCCGCACGAGCGCGTCCGCGTCCGCCGCCCGCAGGGGGCCCTCATAGCGAATTCGCGCCGACACCGCGCCGCCCGACGCGGTCGTCCCCACGAGCGGCACGCGCCCCCTAGCCATCATGTCGCCGCCCGCTGCCTTGCTCAGCACCGTCGCCACATCCGACTCGCCCAGCCCGATGATGTGCAGCGCGAGCGTCCGCACACTTCGCGCCGTGGGCGGCCTCAGCAGCGGCGCAACCTGCTCCTCGAACATCGGAAACATCTCTCGGGGCGGC
>JAYVUC010000029.1:0-19808 GCA_043788295.1 Phycisphaerales bacterium
GCGGCACGACCAAGGCGACGCTCGCCAACGGGAAGAAGCTGTACATCCTGGGCAACGCCGCGCTCGAAGGGGCCGACGCGCTCTCGGCGCGGTTCACAAGCCGCACACGCAGGCAGAACTACACGCAGATCTTCACGGCGACGGTGGAGGTGAGCGGGTCGATGCAGGCTGTTCGGGCCTACGGCGTGCAGGACGAGCTGGACTATCAGAAGCAGGAGCGGATGCGCGAGTTGATCCGCGATCTTGAGAACTGCGTGATCAACGGCACCGCTCCGGCGAGCACACCCCAGGGCGGCACGAGCATCCGACGCAGCATGAACGGGATCATCAAGCAGGTCTCGACCAACATCTACACGCCGGGTGCGGGCGGCATCCCGGCGGGCGGGGGCGCGGGGAGCGATCTCAACGAGGCGGTGCTCAACGCCGCGCTGCGTGCGACATGGGAGCAGTCGAGCGGGCAGATCGACACCATCGTGGTGGGCGGGTTCCAGAAGCGCCGCATCAACTCGTTCGCCAGCACACTTCGGGCGTATCAGCCTGAGGACGTGAACTACCGCGATCTGGTGGGCGTGTACGAGAGCGACTTTGGCGTGTGCCGCGTGATCATGAGCCGCTGGATGCCCACGGATCAGCTGTTGCTGCTCGACAGCTCGCGCATTGAAGTGCTGCCGCTGCGAGGGCGGAGCTTTGGGTACAAGCCCATGGGCATCACGGGCGACTCGATCCACGGGCAGGTGGTGGGCGAGTACACGATGGAGTTCAAGAACGAGAACGCCCACGCGCTGGTGAAGGGCCTCTCGACGACGTGAGTCCGGTGCATTGAACAAGACGCCTGGCAAAGGACTGCCGGGTCACCCTTCCCCGGGCCCACACGCCCGGGGACGGTTTGGAGGTGGAACATGGGAACATTCGCGGCGGATCGGGACCTCTTGGTGTACGAGCCGAATCTGTTTCGGGATGTGGGCTGGGTGGGGCAGAGGCTGGTGAAGGGAACAGGGTCGGTAAGCGGCACCACACTCACGATGTCGGCGCAGGATGTCCTGTTCGATGCGGCGGGTGTCACGACGGGAAGCGTGGTGACCGTCGCGGGCACGGCCTACGAGGTGATGTCGCGGCTGAGCGCTGGCTCGCTCTCGATTTCGCGGCTCCGCGAAGACTCGCCAAGTGGCATGAGTGCGGCAGTGATCACACCGAGCCCAGCGACAGCGCAGGAGTGCATCGTGATGACCTTTGTGCCGCAGCTCAGCGCGGCGCACCGGCAGCTTCTCAGGATGGCGGGGCTCGACCCCGATGAGCCGGTGAGCGTTGGCGCGCCGACCGAAGCAAACATCGTGAACGACGCTTCCATCAAACGGCTTGAGTGTCTGGGGTCGCTCGCGCTGATCTGGTCGGGGGCTGCGGGATTGATGGGCGAGGGTTCGGCGGCGGGTGAGCGGGGCGAGTGGTATCGGAGGCGGTTTGAGGCCGAGCGGGGGCGCGTGGATGTCAAGATCGACTCCGATGGCGACGGGGTGCCGGACACGACGCGGCGGCTGAACGCGGGGTGGATGAGGAGGGGATAGGAAAGGCGATGGGCACGAGGTACTGGGCATTGGGGAGGAAGCGCGATGTTGATCTTGAATCCGTGGCTGGTGAAGTTTGGGACGGCGGCGCTGGAGAACGTGGTCGCGATGACGATCGATCGGGCGGCGCAGCGCGAGGTTCTGGAGTGGGGCGATGGCGGGCCGTTTGCGACGTTTGCGGATGTGCCTGAACAGAAGGTGTCGGCGACGGTGAAACAAGCTCTGACGCGCGAGGACACACAATCGCCCAGGCCGGGGGATTCGGGGACGCTCGTGGTATACATCGCGCCATCGGGCGGCGACGCTGGGCGAAAGAGGCTCACGGCTTTGGCGGTCATCATCTCGGCCACGATCGAGCTGCGATCAACGGCATCTGGTGCTGCTCCGGGGATGACTGCTGTTCGAACGCTGCGTTTCGCTCTGGTGTCGAGCGACGGGGCGACTGATCCGGTGGCCGTGAGTGATGCGGGTGCGGAAGTGTGACGGGGAAGGAACTATTTTTCAGACAGAGCCTAGCACTGGGCAGTAGGAAGAGGGATGGAGGGGGTGAGCGATGGCGAGTTCGTTCAAGGGGCATGATCTGTTTGGATCGGGGCCGCACCGATTTGCGGTGGGGAAGCAGGGGCCGTTTGTGTTCTCGTTGTCCGCGCTGGGCACGCCGTCTGCGGAGTCGGTGGCGTCGGGATTTGTTGAGCTCGACGTGACGGTGCGAGGGCGTCTGGTGGCGGCGAGCGAGTCGGCATTGTGGACGCTGCGCGACGCGGTGACGGCCGAGCTGATCGATCCGCCGGTGAAGGGGACGCTGGTCGATTCGCGCGGACACAGCTGGGCCGACATGTCGTTCATCACGTTTGTGGAGGAGGATCGCACCGACCGTGGGCGACCTTCCACCCCCACCCAGACGACGGTGTCGTACACGGCGGTCTTCCGGCGGTTCACCCACCCACCGACATGAGTGTGAGGAGCGGCACGGCCGGTACTGGCTGGCACTCACGCGGCGATGGAGGTTTGCTTGCCGCCGCGCTTTCCTATCCACGCCGCGCACACGGCCAGGAGCGTGTGCTTGTCGATGGGCTTGGTGGCGTAGTCGTCGCAGCCCGCGTCGATACACCTCTGGCGGTCCTGGGACATGGCGTGGGCGGTGAGGGCGACGATGGCGAGCGGGTTGTTGCCTCGTCGCAGCGTGCGGGCGAGCGTGTAGCCGTCCATCTCGGGCATCTGCATGTCGGTCACGAGCAGGTCGTAGGGTGTGGCGGCGGCCGCGGCCGTGTCGATCATCTCGAGCGCGACGCGGCCGCTGCACGCGATATCGACGGTGGCGCCGGCCTTGCGGAGGTGGAAGGCGATGAGACGCTGGTTGTCGGCGCCGTCGTCGGCGAGCAGGATCCGGCCAGGGAGCACGACCACCGGGCTCGTGGCCACACTGGCGGACTGCACATGCACCGCGTCGAGGCGGGCGACCATGACGGCCCCGGGGGCGGGCTCCAGTGGCAGATCGACGTGGAAGGTGGAGCCGATGCCCGGCTCGGAACGGGCGAGGGTCACCTCGCCGCCCATGAGGGCCGCGAGCCGGCGGCAGATGGTGAGCCCCAGGCCGGTGCCGCCGTGTTTGCGGGTGACGGTGGTGTCGGCCTGGGAGAAGGGCTGAAAGAGCTGGGCGACCTGCTGGGGAGTCATGCCCGGCCCGGTGTCGGCGATGCCGATGACGAGCCGCTGGGAATATCCGACCTGCTCGACACCGGCGGTGATGATGACGGAGCCCTGGTCGGTGAACTTGGCGGCGTTGCCGACGAGGTTCACGAGGATCTGCCGCAGGCGGGTGGGGTCGCTGAGGATCACGTCGGGCAGGGGCGTGGCGAGTGTGGCGGAAAGCTGAACACCTTTGAGAGCGGCCCGGGGCCGGGCGAGGCCGACGACCTCGTGCAGGAGGGCGACGAGCGGGGTCTCGACTTGCTCGACGGTCATCCTGCCCGCCTCGATCTTGGAGAGGTCGAGGATGTCGTTGATGACGGTGAGGAGGTGGGCACCGTTGTTCCTGATGATGTCGATGGTCTGGGCGCGGTTCTCCTGGTGGCCTGGTTCTCCCAACCGGGTCTCGTCGTGCAAAAGGTCGGCGAAGCCCAGGATGGCGGTGAGGGGGGTGCGGATCTCGTGGCTCATGTTGGCGAGGAACTCGCTCTTGGCGAGGCTCGCGGCCTCGGCGCGGACGCGGGCGGATTCGTGTCGCTGCTGGGCGATGAGCCGCCCCAGCGAGAGGCCCAGGTATTTGGCGACGAGCATCGCGCCGGCGAGGCGTTCGCCCGAGGCAAAGGCGCCGGGCGCGGCGTCGTAGAGCATGAGTTTGCCCTCGACGCCCTCGGCGGTCTCGACGGGGATGAAGGCGAGCGAGCCGACGCTTTCGGCGGCGAAGAGTTCGCGGTAGGGCGCGAGGGACTCGTCGGTGTTTACGTCGGCGACGACGATGGGGGTTGCGCCTTGCGCAAAGCGTGCCCAGGGGCAGTGGCCTTCGACGGCGGTGCGGTAGCCGGGGCTGAGCTCGCGCCAGCCGGCGAAGCGGCAGACGCCGTCGTCGCCGTAGAAGAGAACGGCCGAGCGTGGGGAGTCGGCGATGGAGACCAGGGAGTCGAGTGCGGCCTGGGCGGTGGCGTGTATGTCGGCGGCGGCACTGAGACTTGCGGCGAGCTCTGTGGCGGCGGTCTGGGCTTCTTCGGCGCGTTTGCGCCGGGTGATGTCAACCAGCACGCCGCGGAGGATGGTGCGGCCGTTCGCGTCATCGGGGACCGAGACACTGTCGTCGATCCAGACGGTTTGCCCGTCGGCGGTGAGCATGCGGTACTCGAAGCGATGGGCCTTGCCCGCGGTGAGCTGGTCGAAGCAGAACTTGGTGGCGCCGTCGCGGTCGAGCGGGTGGATGTGCTGGTGCCAGAACCCGGGCCGCAGCCAGTCTTGGAGCGGATAGCCGAGCTTGGCGGCCTGTGGCGAGACGTAGAGGAAGCAGTCGGCCTGGGCGTCGTATTCCCAGAGGATGACGTCGGCACCTTCGACCATGGTGCGGAAGCGGGCCTCATTTTTGGCGATGCGGGCCTTGTCCTCTGCCTGCTGCGTGACATCGCTCTGGATGGCCATGCACCCGGTGATGTGCCCGTGCGCATCGAGCAGCGGGGCCACCTCGATATCGAGCAGATAGGGGCGGCGGGCCTTGGAGTAGTTGACCAGTTGGGCGCGGGCTCTTTCGCCGCGGCGGATCGCCGCGGCGATGCGGTCTGCGATGGCGGGATCGGTCTCGGGCCCGTGCAGGAACTGCTGGGGCTGCTTGCCGAGCGCCTCGGTGAGTGTGAATCCGCTATTGCGTGTGAAGCCGTCGTTGGCCCACTCGATGCGACCTTGAAGGTCGGTGATGATGATCGCGTTGCTGGTGCGTCGGGCGATCTCCGCGAGACGCTCGGAGCGCGCCACCGCCTCGCGCAGTTCGCGGGTCATCGAGCCCGCCAGCGCGAGCGCCTTGGACCGGCCGATGCCGATCGTCCACAGCATCGCCGCCCCCAGCACGGTCAGCGCTCCGCCGCCCAGGGCGGTGATCACCGGCGTGGTGGAATCGGTCTGGGCCTCAAACGCGGGCGTGGTGCTGAGCGTGGCAGTCCAGGTCCGACCGCCGATGGGGAATCCGGCCTGTGTCTGGAACATACGGCCAAAGGAGCCATTCTTGCTGGTCGTTGCGGTGGCGGTCTCCAGAGGCCCATCCATGTCGAAGAGCTGGGCCGACTTCTGTGTTCCCGTTGCGTCGAATATTTCCACATTGATCAGGCCACCGAGCGAGCTGGAGAGGTCCGCGAGCGCGGCTTCGAGCACGATGGGCGCGTACACAAGCCCGGCGAGCGCGGCCTCGCGCTGCTCGGGTGTGGTGGGGTGTGTGCCGCTGCGGTAGACCGCGAGCATGAAGAGCATGCCGGCCCGCCTGCCGTCGTTCTGTGCGATCTGCACGCGGCCGGTGAGGGTGGGCTCGCCGGTTCGCACCGCCCGCTCGACGGCGGCCCGGCGAAGGGCCTCCGAGCCGATGTCGAAGCCCCAGGCGCCGCGGTTGGGCTCGCGGGGCTCGATAAACTTGATCACATACAGGTCGGGGGCTTGGCCCGGCCCGGCGGGATCAACCGGGTTGGCAGTGACGGAGAAATCCGGCGCTTGATCGGCCTGCTCGGCGGTCGTGAAGGCGGCCAGGTCAGTCCGCGTCACCCGCTGGATGAACCCAAATCCCAGCGTGCCGGGGAACTCCCTTGGTACGTTGTAGGACTCGACATACGCCCTGAACTCGCTGCGCTCGACGGATGGGTTGGCGAGGTAGAGGCCCCGGAAGCCCTTGAGCCCGGAGGCAAGCTGATTGATGCGGTCCCGAACCTGGTTGCTCGCCTTTGCGGCCAGGGCCTCGAACCGCGCGAGTGCCTGGGCGCGGATGGACTGGTGCATCTTCCCAGCCACCACGCCCGAGCCGCCCAGCCCCAGGATCAGCACCAGGACCACCGCGAGTTTGAGCCGCCACATTGCGGCAGCACTGGCGGGGTCCAGATCGCGCAGCGAGCATTTCACCGCCGCCCGCACCCGCCACACGATGACCGGCCCGACCAGGATCGAGAGCATGGCGGCATTAAGGAGCGCCTCGGGCGTGCCGGCAACGCCCGGCGCGACCACCGGCAGGATGAACGTCACCGTCGCCTCGGCCAGGGCGATGGCGGCGACGATTTCGACGAGGAGGCGGGCGGTGTTGAGGGTCGCTTTCATGGGTGGTTCCGATGCGTCGTTCGTGGCCAACAAGGGCGGGCGGTTGAGCGTTTTGCACGCGGGGACGGCGGCAACAGCTCGGGGGTGCTGGGGCGGTCAGGCGGCGACGGTCGCGGAGTAGGGGTCGCTCCAGGGGCCCGGCTCGCCGCGCGAGCTGACCCAGCGGAGCATGTAGACGGCACTCTTGCCCTGGGACTGGAGCGGGAACTGGGCGACGTGGGGCGAGCGGGTGGCGACGCCGATGAAATTGAACGTGGAGGGGTCGCCCAGGGTGTTGTTCTGGTCGCCCTGGGCGGGTGTGGGCTCGACGAGTTTGAGCCAGACCTCGCAGCCGATGATGCCTTTGGGCTTGGCGCGGCGGGTGGGCGTGGAGGCGTCGGCGATGCGCAGCGTGTGGGTGAGGCGGCTCGTCAGCGCGATGCTGGCGATAGGGCGGGTGATTGGAGACCCGGCTCGGAGAGCCGGTCCACCACGGAGGGTGATGCCGATGGTGGCGCGGTCGGCGTCGGTGGTCTTGAAGAATGTCTGGATGTAGGCGGAGATGGGCCTGATGGCGGCCTCGTACGCGGCGCGGGCCTCGCGCTTGGATTCGATCGCGGCGTTGAGGGCGGCCTGGGCCTGCACGGCCTTGGTGTACGCGAGGTTCCAGGCGGCGCGGGCGGTGTCGAGTGCGTCGAGGTCGGCGCTGCTCAGCGTGTGGGCGGTCCAGAAGGCCTTGACTGAGTCGAAGTACTGCGCGGCCCAGGCGGTGAAGTCGCTGTCGGGCCTTGGGATGCGCTGCTCGGGCATGGGGAGGGTCCAAATGGTCAAATCAAGGCGGGGAAGGCCAGAACGCAGAGATATCAGAGAAGCACGGAGGGACAAGAGGGCGAGAGGAGCGTGAGAGGGCTAAGGCGCTCGTGCGGGCTTGAACAAGTGCCGCGATGTTGTTCCCGCCTTTTTCATTCCGGGCTTTCGGCCTTTCCCTGCGTTCGTCTGCGCTTCTCCGATCCCTCTGCGTTCAACTCTTCTCTTGCGAATGTCACGGACCCCATCACGGGCACGACCGATTCCAGCGCGGGGCGCGGCCAAGGCGGCGTCCCTCGTGCGTGTGCGTCCATCCCATCGGCCCGAACGCGGGGCCACTTGAATTGCGCGGGGGTGCGGGCGCGCCGAACCATGGTCCAGTAAGGCGGGAGGCCCGTCCCACGGCACGGGACGGCCCGACGCGGGGGGCGGGGGGGGCGTGCGAGGAGTGCGGGCGGGGGCGGGAGTGGGGTCTGGGGGCTCGTCGGACAAACCCCAGGCCCTTGGGCCCGGGGCCGGGGGCCCCGCCCGAGCCATCGGCGAACCGAGCGCGCTCTCGTTCGTGACGCTGACCACCAAAGCCGCCTTCGCCACCGACTACCCGGCCTCGGCGGGCGGCAAGACGGCGGTGTACATGCTGCGGTGGGTGAACACCCGCGGCGAGAAGGGGCCGTGGTCGGAGGTCGCGGCGGCGTCGGTGGCGGCGGCGTAAATCGTTTAACGAATCCGCTTGTGTTGCTCGGGCGTCAGCGTGTCCGGGTCCACGGGCTTCCAGCCCTTGCCCGCCGGCGGAAGATCATCACGCCCGACCCACTTGTACCCCTCCGACGGCCCCGGTGGACCGCCGACCGGGCCATTGTCGAAGACTTCCACCAACCGCTGCCCGCCGTGACAGCCGCGCAACGCGAGCACGGCGCCCGCCGCAACGCACACCGCGAGAATCGGGACGGCGAGCGATCGGAGACGACGGTGGGACATCGAGTGAACAGTACGCGGCCGCGTTGACACCGGCCAGCCCGCGCCGCCGCTCAACGGCCCACGCGCCCAAAGCGGCGGGCCGAGCGCGGGCGGCGGCGACTCGTACAAGTTCCTCTCGGTCAGTTCACGCGGCAACCTGCAAACCGACTTCCCCAGCGCGGACGCGGGCAAGACGGCGTACTACGCCCTGCGCTGGGTCAGCACCCGCGGCGAAAAGGGGCCGTGGAGCGAAGTCGCGGCGGCGACGGTGGCGGCGTGAGCCCGCTGCGCGGATTGAAGAACCGCATCCAAATGATCGGATTTTCCGTCGGCTGGGGGTGCCGGGGGGCGGCAGCCCCCGGCATTGGGAAGTATGATCCTCGCTATGGCCGTATTTCGCCTTACCAAAGACGCGATCCTCAAACTGCCCGACACGTCTTTCGCGGACAGGGGCATCAAGGAACGTGCCGACCTGCAACGGTTGCTCCGGGCCAACATCGCCGTGGTCGCTCCCGACGTACTCATCATTTTCGAGGAATTCGGCGAATGGGAGGACTCGAAGCGGCGGATCGACCTTCTGGGCATTGACCGCGACGGGTCGCTCGTCGTGATTGAACTCAAGCGGGACGATGACGCTGGGCACATGGAGTTGCAGGCGATCCGCTACGCCGCGATGGTGTCTCGCATGACGTTCCAGCGGGCGGTCAAGACGTACCAATCGTTTCTGGATAAGAGCGGCGAAGCGACGGACGCCCGTACCGCGATGCTCAAATTTCTCCGCATGAGCGAGCCGCCGCGAGACGATGCGGTGCTGGACGTCCGGATCGTGCTGGTGTCGGCGGACTTTGCCAAGGAACTCACCACGGCGGTGCTCTGGCTGCGTGAATGGGAACTGGACATCCGTTGCGTCAAAGTGAAGCCATATCAAGACGGCGAAGGCATCATCCTCGAAGTGCAACAGGTTGTTCCTCTGCCAGAAGCGGCGGAGTATCAGGTCTCGATCCGCGAAGAAGCCATCAGTCGCCGCGAGATCGCGCGTGAGAGCGGGGAGCCGACCGGCTATTGGTTCATGAACACCGGAGACTCCTCAAACGAAGGGCGGTCATGGGAGGACTGCAAGGAGTACGGATTCATGATCGCAGGAGGTGGCGAGGAGTATCAGGGCTTCGTGCGAAGCCTCAAGGTCGGTAACAAGGTCTTCGCGTATCTGAGCGGCCACGGCTACGTCGGCCTCGGCGAAGTGGTCTCGGAGGCCGTTCCGCAGAAAGACTTTGTCCCACTCGGCCAGCCTAAGCGCCTGGTCGAACTGCCGATGACCGCCAAGCTGCAACGCGATCGGCTCGACAACGCTGACAAGTGTGATTGGTGCGCTGGAGTAAGGTGGATATACAAGGTGGACCGCGATCAGGCCGTTCTCAAAAGCCGGTTCCGTCGGCCCACGCTCCAACCCATCAAGCAGGCGGAGTTGGTAGAGGAACTTCTTGCGGCGTTCAAGGCGGCGACAGGCGAAACGCACGCATAAGTACGAATCGCAAATGCCGGGGACTGCCGCCCCCCGGCACTCCCTGCCGTATCAGACAAACAAACCGGCCGTCTCCACCCGTCGCACGCCGTCCGCCAACTCCGGCCAGCGCTCTGTGAACGGCACCGCTGAAACACGCCCCAACTCGCTCGGCTCGATCTTGTTCAGCCCACCGCCGTAAACACGCCCCTCGCCGCGCAGTTCGTGGCCCGTGACTTGGCCCAAGAGTTCATGCACTTCAGCGCCGCGCTCGGGATGCTGGCGGAGCATTGCCGCGAAGCCGTTGCGGGGGTAGAGCATGAGGTACAGGTTCGTTCCGATCGCGGAAGAGCGGTTGTAGATGAACCGGAAGGGCTGCTTGTCGTCGGAGCCGCGCCCCATGTACGTGCAGAGGAACGGGCACGGCTCGCGCTGCTCCTGCTTGTACCACGGCGTGCGCTTGCCGACGAGATAGCCGTCCCTGACGCCGAGGGCTTGGGCGGTTTTCAGGTAATCCCACAGGGCCGGATGCCGCTGCTCGACGACATGCTCGGGAAGGTCGCAGTCGATCACGCAGAGTTGGCGGTCGATGCTCGGGTATCCATCATCGTCGGCGTCGATCACGGTCGCTTTGAGGTGCCGCGGGCTGGGGAGGATCGGGCGCAGGTACTTGGCGGGAAGGCCGCGGCGCTTCGCGTCGGCGCGGTCGAGGATAAAGAACTTGTTGTCGCCCGTGGCGATGCCGCGCTGGACCTTGAACATATCGGCCAGTGTGGGGCCGGTGCCATCGCTGAGTGTGTGCCGGTCGTTTTTGGCGTGGCTCGGATAGACCGTCCACTTGCGTGATTCTCGCAGGCGTTCGAGCGGGATGCGGTCGCTGGCGTGCGGGTGTTCGAGCGTGCCGCCGAACGTGAACTCGGGCGTGTGGCCAACTGGCGGCTGGGCCTTCTTGAACACCAGGACGACCGACGACACGAACGCATCGCCGAACTGGACATCCTCGGGGTCGAAGCGGTGGGCGCGGATGAGCGTCACGCGATCCGTCAGGAAGCGTTTGAGCGATGCGCCGTAGTTGACATCCATGAACTCGGAGGGGATCAGCCACGCGGCGTAGCCGTCGTCCTCCATCCACGCCGTTGCGAGCAGGAGGAAGTAGACGTAGAGGCCCGCAAGCCCGTTGACCTCGACGCCGGTCATCTTGAACGCGAGCCGTTGCAGGCGTTCCTTGTCCTCGCGGTCCATGTGGTGGTGGCGGACATAGGGCGGGTTGGCCAAGATGAGATCGGGCGGGCAGGGGGGGGAGCCGTTGGCGATGACGCGGGTGAAGTCCCCGCGCACGACTTCAAGCCCCGCATCGGCCCACAGGTCGCGGGCGGCATCGGCGAAGGCGGGATCGAGTTCGACGCCGACGGCGCTTTCCAATCGCTCGGGGCCATAGACCGCGAGCGCGGCAGAGAAGAAACTACCAGAGCCGATGGACGGATCGGCGAAGCGGATTCCACGCTTGCGCGTGCCGATGAGCGTGCCGACGTAGCGGGCGATATCCAGAGCAAGGGCGTTGGGCGTGGCGAACTGGCCGAGGCGGTTCCGCTCGGCTGCCGACTTGGTTGCATCAATGGCCGACTGAATCGTCTGGCGATGCGCTTCGGTCGTGATGTCGTGGTGCGCAATCATTGAGTTCACAATCCCAACTTCGCAAGGTCGTCGATGCGATGCTCCCAGACCCAGTCGATCCCCTCGGCGGCTTCGTAGCCCAGATAGTCCGAGCCGAAGTAGCCGCAAAGGAAGAGAACAAAGCACACGTCCTTGCCGAAGGTGGCTTGGAGTTGGTGGACCTTGGTTGCTTCCTCTTTGCGCCGTTTGTTGGTGTTGGTGAAGTCGCCCGCGGACTTGGCTTCAATCAGCACAGGCAAGCGATCCTTCCGCAACTTCTTGGGCTGGATCACCACGTCGATGGGAATGTTGACCTTGACGGCCTTTCCGACGCCCAAGTTCATGCGGAACGAATATGTGCCCGCCTCCATCTCCGACAGCGGCTTCCCACCCGGATGGGATTGCTTCCGGTAGCCCCGCTTGTCCAGCCAATCGCCTACGAGGGCGAGTTGGCGTTGCTCCTGAGCGTTGCGAACGATCGGGTTGGCCACCGCGCTGCACAGGCGGTCGGCAACGATCGTCGATGCCCGGTCGCGCTCGTGGTCGGTCGGGTCTTTGCCCGCATCCAGCCACGGGAAGATGTCACGGTCCAAGAGTTTGGTGAGCACGCGGCAGACTTTGCCCAAGTTCTCGTCGAGAAGTTCCGCCTTCATGCGGGCGGCGAGTTTGCCTTCCTCCATGCTGCCGATAAGCGACTTGCTCGCGCTGGCAAGCCCGACCAAGCGGTCCACCGCGAGCGGGGGCGCGGTACACATGCGGAGCGTGGAGAGTGCGCTGGGGTTGGCTCGGAGCGTGGCTGCATCGAGATGGCGCAGATCGTGCGTGGCGAGGAGCGCGGCCTTGACGTGTTCGGTGGTCTTGACGCGAGTCGAGCGGAACGCTTTCGGTGCGAACTCCATGAACCACTGATTGAACTGGTCAACCGACGCCGCGACATCGGCTTTCCAGAGGTGCGGTTTGTCGGCGTTGATTCTGGCTGGCGGCATACGGCCCTTTCGCTTGCTGCTTCGGGCTGTCTGCTTCTTCCGCTTGGCCATGCGCCAAGTATACGGATTGCGTTCGGGTCTGTCCAACCCGGATTTCGGCTGCCCATCTACTTATTGAGCGGAGCGTATCACGTTCAAGTCGCGCCAATTCCTTGCCGACAAAAACGGGAGTGTCCTCCGCGTGCCGATTGACGGCTCGGGTAGCGGCGGGACTTTTCACTGTGCGAGCCGCCGAATCCACTTGTAGAGGAATACGAACATGGCTGATTACATTCCCGGTCCCGATGCGTCGTTTCAGGCGTGGCAGTCCAACTTCGTGACCTACGCGAACGCCAACCTCGCCGCGCTCGGCCTCGTCGCCGCCGACATGACGCCCGTCACCACGGCCCAAACCGGCTGGGCGACGGCCTTCCCCGCGCACGTCGCCGCCGTCAACGCGGCCAAGTGAGGGGGGCCGCCAAGCAGACCAAGGATGAGGCCCGCGCCGCGTACGTCGGCGTCGTCCGCCCGCCCCCCCACACACTGGTGCGCCGCTTGCAGGCGTCGCCGCTGGTGAGCGATGCCGAGAAGGCGTCGCTGGGGATCACGGTGGCGCAGTCCGGCGGACCCATGGGGGGGGCGGCCCGCCCACCACGGCGCCCATCTGCTCCATCGAGTGCGGCAACCGCCTGCAACAGGTGCTGCGCTTCGTGGACTCGGCCACGCCCACCCGCCCCCCCACCAAGGCCAAGCCCGCAGGCGTGCTGGGCCCAATCTAAAAGTTGGAAATCTGGAACAAGGTCGGCATCACTTTGTAGGGGGGCCGCCCACCGGCGAGAGCGACCTCCGCTTCGTGGCCGTCGACACCAACGCGCCGTACCTGATGTCCTTCCCCAGCGAGGACGGCGGCAAGGTCAACTATGTGTGGATGCGGTGGGTCTCGCCGACGGGCGAGCGCGGGCCGTGGGGCGAGCAGGCGCAGGCGACGATCGCGGCGTGAGTGATTCGCGGCGCGGCATGTGTGCTCGCGTTGGAACAACTGAATAGGAAAGATCAACGGCCCCGGCACACGCCGGGGCCGTTGGTGTTCGTACCCGTGGGCGGCGACAGGGCGATGGCAGCGCGGGGACACTCAGGCGGGCGAGGGAACGTGGAGCGTCATGGAGAGTTGTTGCGCGGGATCGAGGGACGCGGCGAGGAGGCCGCCGGCGGACTGGGTGAGCGAGCGGCTGACGGCGAGGCCCAAGCCGAAACCGGTGCGGGGGTTGTGGTGCGGGTCGTGGTGGGGGTTGTGGGGGCGAGCGGCGTCGCGGCGCCAGAAGGGCTCGAAGAGGTGCGCGAGGTCGGCGTGGCTGAGGGCGGGGGCGTGGTTGGAGATGACGATCGAACATCCGGCGTCGCCCTTGGTGGCAACACAGCGCACGGGGTGTTCGGCGGAGACCGCACCGTGGCGGAGGGCGTTGTCAATGAGGTTGCCGATGATGGAAGCGGCGAGGGCGGGGTCGATGCGGGCGGGGAGCGTGCTCGGGGCGTCGATGAGCAGGTGCGAGGGGTCGTGCCCGGTTGTTGTGAGCGCACGGGCGGCTTGCTGGTGGAGCATGGCGGCGAGGTCGGTGGTCGCGCCCGTGGGGTCGATCCGCTGGCTTGCGTTTGCGCGGGAGAGCCGCAGCAGGGCCTCGGTGAGGTGTTGGGCGCGTTTGAGGACGCCCAGGCCTTCGCGGGCGGTCTGCACCCAGCGCTCGGGCGTGCGCTCGCGTGAGAGGCCTACTTCGAGGAGCATTCGCAGCTCGGCGATGGGCGTGCGGAGTTCGTGGCTGGCGGCGCTGGTGAAGCGGCGTTCGCGTGCGAAGGCGTCGTCGAGGCGTGCGAGGAGGTCGTTGAGCCGTGCGGCGACGGGGGCGAGTTCGGCGGGGAGGTGGCCGAGGGCAAGGCGCTGGTTGAGGGTTCCTGGGCCAAGTGCGGCGACGCGCGCGGAGAGATCTTGGAGGGGTCTGGTGCCGCGGCGGACGGCCCATCGTGTGGCGGCGATGCTGGCGAGGACGAGCGCGAGGCCCACGCTGGCGGTGGAGAGGGCGATGGTGAGGATGGTGCGGTCGAGGGCCCCGCGCGACTGGGCGACAAGCACGCGGACAAGGGGCGCGGGCGATAGCGTGATGGCGTGGGAGGGTGACGCGTCGCGCTCGTCGGCGGCTTCGCGGTCGGCGAGAGGGCGGAACTCGACGGTGAGCGAGCGACCAGAGCGCCCGTCGGGCAGTGGGCCATTGAGAACGTCGAGGGCGGGAGGGCCGTTCGCGGCGAGGGTCCAGGATGCGTTTCGCAGCGACTCGGATTGTTCCAGGATGCGCCATCCGCTCTCTTCGCGCACCCACGCCACGAAGAGCTCGGCGTCGGCGCCCGGCTGATATCGCGGCATGATCTCGCCTGCGATGTCCATCTCGGTCTTGCCCGCATCGAAGCGTGTGAGGCTTTGCAGCGCGGCGGCACGGGTGGCGAGGCCGTCGTCGAACTGGCGGGTGAGGGCGGCGCGAACGACGGCGAAGAGCGCGAGCCCGCCCAGGGCGAGCAGCCCGGCGATGCTCGCGGCGACGAGGAGGGAAGTGTGGCGGCGGATGCTGGTCACGCCGGTTGCTCCTTGAGGACGTAGCCGATTTTGCGGCGGGTGTGGATGAGGGAGGGGCAGCCGGCGGCGTCGAGCTTGCTGCGAAGGGCCGCGATGGCCGAGTCGATGGCGTTGGAGAATACCTGTGAGCGGTCGTCGTAGAGGTGCTCTTCGAGCTCGGCACGGGTCACGGGGGTGCCAAGGCGTGCGGCGAGGTATTCCAGCAGCGTGTATTCGCGTGGCGTCAGGTCAACGATCGTCTTGCCGACGCGGGCAGCCTTGGCGGACGTGTCGATGGTGAGCGGGCCGACGGTGATGATGGGCGAGCGCTCGCCGTGGCGGCGGCGGGCGAGGGACTTGACGCGGGCAAGAAGTTCGGCGAAGGCAAAGGGCTTGACGAGGTAGTCGTCGGCACCGGTGGAGAGGCCCCGCACTTTGTCATCGACGGTGTCGCGGGCGGTGAGCATGAGCACGGCGGCGGGGATCTTCCGGGCGCGCATGGCGGAGAGGACCGCGAGCCCATCCATCTCGGGGAGCATCCAGTCGAGCACGACGACGTCGTAGTCGGTGGTCTGGGTGTGGATGAGCCCGCGCTTGCCGTCGGCGACGGCATCGACGGCGAAGCCTGCTTCGCGGAGCCCCTGGGCCAGCGAGTCGCGGAGGACGGCGGAATCTTCGACGATGAGGATGCGCATCTGGCCGTTGCCTGGGCGGAGCGGTCAGGACGGGTCTGGAGCATTGGCCAAGAGATTACCTGCGGCAGAGGCTGGAGATGTGGAAGTTCGCCACATCGTGAAGAGGATGGCCCCGATGAGGATGACCGCGAGCACGGCTGAGGAACCTGCGGGTCCAAAGCCAAGGCCGCCCTCGTTGTGTCCTCGTGCGAGCACATCGCCGAAGGTGGCACCGAAGGGTCTGGTGAGGACGAAGGCAGCCCAGAAGAGTCCCACGTAGAGGCTGATGCTGGTGACTTTGAGCTTTTTGGCGACCAGGTAGGCGATGAAGATGAGAGCGATGACTGCGCCGATCAATGCGGCGCCGCCCATGAAGCCCAGGCCTGGGCCTTGCTCTTCGTCGGCGAGGTAGTCGCCCAGGGCGGTGCCGAGCGTGTTGGAGGCGAGAATTGCGGCCCAGTAGAAGATTTCGGCGCGTCGAGAGCGGACGGAGCTGACGGAGATGGAGCCTTCGACGAGTCGCCAGGAGACCAGGGCGGTGGCGAGCAGGCCCACGAGGATCACGGTCCCGCCCGCATATCCCAGGCCCAGGGTGCGGTCCATGAAGTCGGACATGGTGGTGCCGGCGGTGCTGGTTGAGAGGATGACGGCCCAGTAGAGGAAGGGAATGAAACGGTTGACGAAGAGCTGCGGAATGAGCGTGGCGAAAAAGATGGCGAGCACGATGGTGGAAGCGACCAGATAGCCCAGGCCGATGCCGCCGTGGTCGGGGCCCTTGGAGAGGTAGTCGCCAAGGGTTTCGCCGAGGGTGGTGGCGGCGATTTTCATGACCCAGAAGGCGAGGGTGATGGCGGGGAGTTTGCTGACGATCTGCTTGGTGCTTTCGTTCATCGGGGGGGATCTCTTGGCGTGTGGGTGGGCATTCGCCCGCGGCACGGAGTGTACATCGCGTGCGCGGGCGGGTGCCGAGTGAAGAGAAGGCCGACGATTATTTTTTTGCGGGTGCGTGGGAGAGGAGCACTTGGTCGCCGTCTTTGACAAGCCCAACGCCGCGGACGTACCACTTGTGGCCGATGTCGGCTTCGAGGGGCGTGGTCTCGCGGACGTGGATGACATGATCGAACTTGCCGGCGGGGGTTTCGAGCGTCTCATCCATGCTTGCGATCTCGAAGCGGTCCATAGCGACTCCGGGGGCGAGTTCCTGGTAGAACTTGTCGCCGAGTTTGGGTGTGCCGGGCATCATGAGGCCGAACTTGGCACCCTTTTCGCCCGACATCCAAGCACCGGGGTGGGTGGCCTTGCCAGCGGCGTCGAAGACATCGACTTCCTCGCCGAAGTAGTAGACGTCGTTGGTGGTGCGATCGATGGCGAAGAAGTTGCGGCTGGTTTCTTTGGGCTTTGCGTCGGCGGTCTCGCGTTCTTCGATGATGCGGGTGGTTACGCCATCGACGATGCGGGTCTCGTTGAGGACGGTGATGGTGAGGGTGTCTTTGCCCTCGCGATAGGTGTGGACGGTGCCGGGCGTGAGGTCGAAGAAGGCGTTGGAGCCGGTGGTGCCGAGGTTCGCTTTGTCGGCGGCGAAGGCTTTCCGGAAGCCGTCGTCGCCGGCTGCGGCGTCTTTGCCCTTCTCACCCTTCTCGTCCTTCTCGTCCTTCTCGTCCTTGGACTCGTCCTCGATGTTTCCGGCCGCATCGATCTTGATCTCATGCTCCTTGCCTTCAATGACGACAACGACGTCGAAGTAGAACTTCTGGACGGCCATCGGGGTCTTGAAGGTCGCCTTGGGGTATTCCTTTTTGAGGGCGGTCATGGCGGCGGCGGGGAGCGTGGCTTCCTTGACACCTTTTTCGAGTTCCATGAGGTCGCCAGCGGCGGCGAGCACGGCCGAGCAGTCGATGCCGCCCTCGGTGTACTCGATCTCGAAGGTGTAGATGTCGTCTTCGCCTTCCTCCTTGATGACTTTCTTGATCGCCTTCTCGCCGCCCGCGCCCACGAGCTTGAGTGCGGCCTTGCGGACGGCTTCGGGAGCTTTGGCGAACTCGATCACCTCTTCGTCGCTCTCTTCGCCAGCCTTTTCGGGGGCTTTGGCGGGGGCGGTCGCGGGAGGCTGGGTGAAGGCCCACGCGCCAGCACCGGCGAGCAGGGCGAGAGAGACGAGACCGATCGAGAGTTTGCGAGTGTCCATGGGCGAGATCCTTGAGCGGGCCGAATGAACGGCGCGCGGATTGAGGGGCCGCCCGAACCACGCGGGTCGGGCATTCAGTATTGATGGCTGGCGGGGCGTGCAAACATGACCATCGTGTGACGTTCAAACGTGTGGGAGCATAGTGAGCTGTGGGCGGCTCTTGTGTTGATTGGGGCGCGTTAGGATCGCGGGGACTTTTGGGGGGCGTTTGGCGTTTGGGCCGATACCATCGGTTCTCTAGCAAGGATGCTTTACCTATGGCCACCCCAACAGTGCGTGCAAACAGTCGGAACCGAGCGGCGATGGAAAATGCCGGAGCATCATGGGGCGTGATGGCCCGGGTGATGCTGGTCGTCGCGCTGGCGGCGTGGGCATTTGTGGTGGTCAGTCTGTTCAGCTTTCGGGCGACGGATTGGCCGAGCCATACGACGACGGCGGCGAAGGGGGCGGTGTCGAATCTGTGCGGGCCTTTCGGGTCGCTTGTGGCGTACAACCTTGTGATGCTGCTGGGGTACGGGGCGCATGTGCTGGCGGGGCTGGTGGGGATCGGGCTTTTCACGCTGGCGATGGGGTGGCGGATTCCGCACGTCTACACGCGGGTGATCGGCGTGTTGATTGTGGTGGCGGCGGGGTCGTGCCTGCAGCGGCTGATGTTCGGCGGGTCGGGGCCGTTTGTGGATGTCGCGGGCGGGAAGATCGGCGTGATGCTGGTCGATCAGCTTGGAAACCGGTTTGGCGTGGTGGGGACGGCGATCTGGCTTTTGCTGTTTCTGATGCTGGGGCTTTTGGTCGCGGTCGATGAGATTGTGACGTGGGCGGTGCGGATGACGCGCGATCGCGGGGTGCCGGCGGCGGCGGTGGCGGGCCGATTTGCGGGAAATGTCGCGCTTCCGGCGGCGTGGTCGGCGACGAAGGTGGTTGGCGGGGCGACGGCGGACGCGGGGGGCGGCTTGGTGTCGCGTCTGCGCGAGATGTTCAAGGGGAAGGAAGCCCATCGCGATGAGTTCATCGACGAGTTGCAGGAGAAGGCGCAGGAGCGAAGGGCGAAGAGGGGTCGAACGGCTGCGGATGCGCCTGGGGCGGTGTTCCCAGGCGAGGGCGGTTTGATGACGGCTGCGGACACGATGGCGGAAGCGGAGGAAGAGCTGGGGATCGTGGATCCGGATGCAGAGAGTGGTGGGGAGCAAGAGGAAGGGGACGCCGCTCTGGAGAGCGGTGCCAACGGGAAGGGACACTCCCCGGCGGGGCGTGCTACAGGGGAAAGGCCCGGCTCGGAGAGCCGGACCACCAAGAGCGACGAGGATGATCTGCCGGGCGCGCCGCAGGTGTTTGACAAGGATGCCTTGCGGGCGAAGATGGCGCGGCTGCCGGTTGCGTTCGGGCAAGATCGGCGTGAGGTGGCGACCGACGCGGACCTGGCGGGGATTCAGTCGGCCGAGCAGCTTGAGATCGAGGGGAAGCAGTACCGGTTCCCGGGGCTCGACTTGCTTGAGAACCCTGAGGAGAACTTCAATGTGACGCTCGAGGCATATGTGCGCGAGCAGGCGGCGTCGCTCGAGTCGGCGATGCAGGAGTACGGGATCGACGGAGAGGTTGTGGGCATCGAGAGCGGGCCGGTGATCACGCTGTTCGACGTGCGGCTCGCGCCGGGCACGAAGGTGTCGGCGGTGCAGGCGGTGACGACGGATATCGCGCGGGCTCTCAAGTCGGCGAACATTCGGATTGTGCCCAATCAGATCGGGCGCGACACGATCGGCGTCGAGGTGCCCAACGCGACCAAGGAGAAGGTGCGGCTCAAGGAGCTGATGGCGAACACCGAGCGGTACGCGTCGATGAAGCTCCCGATGTTCATGGGCAAGGACGCGAGCGGCGAGCCTTTGATCGAGGACCTGGCGAAGATGCCGCACATGCTGATCGCGGGCACGACGGGCTCGGGCAAGAGCGTGTGCATGAACACGATCATCATGGGGTTCCTGTACACGAAGAAGCCCAGCGAGCTGAAGATGGTGCTGGTGGACCCGAAGATGGTGGAGATGTCGCAGTTCAAGGACATCCCGCACCTGATGTGCCCCGTTGTGACGGAGATGGGCAAGGCGGCGGCGATATTGGAGTGGGCGTGCACGAAGATGGACGAGCGGTACGAGCTGCTCGCC
>JAYVUC010000030.1:0-20303 GCA_043788295.1 Phycisphaerales bacterium
TGATACGTCTGTCGATTGCCCGCGTCCAACCGCGGGTCTTTCCGCTCCTTGTCCTTCTTGATCGGCCGATCCAGCGGCTTCCACCACAGCGCGTCCTTGTACGCCGTCACGCGTGCGAAGCTCGCCGGGTCAATCCCTCGCACCGAGACGAGTTCCTTGCGTTCGGTCGGCGTCACCAGCAACGCCTGTGTCTGGATCGCCGGGGCCGCCGCTTCCACCTGTGGACTTGCCTCGAGCCGCCTGATCAGCTCGTCGTAATGCGAGAAGCCGGTGATCGGCACGTCGATCGCCACATCACCCACCAGCGACCGCCCGGAATTGATGAGGTGGGTCAGAAACCCGCCCATCACCGCCCACACGACGATCACCATCGCCGAGCAGAGCATCACCGCGACCGCCGCCAGCAGCGGCATGATCTTGGACGTCAGATACCTTCGTGTGAGGAGAGAGTGGTACACAGGCCGCCACTGTAGCGCGGGAGAGGCCCAAATCGTTCATGTCCCGCGCCCGCGCTAAGATTCCCCGTGCTCAAACTGGGCCCAGTCCAACTCCAGACCAACCTCCTGCTCGCCCCTATCGCCGGGTATTGCGACCTCGCGTTCCGCACCATCTGCCGCGAGTGGGGCGGCGTGGGCCTCGCCTGCACCGACCTGCTCAGCCCCCAGGGCCTGCTCCGCGGCACCGCCACAAGCCTCGACCTCGCACGCACCAACGACTTCGACAAGCCCGTTGGCATGCAGCTCTACGGCTCCGACCCCGACATCATGGCCGAGGGCGCCCGCTGGGCTGTCGAGCATGGGGCGACCGTCGTCGATATCAACATGGGCTGTCCGGTCGACAAGGTGACCAAGAAGGACGGTGGCAGCAAGCTTCTGACCGACCTTTCTCGCGCGGTCGAGGTCGCTCGCCGCGTCGCCCGCGAGCTTGAGAAGTGTCCGCTCTCGGCGGAAGAATGGTCGCTAAGACAGGGCGGTCAAGGATCGCTCCCGCAGACGACCGGCCCGCTCACCGTTCCCCTCACCTGCAAAATGCGTCTCTGCTGGCACACCGCCGACTATGAATCCGGCACCGCCTGCGCGCCTCATCTTGCCCGCATGCTTGCCGACGCTGGCGTCGCCGCCGTCACCGTGCATGGGCGCACCACCGAGATGAAGTTTGCCGGCGAGGTTCGGCTCGACGGCATCGCCCGCGTCGTCGAATCAGTCCGCGGTCAAATCCCTGTCATCGGCAACGGCGACATCAAAGAGCCGCACGACGCCGCTCGCATGATCCGCGAGACAGGCTGCGACGGCGTGATGATCGGCCGCGGAGCCCTGAGCACCCCCTGGATCTTCCGTGACACCGCCCACTTTCTCCGCACGGGCCAGTTGCTCGCCCCGCCCACCGACGCCCAGAAGGTCGCCACCATCCGCCGCTTCTTCACGCTCATGCACGAGACCCGCGACGACCGGTACGCGATGTTCCAGATCCGCCGCCGAATCTCGTGGTTCGCCAAGCGGCTTGGCATCTACCCCGATGGCACCCGCGTGGGCGTCAAGCCGTTCAAGGAGGCCATCCGCCTCTCCCAGACCCCCGCACAGATCCACGAGATGCTCGACCGATATCTCGCGGGCGAGCTTCGCGGTGGGGCTTATTTGGAGGCGGAGGAAGCGATTTCATAGCACCCGATGGGCCTCGCAAGTGCTACGCTCGTGTGTGAACTCTCCGGGGCTCCCCGTCCAACTCGATCAGCACCAGGCCGTGCTCGCGGTGGTTGCCCAGGCGTTGTCCGAAGTCGTCGCGATCTTCGATCACCAGCTCGCCTCGCCCGTCGAGCCGGTGCGGCAGCTTTGCTCCCACATCGAGCGATATCGCGGCAAAATGCTGCGCCCGACCCTGGTCCTTGTCTCAGGTATCGCATCGGCGCCCGCGTGGCGCGACACCGCCGATATCGAGCCCGGTTCGCTCCTCACCCGCGATCATTGCGTGGTCGCCGCGGTCTGCGAGATGGTCCACATGGCCACCCTTGTGCACGACGATGTGCTCGACGAGGCCGAAGTTCGTCGCCGTGGCAAGACCGTCAACAACCTTCGCGGCAACGAGGCGGCGGTGATGCTGGGCGACTACCTGCTCGCCTCCGCCTATCAGCTCTGCGCCACGCTGCCCACGCCCGCGCCCGCAGCCGCCATCGGCCGCGCGAGCATGACCACCGCCGCGGGTGAGCTTGTGCAGTTGCACCATCGCGGCGATCTCTCCATGCCCGAATCGACATACTTCGACATCATCACAGGCAAGACCGCCGAACTTATCGCAACCGCGTGCCAGCTCGGCGCCCTCGCGAGCAACGCCCCCGCACCCGCCATCGAAGCCCTTCGGCAATTCGGCCTCGCCATCGGCCAGGCGTTCCAGATCCAGGACGACATCCTCGATCTCACAGGCCGCGAGGATGTCGTGGGCAAGTCCGTCGGCAAGGACCTCGAAAAGGCCAAGCCCACGCTCCCGCTCATCCATCATCTCCGTGTTTCTTCAGCGGTTGAGCGGGAAAAATCGCTCGCCCTCGCCGCCTCGATCGGCACCGCAGCCCCAGGCACCTCGAGCGTGCTGCTTTCTCGCATTGAATCGACAGGCTCGGTCAGCCACGCCCGCGATACCGCCCGCCAGCTCATCGCCCGCGCCCGCGCGAGCCTCCGCACCCTCGCCGCCAGCCCCGCCCGCGACGCTCTCGACACCATCGCCCACGCCGTCCTCGATCGCAATGTCTGAGATGGTCACCGCGCGGCACGACGATATACCAGTTCCACATCCGACCCCAGTGCCTTCACCCGCACGAGTTCCATCCGCCTCCCGCTCGTCAGGCTCTCTGCCACGCGCCCAGCCGCCGCCGATTTCGCCTGCTCATCGCCCAACAGGAGCGGCGCGACATACACCACCGCCTCATCGATCAAGTTCGCCGACAGAAACGACCCCACAAGCCCAGGCCCGGCCTCCACAAGCGCCGCCGACGTGCCATATCGCGTGACAAGCTCCCGCAGCATCGCCGAAAGATCGACGCCCACCGCGCCCGCGGGCACTCCGATCACGTCGATCCCGGCCGCCGTCAACGCCGCACGCCGAGGTGCCGTGATCTCCGCCGAAGCGAGCTCCGACGCGCACACGATCGTCGTGGGCCTCTCGCGTGCGGACCTCACAAGCCCGCTGTCGAGCGGAATATCCAGGTCGGTGTCGCACACCACCCGCCGCGCCACGCTTCGCACGCGACGCACGCCACGAGCCGTCAGCATCGGGTCGTCGGCCAGCACCGTTCCGATCCCCGTGATGATCGCATCGACCCGCGACCGCAGCCTGTGCACACGCGCCCGCGACAACTCGCCGCTGATCCACTTGCTCTCGCCCGACCGTGTCGCCACGCGCCCATCGATCGTCTGGGCCCACTTGGCGATAACCCACGGCAGCCCCGTCCGCACACGCTTGAGAAACGACGCGTTGAGAATGCGGCACCATCGGCTCTCATCGCAAAGCTCCGCCACCACGCCCGCCCGCCGCAGCATTTCCGCTCCGCCCGCAGCGATGAGGTTGGGATCCGCTGCCGCATACACCACACGCGAGATTCCCGCCCCGATGATCACGCCCACGCATGGGGCCTGCCTGCCCGTGTGCCCGCAAGGCTCCAGCGTGACGTACATCGTCGCACCCGCCGCTGTGACCCCCAGCTGAAGGCACCTCTCGATCGCCTCGCGTTCGGCGTGCCAACCACCGTACCGCCCATGGTGTCCGATCGCAAGCACTTCGCCGCCGCGAGCGATGACCGCGCCGACCATCGGGTTGGGCTGCGTGTCGCCAAACCCGCGCCACGCCGCACGCGCCGCAAGGTCCAGCATCAGTTTGGGCGACACCTGTGGCATGACCTACCAAGCCTATTCGTGCCGCGCGAAGGATGAACTCAGGCGATCCGCACGAGTCGCTTCCGGTCTTCCTGGCTCAGGCCAGGCCCGGCCGCCTTCAGCCACCGCCGCGCATCCTGCCAGTATCCCGCCGTCGGCCTGAGCCCGGGAATCCGGGCACACCAGTGCCGGTTGAACCGGTTCATCGCCAGTTCCCTGCACAGTTTGGCCACCATCGAGGCGAGCGCAACAGGCATGAACGCCGCCTCGCTCTCGGTCTGGAACACAAACCCGATCTCGCGTCCCGCCACGATCGCCCGGTACCGGCTCCGCGTCTCTGACTCTTCGAGAATCTCAAGCCCCCCAAGTTCAAGCTCGCCCGCGCACGACTGGATCACATCCGAGTACGCCGCACGCCCCCCAAGCCGATCGCACACCACACGTACCGAGTCGTCCGGATACTGCGGCAAAGTCGCCACCAGTCGCCTCACGTGCGTGCGGATCGCCGCGACCGTCGTCGCGCCCTTCCCCCCGCCCTCGCTCACAAGCTCGTTGAACTCCTCCTCGCCAATGAGGCGGCACCCAAGCCCCAAGAACCGCACGCCCGCCGATTCCATCGCTCCTCGTAGCACGTTCGCGGCGATCGCGATCTCCGCCCCATCGCACGACGCCGGGAGCGGGGCCGGCTCGCCACCATAACACGCGTGCGGCGAAAAGCGCGTCGCAAGCCGCGTCAGAAGCTGCTCGTCGGTGGCGGGCACGTTCCCTGCCGTGGCCAGCATCGTCAGCACGCCCCGCTCCAGGTGGGTGAGGGGATTGCGTGTGCCCGAGTTGCTGAGCTTGAGCACTTTGGAATCCGCGATAACCACCCGCCCCCGCGCGCCCGTCAGGGTCGGGCTGACCGCCCCCGCGAGCAGCGACCAGAGGTCCGGGGCTGGCTCGCCCGCCTTCCATCGCTCGACGCGCAGGAGCGCTGTCCCCACCGCCAAGGGGCCAAGCAGGGGGCCGTAGCCCGCCTCGTCGATCCCCGCGATCAGGAGTGCCAACCCAAAGCCTCCGCCCAAACCATCCGCCACGAATGCCGCCGTTTTGAGGCGGCCCGAGCTACTTGGGCTGCTCGACCATGCGTGCATTGGCGCGGGGCTTGACGCCCGCCTTGGCTGCCTCTGCTGCCGATGTGGGCGCGGGGATAACTTCCTTGCCCGCGTTTGTGCCCCCGTTCGGCTCAAACAGGCCAAAGCTCCACGACAGCACCACGCCCGCCAGCACCACGAGCACCACCGCAATCAAAAGCTTCTTCTTGTCCGCGTTGTCCGCCATGGATGTGGCTCCTCTGAAGAACGGCACGATTCGCGCCGCTCACTTTGCCTGTGTCCGGTAAACCCCTCCGCCTTGATCGACGAGATCGACGCGGACCTTCGAGGTTCCCGACCATCACTCACCAAACGTCTGATCCCCATACGCACGGGACTGCAATGCGGCTGAGAGGACTTGAACCTCCAAGGTATTGCTACCACTAGAACCTGAATCTAGCGCGTCTGCCAATTTCGCCACAGCCGCAGCGAACCGTCCAACCTTAGGACCATATCGCTCCCCAGGCAACGCAAGTGCTTCTCCCGCCCGCCTCCGGCTCCAGTTCCTGGGTCACTCCCGGACCCATTGCACCCCGTCGAACCGCACCTTGCCCATCCCCAGCAACGCCCATGGCATCACGCCCGTTTCCGTGTTGAAAAACCGGTCACCCCTCAGCGCGGGAGCCGTAAAGCTCACCCCACGCATCCGCCAGCTTGGGTGTGATACGCGCAGCAACCCGCCCGCGACATAGACCGGGCTCATGGGAGTGGGTGATCCATACGCGAGCTCCGACCCTGTCACCCGCGTCACCGCTCGCGGGTCCGCCTGGTACAAAACCAGCGTCCCCGCGCCGTCCACAGACGAATTGGACAGGTCAATCGCGGTCGTGCCCGCGCAGATAAACCCGTACTCCGCGTTGACGAGCCTGAGCCCCGAGATGTCCATCACCGACGGCGTCTGCACCGACTTGTTCACGAAAATCCCGCCCGTGCACACGACTCCCTTCATCGTCATCGCGTCGATCTGCTGGCTCGCGTCGATCATCACACCCCCCGAGGTGATCGTGCCGGTCCAGTTGCTGCCCAGCAACTGGCGAACTCGCGATGGGCCGTTCCCGCCTCCGATCTTCACGAGTCGCTCAACCGGGGTCGTCGTCCGCACGTTCTCGATCCGCAAACTCGTGAGGTCGACGCTCGATCCGGGCTTGGATTCCACCAGCACCGCGATGTTCTGCCTGTCGCGCACCCACACGTCGCGCACCGTCACATCCCGCGCCCCGCTCGCATCGATCGCCACCTGCGCGTACCCCGGTGGAACCACGCACGAGATGTTCTCGATCAGGATGTTGCTCATCCGGCACCCCGAGAGCAGGCCCAGATCGTCGTCGTGCAGATGGATTCCCATCCCGTCGCGCACGCTTCCAGTCACGTTTCGGATCGTGAAGTTCTCCATCGCCAGGTACGCCGGCCCCGTGAGCCGCACGGGCTCCTTCGCAAAGTTCGAGTGGACATTCTCGACCAGCACGTCGCGGATATCGCCCGAGCCCCATTCCGCGATCGCCTTGCCGAAGAAATACGTCCCCTCGTCGGGCGTGAAGCTCACCATGTTGTCGGCGGTCACGCCCGAGATGTCGCGCACGACGATCCGCTCGCCGGGCCCGTCGAAATGCACGCCGTCGGAGTTTCTGTGGTAGTGCCGAAAGCCGATCCGCTCCACCGTCACGTCGTTGCACCCGGCGAAGAGCCACGCGTAGCACGTCGGCTCGATCGTCCCCGTGTCACGCACTTGGATGCGCTGCACGTTCTTGAACGCCATGAGATGCCCGAACCAGTAGGGCTGGATCCACAGATTGTCGTGCTGATTGTTGCAGTTCCCGTCGAACGAGCCCCCCGCGATCGTGATGTCGTGGTCGCCCGTCGCCGGGTTCGCGTTGCGCATCAGGTAGCAGTCGCTGTGGTCGGCCATCCGAAGCCTCACCCCGCGCCCCAGCATGAGTGTCGTCCCGCTCCCGATCACCAGCGCCGAGTTCAGCGTCGCGTTGGGCATCACCCCCGCCCGTACAAGCGACGCTCCAACCACATACGTCCCAGGCCTGGTGATGCACACCCGGCCCCCGTGCGCAAGAACTGCCTGAATCGCCGCCGTGTCGTCGGTCACCCCGTCGCCCACCGCCCCCGAGGTCGAGGCGTCAATCCCACAGTCGCTGGGCCCGGGGCCAGCCTGGGGCACGGGGGCGGCCTTCCAGATGGGTCTGGACGTCCAGGTCTGAGCGTTCGCCGTCGGCGCGAGAAAACCCAGCGCAATAACCGCACCAAGGCCATTCCACGCCGCTCGAAGTGACAGCCGCATTATCGGTCCCGTTCTCAGATGCAATCGCGTGCTCCCTTGCACTCAATCTACACTGTGTTCGCCGTTTGCACCAGTCAATTCGCTCGCCTTTGCGCGGACAATTCGCCAGCACTGGTGTATTCGCTCGTTGCGATATTCCGGCGGCACCGTTCTGTGGCTGATATCCATGGCCCGCCACCCAGCCTCCGCCAGTATCGCCTCGTCCAGTTTGAACCGTCTGTAGTTATTCGAGAAGTACACCGTTCCTGCCGGCGTCATCATGCCCAGCACACGCCGCAGAATTTCCACATGGTCGCGCTGCACGTCAAAGTCGGCCTCGGTGCTCTTGCTGTTGCTGAACGTGGGCGGATCGACCACCGCAAGGTCGAACCGTTCGCCCGTGTCCTGCTCGCGCAGCCACGCCACCACGTCGCTCTTCACCAGCGCGTGGTCCGCGGTTGGCAGAGCGTTGAGTTTCAGATTCCGCTCGGTCCACGAGAGGTACGTGTTGGAAAGATCGACGCTTGTGGTGGACTTTGCCCCGCCCGCTGCTGCGTAGACTGTGAACGATCCCGTGTAGCAGAAGAGATTCAGGAACCGTTTGCCCGCCGCCTTTTTCCGCACCATGTCCCGCGTGAGCCGGTGGTCGAGGAAGAGGCCGGTATCGACGTAGTCCGACAGGTTCACCTCGAACCTGAGGCCGCCCTCGTTCACGACGAAGACCGCCTGCTCCTCCGCCACGCGCTCGTGCTGTGTCGTCCCGCGCTGCCGCTGCTTGCGTTTCGCGTAGACATTCACGAATGGCACGTCCATCACCTCGGCCGTCCGCTTGACGATGAGGTCCATCCAGTCGGCGTGCTGGGCGGCGGTGCGTCCGTGCTCGCGCTCGTACTCGGCGATGTGGACTCGATTCTCGTACCGGTCCACGACCACGGGCACATCGGGCACGTCGCGCTCATAGAGCCGGTAACACGAGATGCCGCGCGACGGATACTTGCGGAGGTGCCGCGCGTTGTTCGCCAGGCACGCCGCGAACTCGTCGATTTCCTTGATATCGCGAGGCCGCAGCCCGCCGAATGAGGCCAGGGCGGGTACTCCCACGCCGCGGGTTTCAAAGTTTACGGATGGTTCAGCAGGCTCGTCCGGAATCTCGGTGCCGACGCTTGCATCAGCGGTAGAAGTCTCGGACACCTCGGGCGCGCCGCCCGTGCCACGCGGCGGCCTGGGCCCAAGAAACTGGAAGTATGTACACTCGATCTGCGCGTTGTACAGCTTGCGCCTTCGCGTTGCTGGCTGCCCCACAAGCCGCTCAAAGTCGTCCCACGACGTGATGATGTGGTGCGACCATGTGGGCAGTCGCCTCAGCACATCAGGAAACGCCCGGTAGAGCTCCTCGATCTCCCGCCCGCGTCCGATCCGATCGCCGTAGGGCGGATTGGCGATGGTGCAGCCATATTCCAGCGTGCTTGTCAGCTCGCGGAAGTCACGCTTCTGGAACTGGATCACGTCTTGCACCCCCGCCCGCTTGGCGTGGTGCCGCGCGAGGCTCAGGGCATCCTCGCTGATGTCGTATCCGTGGATCGGGTACGCGAGCGTGCCCGTCGCCAGATCCCTCGCCTCCTCGTCGGCCTGGTCCCACAGCGAATCGGCGATCATCCCCCAGCTCACGGCGTCGAACGTCCGGTAGAGCCCCGGCGCCATGTTTCGGCCGATGAGTGCCGCCTCGATCGCTATCGTTCCCGACCCGCAGAAGGGATCGACAAGCGGGCGGTGCGGCCTCCACACGCTCAGCAGCACAAGCCCCGCCGCCATCGTCTCCTTGATCTGTGCCTCGCCGATCAACTGGCGATATCCGCGTTTGTGAAGCCCCTCGCCCGACGTGTCGATCGTCAACGTTGCGACGTCTTCCAGCATCCCGACCTCGACCACGACCCTCGCATCGGTTTCGGGCAGATCGACAACCTTGTGGGCGGCCCGCAGACTCTCCACGATCGCCTTCTTGGTCATCCGCTGGCAGGCCGGCACGCTCGAAAGCTGGCTCTTGACGCTTCGGCCGTTCACCGGAAACGCGGCACTGGGGCCGATCCACCGATCCCACGCAAGCGCCTTCACACCCTCGAAAAGCTCGCCGAAATCAACAGCCCGAAAGCTCCCGACCTTGATGAGCACCCGATCGGCCGCTCGCAGCCACATGTTCGCCCGGCAGACCGCCAGCCCACCCCCGCGAAACTCCACACGCCCTGTGCCGGTGATCCTGGGCTCATAACCGAGCTGTTCAAGCTCGCGTGCCACAACTGCCTCGAGACCGAAGGCGGTTGTTGCGATCAAATCGATGTCGCCAATCTCGGCCATGTGGCGGGAGGTTAGCCTCAATAAGCCGCTACCCCTCGCATCGCCCTGCCGTTTCAGCACGCGATTTCGAGCAAACCGGCACGTTGGGGTAAACTCCTGCCAGCCCCCGGCCGTTGGTGTACACTGACAACTGGCCCCGCGTTCGGGCCTGTTTCGCTGGAGTTCTCATGATGTCCGACCGCTACCAGACCATTCTACTCTTTGGCGCCCCCGGCGCGGGCAAGGGCACGCAGGGCAAGGTCATCGCCCAGATTCCCGGCTTCTTCCACATGTCCACGGGGGAGATGTTCCGCAACATGGACATGTCGAGCGACATCGGCAAGATCTTCTATCAGTACTCCTCCCGCGGCGAACTTGTCCCCGACGACGTTGTCATTCGGCTCTGGTCGCAGACCCTTCACGCGTATACAACGCTCTCGCTTTTCAAGCCCAAGGCCGACATCCTCGTCCTCGACGGCCTCCCGCGCAACGTCGCGCAGGCCAAGCTCATGCACAAGTACATCGAGGTGCTCAAGATCGTCCATCTCAAGTGCGAGGACAAGGAAGAGATGATCACGCGGCTTGCCCGCAGGGCCCTGAAGGAAAACCGCCCCGACGACGCCAAGGAAGAGGTCATCCGCCGCCGCTGGGAGATCTATGAACGCGACACTTTCCCGGTGCTGGAGTGGTACCCCCGCCAGATCATCAACGAGGTGAACGCCATCGGCTCGCCGGCCCTGGTCCTCTCAAAGGTTCTCGACGCCGTCGCGCCTGTGCAGGACGAGCACTTCAAGAACCCCCTGGCCAATTGATCTCACTGGGGGGCGTCCCGGCACAATGGACTTGCAATCCAGCCCGCTCCATGGCATACTGAGGTCTCGTGGGCCAGGGTGCGACTTCTGCCACCCCCCTCACGCCGCAGCCTGAACAGCGTTGTGTGACGACCGCGTTGTTCTGATCCGCTGCCTGTGGCCTCGGCTGCCCGTTCTGGGCCGTTCTGGTCCCGTCGCGGGAAGGAGCCTCGCATGTCCGAGCACGTGTATCGCCCTCAATCGTCCCAAACCCCCGTCGCGCCGCCAGTCTCTGTCGTGACAGCACCTGCTTTGGCCCCTCCCACCCACGCGGAGCATCATTCCAAGATCCACGGGTTCAGCGGCACAAAGATGGGCGACAGCGGCGAGTCCAAGTGGAAGCGATCGCTCAACAAGAACGGCGCTGGCGCAACACACGTCCGCACGTTCACGGGCTCCCTCTCCGCACAGGGGCTCGAATATATGGACCAGCACATCAACGAGTGGCTCGACAGCCACCCCGACGCCGAGGTGAAGTTCGCGCAGCTCCAGATCGGCAACATGCCCACCGCCACGGGCCGCGAACCCGCCATGATCGCGCAGGTGTGGATCTGACTGGGAGGTTCCCGTCGGCGGAGGAAAGGGCGTTTCCTGCTCTTTCCGGGCAGCCCCGTGCTTTTGGACAGCGTAGACTCAACGCCCTTCCGGGGCGGCTATCAATCGCTCCAAAACCTCGCTCGGGACTGTTCATGAACCTCCTCGATATTCTGCCTCTTCAGTGCATCAAGGCCCCGTTGACCGCTGCGGACAAGCAGGGTGTCATCAACGAGCTCGTCGAGCTCCTCGCCGCCGCCGGCAAGGTCAAGGACGCCAAAGCGCTTCAGGACGCTGTCTGGCAGCGCGAGTGCACACGCACCACCGGCATCGGCAATGGACTGGCCATTCCCCATGGCAAGTGCCTGGGCATGCCGGGGCTCGCGATGGCGATCGGCAAGCCCGCTGCCCCGATGAACTTCGACGCCATCGACGGGCAGCCCGTTCGTCTCATCGTTCTTCTCGCCAGCCCGCCCGACAAGACCAGCGACCACATCCAGGCCCTCGCGGGTGTGAGCCGACTGATGACGATGAACGCGTTCCGCGAGCAGATTTATGCTGCAAGCTCGGCCCAGGAAATCTACGACCTGCTCAGGTCTCAGGAAAAGCCCGCCTGAGTGCCGGTCCTGCGTGTCAGCCAGTTGGGGACCGAGCCTTGGCCAGCGATCAAAGAACCGACGACCCTTTCGAGCCAGCTCCCGCGATCGAAGCGCACCTGGAAGCCTGGGCCGCCGCGCAGCACCTGCCCGCCAATCTTCTCGCCGCGATTCGCTACTCGTTTCTCGGCGCTGGCAAACGGCTCAGGCCTCTGCTCGCCTGGCGCTCTGCGCAAGCGGTGGGGGGGGACGGCCGTGCGGGGCTCGACGCCGGGCTCGCCGTTGAACTTGTCCACTGCTTCAGCCTCGTACACGACGATCTGCCTGCAATGGATAACGACGATCTCCGCCGCGGGAAGCCCACGCTCCACATCCACGCGGGCGAGGCGCTGGCGGTGCTCGCCGGCGACGCGATGCTGTCGCTGGCGTTCGGCTCGATTGTCGAACGCACCGCCGACCCGCAGCTCGCGGTCGCCCTTGGGAGGGAGCTGGCGCTGGGCACGTCAAGCATGATCGCGGGGCAGGTCTACGACACGCTGGGTGAGCTGCCGGCCGGTCTCTCCGCGATTGATCGCGTCAAGCTCATCCACGACAAGAAAACCGGCGCGCTCATTACCGCCTCGTGCCGCATGGGCGCCATGCTTGGGCTCGCATCCATCAGCCGCCCGTGGCAGGCCGCCCGAGAACTCGCGGCCATCACGCGTTTCGCCGACGCCATGGGCCTGATGTTCCAGGTTGTCGACGACCTGATCGATGTCGAGCAGACGAGCGAACACACGGGCAAGCGGACCAGTAAGGATCATCAGGCCGGCAAGCTGACATACCCCGGGGCGATGGGCGTCGCGGAGTCCAAGGCCGAGGTGGCCCACCTGCTCGCCGCGGCGATCGAGGCCCTGACGCCCCTGGGGTCGCCGGCCGACCCGCTGAGGCAGCTCGCCCGGTTTCTTTCCGTCCGCACCAAGTGATCGCGTATCATTCGTGGGGCCCGGCAGGCACAGCAAACGCCAAGGATGGTTCACTCGATGAGGATTCTGCCAAGCATCACTTCCCCGGCCGATCTCAGGCAGCTTGCGGTTGATCGCCTGCCGATACTCGCACAGGAAATCCGTGAGGCGATCTGTGAGCAGGTGAAGAAATCGGGGGGACACCTCGCCCCGAACCTGGGCGTCGTCGAGCTCACCATCGCGATGCACTACGTCTTCGACTTCGCGTGGGACCGCCTGCTCTTTGACGTGGGCCACCAGTGCTATCCGCACAAACTTCTCACCGGGAGGCTGCCGATGCTTGCCGGCTTGCGGACGCGCGAGGGTATTTCGGGCTTTCCCGAGCCGCGCGAGAGCCATTACGACCTCTTCAGCGTGGGGCACGCGGGCACCGGCATCTCCACAGCCGTCGGCGTGGCTCGCGGCGACACGCTTTCGGGCGAAGGTTTCGACAAGGCGGCACGCCCAAACGGCCGGCGCGTTGTCACGCTCATCGGCGACGCGTCGATTGTCAACGGCGTAGCGATGGAAGGCCTGAACGCGGCCGGCATTCTGGGCCGTCAGTTTCTGGTCATCCTCAACGACAACGGGATGTCGATCAGCAAGCCGCAGGGTGCGATCTCGCACTATTTCGACCGCCTGCGGATCAGCAACACGTACAGCGACTTCAAGAAGCGTGCGAAAGAAGCGTTGCAGGGCATTCCCGGCGGATCGCTCATCCGCGACGCGTACCACTGGTGGGGCGAGGCCGCCAAGAACGCCACGCACAGCATGGACATCCAGAGCGGGTGGTTCGAGGGCTTCGGGCTCAAGACCGTCGGTCCCATCGACGGGCACGATCTTCCCACACTTATTCAGTTCTTGCGCGAGGCCCGAGATTTCGACTGTCCGCTGGTCCTTCACGTCAAGACGGTGAAGGGCAAGGGCTTCGATTTCGCCGAGAACGATTCGAGCCGCTTCCACAGCCCGGCGCCCTTCAAGATCGACCCCGATCTTGAGTCCGAGGGCTGCCGCGTCGAGATCAAGAGCGAAGGCCGAAGCTTCACCGCCGCGATGGGCGATGCGCTCGTGGACCTGATGGCCCGCGACCCCAAGGTCATCGCCTGCACCGCCGCCATGCCTGACGGCACCGGCGTTTCCAAAGCCCAGGCCAGGTTCCCCGATCGCACGATCGACAGCGGGATCTGCGAGAGCCATGCGATGGACATGCTCGCGGGGCTCGCCAAGACCGGTTACAAACCGTTTTTCGCGGTTTACTCGACGTTTCTCCAGCGTGCGTTCGACCAGGCCTTTCAGGAAGTCGCGCTGCAGGGGCTCGCCGTACGGCTCTGCCTCGATCGCGCGGGCCTTGTTGGCGGCGACGGCGCGGTCCACCACGGCTTCTGCGACATCTCGATCCTCCGCACGCTCCCCGGCGCGGTGCTTACCGCCGCGATCGATGAGCCAAGCCTGCGGGCTTCGCTCGAGTTCATGCGAACATACGAGACGGGCCTCTCGGCCGTGCGATACCCGCGCGACACCGTGAGCGATATGCTCGCGGGCGACGCCTGCCCGCCGTTTGAGCTTGGGCGCGCCCGTTGCCTGAGCAAGGGCTATGAGTGGCTCAGCGATCTCGAATCGCGCGCGACCGGGCCCGTGCCGCACGTCGCGGTGCTGGCGTTTGGCACCCCCGCGATCGACGCGCTCAGGGCCGCCGCCATGGTGGGCGAGGACGTGCGCGTCGCCGTCTGGGACGCCCGTTTCGCAAAGCCCGTGGATGTCGAGCTGGTCGTGAGCCTGCTCTCACACAAGATTCCGGTGATCACCGTCGAGGACCACAGCGTCGTGGGCGGGTTTGGATCGGCCGTGCTCGAGGCCGCTCAGGAACGCGGCGCCGACGCCTCTCAGGTCATTCGCCTCGGGCTTCCCGACCGCTGGGTCTACCAGAACAGCCGCTCGGCCCAGCTTGCCGAGGTCGGTCTCGACGCCGCAGTACTTTCCGCGAGGTTTCGTGAAAGCGCGAGGCATGTGGCACGCGCATCTTGCCCATGATTCTTGAATAGTGAAGGCTTGACAAAAGTCGGATGATGTGGGCGAGAGGCACATGCCACGCTACCGACCGCTGCCAGCAAGCTTTCGCACCGTCGCGTCGAATGTTCGCACCATCGCCGCATGGATGCCCAGCACCACCGCGGTGTAGATTCCCGCCGCAATAAGACATCCGACGACAAGTGCGACCCGCGCCCCGCTCAGCCCGCCCGCGCTCGTCACAACTCCCGCCATCGCGTCGGTTGGCATGAGGACGGAATACAGCAGCGTGGCGGGCGTCATCGCCGTGAGCGAGGGGCCCACAAATCCGATCTGCTCGCCCGCCTTGTACCCGCAAAACCCGACGATCCCCGCGATCACCCCGACGACACCCATGGTCCCCACCACGCTCGAGAGCGTCCCCTTGCTCTTGAGCGACCAGTTGAGCCCGATCATCACGCACCATGCGGTGAACGGAATCGTGACCAGCGGCAGCAGCAACGCCCCCTCGGGCAGCACCACCGGTGAGCCCATGCTCGCGGGCTGCCCCGGTGTCCGCACGAACACGCCGCCCGCGCGCCCAAGCCCATCCGCCGCCACATACATCGCCGCCAGCGCGATCGTCCCCATCGGCACCGCCAGCATGGGCAGCAGATACGCGATGAGCCCGCGCAGCTTCCCGAACAGATAGCTCGAAGGCGTCAGCGGCGTCGTCAGCAGAAGATCGAGCGTCCCATCCTCACGCTCGCGGCTCACCGCCGTGCTCGCCATGTTGATCGCCACCAGTGAGATCACCGCCAGCTCGGCCCACACGGTTATCAGCAACACAAGCCGAAACGCCTCGTGCGCCGGGTCGCTGGTGAACGTGGCAGTCATGCCAGGGAGCGGCACGGTCGGAGCCGGCGGCGCGGGCCTCGTGTGATACCACGCGATGACCCCGATCGCCCACGCGAGTCCAAGGGCGACAAACGCCCAGCGGCCGATGATGCGCCCCAAGGTCGCGTTGCGGGCGGACGATTCCCGCCATGAGATCGGGTTGTGCCCGACAGGCCGCGGCGGACGATGCTCGGCCCCCGATGCCCCGAGCCCCAGCATCCGTCGATACCACGGGATGCCCCCGCGATCACCCGTGAGCGTGCCCAGCCCGCCCGCGCGAACCGTGAATGTCGACGCGACGGTGAGTGTGAGGCTCAACAGGATGCTGCCCACGCACCAGAACGTCACGGGGCTCTCGAGCATCCAGCCGCGAATGCCCGTCACGCTGCCCACTTCGGCGCGCGGATAGGTCGTGGGGTTGAGCAAGGCTGTGAGCGCGAGAAATGGGTTGATCCCAGTCATCAGCGTGACGCCCTTGCCCGCGGTGCCGGCCCCCATGCCCTCGTTGCGCATGAAGGCATCGATGCCGGCCGTGATCGCCAGGTACGTCACAACCGCGACGTAGAACGTGAAAACCGCTCGCTTGCCCGCCAGCCTCGACACTGCCAGTGAGATAGCGATCGACCCCACGAGAAGTGCCGCCGCCCCCGCCACAAGATAGCTGGCGAAGATCGCGGTGCCGGGCACCCCGCCGAAATATTGCGTCAACGCAAAGAGCGGCAGGCTCGCAGCCAGCAGCCCGAGTATGAAGAACAGGCGGCCCAAGAGGTTGCCCAGCACGATCTGAAGGCTCGACAGCGGCGTGGTGAGCAAAACCTCCCACGTCTGCGGGTTGGCCTCCTGTGCGATCGCCCCGGCCATGAAGACGGGCGCGAGCACACAGATCAGCAGGATCTGGAGATACGCGATATATGTGAAGCTCTGGGCCCCGTTGCTGGCGAGCTTGCCGTAACTGACCGCCCCCGTGCCGATGCTCACGAGCGTCCACAGCAGGACCAGGATCAGGACGCCCAGATAGATCCAGCGTATGTGAAAGTGGCGCTGGCGCCTGGACCCGTTCTCGACAAGCCGCACCGCGATGGGGTTGAGCGGGGCGAGATTCAGTAGCCAGCGGATGAAGACGGGCATGGAGGCTCCTGCCGGATCATACCGGCTGGCGGCGTATGAGGTTCGGGGCACGCCGCACAAGGCCCGTTTACAGCTCGCAGGGGCGGATAAAAAGACAAACCCGGGCGTTGAGGCCCGGGTTTGCGCGGAAATCAGAAGAAACCAAGGTCGCTATTAGCGGCGACGACGGAGGGCAATCAGGCCGCCCATGCCGACAAGCGCGAGGCTGCCGGGGGTGGGGACGACGTTGAAGCAGTACCACGCCACTTCGCCAGCGGCGAATGTGTGGTTGGTGATCGACGGCTGCCCGTTGATCGTGAGGTTCAAGTTGCCACCTGCGGTGCCGCCGGTGACGCCCCAGCCGCTCGCGCCGAAGGCAGTGTCGTACCCGCCGACGGCGAGGTAGTATTGCCCGATGGCAAGGGTCGGGGTGATCTGGCTCTGCAGGCCGGGTGCGGTGTCGTCATTGTTAGCGATCAGGGCACCGGTCGAGCTGTACAGGCCGACCTCGGTGTCGAAGTTCGAGGTGAAGGTGTTGATGTCGAACAGGCCAGCCGTGAAGTTGCCCAGGGTGATGCAGGCGGGCGGGGGCGGCGGGCCAAGGAAATCGAACTGCGTGTTGGACCAGTTGGCGTCAACAGAAGCGGTACCGCCGTCATCGAAGCTCTCCCAAAACTTGAAGCGATAGGTGTTCCCGTTCGTCATGCTGAACGAGCCGAACGTCTGGGTGTTGTCGACGGTGACGCCGCCAACCCAGCTGCCGCCCGCAAGGAGCTGGCCGCTGTCGAGGTTGCTCGGCCCTTCGAAGCGGTAACGAAGCTCGCTCTTGAAGCTGCCATTGCCCGTGCTGGTCGCGGTTCCGCGGATGCGGACCTGCGAGTACGTCGCAATGCTCAGACCCGAGTAGGTGAACGAGAACACGCCGTTGACAGCATTGCCCACGGGGCCGTTGCTGGCGAACGGACCGGCCTGGATGCCGGTGTTGAAATCGGCCAGCGCGGAACCGGCGATGCCGGCAACCGCAATCATCGAAACAATCTTCATCATGATCCTGTCTCCTCTAAATCCTCTCCCCACGAGCAACACCCAGGCGCGGGGAGACCCGCCTGGGCGTACCGATAGCCGCCGAGTACGTCGGGGCACCGATACACGCATTGACCGCGCAAAGCGTCAGCCCTGCACGGTGGCCGTGGGATGAAAAGTGGAGGTGTCTTGTCTCTCCGCTCGACTCCTCGTGCCTACAGCCACTCTTATATCATGACGGGTTCCACCCATCAACCCTTTTTTGCACAATTCATAAAAATGTCCTGCGTTCCAACACGCCGTTCGCACGCTCGGGCCCATTTTGCGACGAAAATTGGTCGCGGCGTGCTCCGAGATATTGTTTTTCTCCTGGCACATTCCTTACGGTGGCCAGGAAACATCGAAAAAGCCCGGATTGCTCCGGGCTTGGGTACATCACAGGATTTCAAGCCTCGCCTTGCTTAGGTCGAGTGCGTGCCCGAGGTGGCCGCCGGGACCGGTGGTGCCACAGGGAGCTGGTCGGTCTTGAAGTTCAGGTAGTCCAGGGGCTTGCCGTCGGCGTCCTGCTTGCGAGTCACGGTGATCCTGCACGCGCCCGGGAAATCGCCCGAGAGCAACATCTCGCTGAGCGGATCCTCGACATACGTTCCGATCGCGCGACGCAGGGGCCTTGCGCCGAACTCGGGGTTGTAGCCCTTGTCGATCAGGAACTCTCGGGCGATGTCGTCGATCTCCACCTCGATCTTCTTGGTGGCGAGCCGCTTGGAGAGTTTGGCGATCTCGTAGGTGATGATCTGCGTGATGTCGGCCTTGGTCAGCGGCCTGAACACGATCATGTCGTCGACGCGGTTGATGAACTCGGGGCGGAAGAACCTCTCGATCTCTTTCAACAGCACCGTTTTCATGTTGTCGTAATCCGTCGCCTCGGTCCGTTTCTGGAACCCGAAACCCGCGCCGCCCTTGATCAGGTCGGCCCCGATGTTGCTGGTCATGATCAGGATCGTGTTGCGGAAGTCGACATGACGCCCGAACGAGTCGGTCAGGCGGCCTTCTTCCATGATCTGCAGCAGCATGTTGAACACGTCGGGGTGAGCCTTCTCAACCTCGTCGAGCAGCACCACGCTGTAGGGCCTGCGGCGAATCCGCTCGGTCAACTGGCCGCCTTCCTCGTAGCCCACATAGCCGGGAGGTGCTCCAACCAGCCGCGAGACGTTGTGCTTCTCCATGTACTCGGACATGTCAAGGTGGATCAGTGCTTCCTCGTCCCCGAACATGAACTCGGCCAGGGCTTTGGCGAGCAGCGTCTTGCCCACGCCGGTGGGCCCGACGAAGATGAACGAACCGGCGGGACGCTTGGGATCCTTCAGACCCGCCCGGCTTCGGCGGATCGCCTTGGCAACCGCCTTGATCGCCTCGTCCTGGCTGATGACCTTCTTGTGCAGCTCGTTCTCGAGTTGGAGCAGGCGGGCCGCCTCGTCCTTCTCAAGCCGCTGGAGCGGCACGCCCGTCATTTTGCTGACGACCTCGGCGACGACGTCCTCGTCGACTGTCCCGTCGTACTCGCGGGCCCGGTTCTTCCATTCCTTCTGGATGTCTTCCTTCTTCTTGCGGAACTGCTCGGCCTTGTCGCGAAGCTCCGCCGCACGCTCGTAGTCCGCGCCCTTGACCGCCTCGTCCTTCTCGATGCTCAGCCGCTCGATGTCCCCCTCGATCTCCGCGAGCTGCGGGGGCTTGGTCATGCTCTTGATGCGGATGCGGGCACCGGCCTCGTCGATCACGTCGATCGCCTTGTCGGGCTGCACGCGGCCTGGGATGTACCGACCCGAAAGCTCGACCGCGGCCTTGAGCGCGCCATCGGTGATCTGCACCCGGTGGTGGCTCTCATAGCGGTCGCGGAGGCCCTTGAGAATTTCGATTGTCTGCTCGGGGCTCGGCGGATCGACCGTGATCGCCTGGAACCGGCGTGCCAGGGCGGCGTCCTTCTCGATGTACTTGCGGTACTCGTCAAACGTCGTCGCGCCGATGCACTGGATCTCGCCCCGCGCAAGCGAGGGCTTGAGCACGTTGGAGGCGTCGATCGCACCCTCGGCGCCGCCCGCACCAACCAGCGTGTGCAGCTCGTCGATGAAGAGCATCACGTTCTTGGCCTTGCGGACCTCGTTCATGACCGCCTTGATGCGTTCCTCGAACTGCCCGCGATACTTCGTGCCCGCGACCATCATGGCAAGGTCGAGCACCACGAGTCGCTTGTCCTGCAGGATTTCGGGAACATCTCCCGAGATGATCCGCTGGGCAAGCCCCTCGACGATCGCCGTCTTGCCAACGCCCGCCTCGCCCAGAAGGACGGGATTGTTCTTGGTGCGGCGGCACAGAACCTGGACCAGGCGTTCGATCTCGTTCTGGCGGCCGATGACGGGGTCGAGCGTGCCCTCGCGAGCAAGCTCGGTGAGATCGCGTCCGAACGAGTCCAAGGCCGGCGTCTTGCTGCGGTTCTTGCCAGCTGGGCCAGCATTGCTGCTGGCAGAACTCGCCGCAGGACCGGAGGCCGGGCCACCCTCGCCGCCCGATGCTTCGCTCTGCTCGTTGCCCGCGCCCAGGAGGTTGAGAACCTCCTCGCGAACCTCTTCGAGCTTGAGGCCAAGATTCATGAGAACTTGGGCAGCGACGCCGTCGTGCTCACGCAGAAGGCCGAGCAACAGGTGTTCGGTGCCGACGTAGTTGTGGTTGAGGTTG
>JAYVUC010000031.1:0-5907 GCA_043788295.1 Phycisphaerales bacterium
GGCTACGACGCCAAACCAGCCACTTTCGCCGATCGGCGATACAGTCCGCCGGTGTCCATTCGCGTCATGCATCCCCAGTGGCTTTATGCGGCCTGTTTCGCGGTGCCCTTCGTGCTGCTGGGCCTCCGCTGGTTTGCCAGCATGAGCCTCGTGCGCCGGTGGTCGGCGGTGGTGCTGCGGCTCGTGCTTTTCGCACTGCTCGCGCTTCTGCTGGCCGGGACGAGCGCGGTGCGGACGACCGACAAGTTCGCCGTCATCTTTGTCGTGGATATTTCGAAGTCGATGGATCGCCCACTCGCATCGACGAAGAACTGGGCGAGCTTCTCGCCCACGGATCCAGCTATGGCCGCCCTTGCGGGCAAGCCCGTGGTCGAGCTGATACGCCGATTCATTGACGACACGGCAGCTCGGCACGGACCCGACGACATGGTCGGCATAGTCGCTCTGGGAAGGCAGGCCGCCGCGGTGGTGAGTCCAACGCGATCGGCGGAGCTTGAATGGTCGCCCGATCTTCCGTTGGGCGATGGATCCAATATCGAGGCGGGCATTCGGCTTGCCCGCGCGATGCTGCCGCCCGATGCTGCGGGACGCATTGTGCTCTTCAGCGACGGGGTGCAGACGACCGGCGACGCGCTGGCAGCGGCGTCGGCCGTTGCCGGACAACTCGGCAGCGGTGGGAGTGCAGGGAAGTTGGCGGGTGCCCGTGCGGCTGCACCGATTTGCGTCGTCCCGGTCGAGTATGACGTGAAGAGCGAGGTGTATGTCGAGTCGCTGGACGCGCCGCCGCACGCCGCGGCGGGCTCGGCCATCAGTGCACGAGTCGTTCTTGTTTCAACATCGGCAACGTCGGGCACGCTCCGATTGCTCGACGAGCAGAGGCCGATCGACCTGAACGGGCCGGCGCCGGGTGACGGCCGCCGTGTCACGCTGGTGCCAGGCCAGAACGTCGTCGTGCTGGATGTTCCGCTGCCGCCCGGGCGAATCCATCGCTTCCGCGCCATCTACGAGGCCGATGTGGATCCCGCCTCGCCCGCTGGTGCGCCGAGGCTGTTGGGTGACACGCTGACGCAGAACAATGTCGCCGAGGCGTTCACGATCACACCCGGTCAAGGCGCTGTGCTGCTTCTCGACGGCGTGAACGCGGGGCCCGGCACGACTCTCTCGCGGACGCTGCTCGAAGCCGGTTTCAACGTGGAGGTCATCCGCCCCGACACGATGCCGTCGGACCTGCTCACGCTCCAGACCTACGACCTCGTCATCTTCGAGAACGTGGCGGCCGACGCGCTCGCGCCAGATCGCCAGCGGCTGATGCTCTCATATGTCAAGGACTTGGGAGGCGGGTTCTTGATCGTGGGCGGTCCGGATGCGTTTAGCGGGGGCGGCTGGCGCGGGAGCGAGCTGTCGCAGATCTTTCCAGTCGAGCTCGAGATTCCCGATCGCGTTGTCACGCCCGATTCGGCGATCGTGTTCGTCATCGACAACTCGGGGTCGATGGGCCTGCACGTTCAGGGTTCCATCCGAAGCCAGCAGGAGATCGCCAACGAGTCGACGGCCCTTGCGATCAAGAGTTTGGAAAGGAACGATCTTGTCGGCGTGGTATCGTTCAACGACGGGCTTTCGGTGCGGATTCCCCTCGCGCACAACACGAACCCCGACGAGTCGGCCGCAATCGTCAGGTCCATTCACGAGGGCGGCGGCACGGTGGCGGGCCCCGCGCTCGAAGAGGCCGCCCGCCAGCTCGGCCCCGTCCAGGCCCGCAGCAAGCACATCCTGCTGCTCTCCGATGGGCGGTCGCAGGGGGCGGAGTCGCTCCCGCAGCTGGCGGCGAACATTAAGGCTCAGGGCATCACGCTTTCGGCGATCTCGCTGGGCGACATCGCCGACCGCACAACCATGCAGGCCATTGCCGCCCAGGGCGGGGGCGAGTATTACGAGGTGATGAACGCCCAGTTGCTGCCCCGCGTGTTCATGAAGGCGATCCGCGTGATTCGCAGCCCGCTGGTTCGTGAAGGGGACTTCACGCCGCAGCTCGGGCAGCTCGGTTCGCCGCTGCTCGCGGGTGTTGGCCCGCTTCCCGACCTTGGCGGGATCGCGCTTACCGCGCCGCGGAAGCAAGTCACTGTTGTCAACGCGCTGATGAGCGACCACGACGAACCGTTGCTTGCTCACTGGCAGGTTGAGCTGGGACAGGTGGCGGCGTTCACGTCGGACGCCTCGAAGTGGGCAGCCGGGTGGATCACTCATCCGAGCTATCGCAAGTTTTGGGTTCAGGCGGCCCGATCGGTCTCACGCGCCTCTCTCGCGTCGGAGGGCGTGCAAGGTCGAGCGATCATCGTTGATGGAAAGCTCACCCTGAGACTTGACGCGAGCACGCCCAGCGGCGGTGGGGGTGGCCCGACGCCGATCGATCAGCTTGACGTGCAGGCGACGGTCTATTCCCCCAACGGCGAACCCAGTAAGGTCGCCCTTCGGCAGACTGGTCCGGGGCAGTATGAGGCGTCTCTCGATGCGTCCGACGCGGGCTCGTACATCGCTGTGCTGAAACCCCACGCGGGCGGAGCGGGCGGGAACATCCGTATTGCGCCCGTGGTTGTCGGGGCCGCCAGCCTGGGAGGAATTGAGTATCGACAACTGACCTCCAACGCGCCCCTGATGCGACAGATCGCTGCGGCGAGCGGGGGCGAGGTGCTCGCGTTCGATGACGCGAAGACCGCCCGCCTCTTTGACCGGGGGGGGATCAAGCCGCTGCAGGTGCTTTCGGCCATCTGGCGGCCTCTGCTCATTTGGACGCTCATCCTCCTGATTCTCGACATCGCGACGCGGCGGGTGGCGTGGGACCGGTGGCTTGGCGGGGAGTTCGGGCGAACCATCGCCGATTCGGTCAGGGATCGTGGTGCGACGGCGGCGGCGGCCCTTGCCGCCCTCCGCGGACAATCCGCGGGCGACGAGGGCTCGGAGGCTGCCCAGGAGCCAGCACCCGCGTCGTATCAATCGCCGATTCGCACGCTTGGGGAGCGGTCGGAATCGGCGGCGTCCATGCTCGACCGCCGCCGCGCGCGGGCACTCCGCGATGCGGGGCTTGACCCCAGCCCACCCAAACCCGAGGCCTCGACTGAGAGCGGTTTGCTCGCCGCGAAGCGCCGGGCCGCCGAGCGATTCAAAGAAGAATGATGCGTCTCGCCGTGCCGCTGTCGCTACGCTTTCGCACCCCGGAGAGCCCCGATGTCACGCAGCCAGCTCTTGCCTCGTGCCGTGTTCTTTCTCGCACTTCTGGGCGGGGCGCGACTTGTCATGGCTCAAGCGACCACCAATCCCAACACCGTTGCCAAGCCTGCGGTGGCTGTTGAGAGGGTGAAGCCGGATCTTGACGCGTGGTGGAACTCGGCGGTCTTCTACCAGGTTTTCGTGCGCTCGTTTGCCGATTCCACGTCGGGGCCCCTCGCCAATGACGGGGTGGGTGATCTCAGGGGGCTCATCGAGCGGCTCGACTACCTCAACGACGGCAAGGGGGGGAAGGCATCGCTTGGAATCAACGCCCTATGGCTCATGCCCATCATGCAGTCGCCGAGCTATCACGGGTATGACATCAGCGACTACAAGAAAGTCAACGATGCGTACGGCACCAACGAGGACTACAAGACCATGCTGGCCGAGTGCAACAAGCGGGGGATACGAGTGATCCTCGACCTCGTGCCGAATCATTCGTCGTGGGAGAACCCGTGGTTCAAAGAGGCGGTGGATCCCCAAAGCCCCAAGCACGACTGGTACGTGTGGAGCGAGAAGGATCCGGGGTGGAAGGGCCCGTGGAACCAGGACGTGTGGCATCCGTGGCCGGCGACCGGGGCGAACAGGGGCAGCGCGGGATACTACTACGGGATTTTCTGGAAGGGGATGCCCGACTTGAACTTCCGCAATCAGGGCGCGACGGGCGCAATGAACGACGTGGTGAAGTTCTGGCTCGACATGGGCACTGCGGGCTATCGCATCGACGCGATCCGCCACTTGATCGAAGAAGGGCAGCAGCAGGAGAGCACCGCCGCGACACACGAGTGGATCAGGAAGTTCCGCGCGTCGTACAAGGCGGTAAAGCCCGACGCTTTCACGGTGGGCGAGGTCTGGGCAACGACCGAGCAGGTGGTCCCGTATATTGGCAACGAGCTTGATTCGGCGTTCGAGTTCCACACGGCCTATGCGACCATCGACGCGCTCAACGAGGGCAAGCGCGACAAACTCGACGCGCAGTGGAAGGACAACCTCGCGTCGTACCCGTTCGGGCAGTTTTCCACGTTCCTCTCCAATCACGATCAGGATCGCGTCATGTCCCGTTTCGGCGGCGGCAAGCTCGACACCGCCAAGACGCCCGCCGACTCGTGGGACAAGGCTCGCGTGGCGGCCACGCTCCTGCTCACGAGCCCCGGCATCCCGTTCATCTACTACGGAGAAGAGATTGGCATGGTGGGAGTGAAGCCCGACGAGGACATCCGCACGCCCATGCAATGGACGGCGGGCAGGAACGCCGGATTCACGGATGCAGAAAAACCATGGCGACCCGCCAACGCGGACGCGGCGCTCAAGAATGTGGAAGCTCAGGCGAAGGATCCAGCGAGCCTTCTGGCGCACTACAAGAAAGTCATTCGTCTCCGGGGCCGGTACAAAGCTCTTCGCACGGGCGAGATGACGATTCTTGAGACGGCCGACCCTGCGGTCTGGGCGTTTCTGCGAAAGGATGGGGATGAGACGATCGCCATCCTCGCCAATCTCTCGGCCAAGCCGGTCAGCGCGTATGGCCTGCGTCTCCCACCCGAACTCACCGACCGCAAGCCCGTCACGGACTTGCTCGGCCGCAAGGGGCTCCCCAAGACGAGGTCCGGCGGGTACAAACCCGGCGAGACGCTGCGCCCCCATGAAGTTATGGTGCTCAGGATCGGTGTCTGAAAGGCATTCCACCTTGCGACTACGCGCTTGGACCCTGTCCGACCGATCTATCTTCCACAGTGCTTGTCCTCACCGTGATCCAAGGCCCTGACAAGGGCCGAAAGTATGAGCTGCCCGACCATCAGCCCCAACTGATCGGGCGGTCGAGCGAAGCGCTGCCGCTTGCCGACACCACCGTTTCGAGGCGGCACGCCGAGCTGACACCAGATGACGGCCTCTGGTACATACGCGACCTGGAGAGCCAGAACGGGACATATGTCAACGGTGTTCGCATCGGCGACCGCATCCGTCTGCAGCCGGGCGATCAGATTCGTACGGGCTCGTCTCTCTTTGTGTTTGGGCAGACAGAGATACGCGACCCGGAGGTGATCCGTGTCCTGCGGGCCGATCAGATCGACGCTTCGATCGAGCGGACGATGGCCAGCAACGCCGACTCGGTGCTCATGTCCGAGCCAGAGCCGCGTGCGTCGGCGATTGACCACCTGCGGGTGATCTACCGGCTTACAACAATCACGACGCAGGCGGCGGAGCGCGGCGAGCTGCTTCGGCAGGTGATGGACGTGGTGTTCGCGGAGTTCAAGCCCGAGCGAGGCTTCATCGTGCTCATGGGTCAAACGCCCGACGAGCCGCCCACGCCTGTGGTCGTCAAGTACGCGACGGCACCCAAGGATCTCGCCGACGCGAAGATTCATATCAGCCGGACCATTCTTCAGCATGTGGTGAAGAAGGGCGAGGGGGTGCTGTCAAGCAACGCGATGACCGACCCGCGCTTCGCCAAGGGCGACAGCGTGCAGCGGGGGCATGTCCGCTCGGCTGTCTGCTCGCCCATCAAGTTCCGTGACCGCATCTTCGGGGCGATCTACGTTGACAGCTCGGTGGCAAACTACACGTATACGGCTGAACAGCTCTCGCTCCTCAACGCCATCGGGCAGCACACTGGGCTCGCGCTCGCCACCGCAGAACTTTACACGC
>JAYVUC010000032.1:0-7094 GCA_043788295.1 Phycisphaerales bacterium
GTGGACGAGGTCGCGGGCCTTGATCCGCACCTCGTGGTCGCCCTTCTCGTCAAACGTCATCGGCAGCTCGGGAATGCGGATGTCACGCTCGCAGTACGGCGAATGCTCCAGAAACTGGCTCGTCGTCTTGCTGATGTACCGCGGTGGCGGCGCGATGTGCGACCCGTTCACCGTCTCGATGAGCAGGAACTTGCCCAAGGGCATCTGCTCCACCGGGGGGCCGCCGTCGCTCGCGTCCTTGCGCTTGTCCCACACCAGCGTGTAGATGATCCCCTTGGGAATCACGAGGTAGTCGCGTGGCCCGAACTTCAGCGTCCCCATCATGCTGTGGCACACGCCCGAGCCGAAGTGGATGAACAGCACCTCGTCCCCCTGGCCGTTCTTGAAGTGATACCCCCCCCCATTCCCGACCATCTGCTCCGCCGGGTTGCAGACGCCCATCTCGCAGTCGGCGTTCCCGAAAAGCACGACGCGACCCGTCACCGAATCGCCTTTGGGCGCCTGCGGGGCCGACCGCACGTGCCGCATCCGCATGATGTCCCGCTCCACATACTCGACCTTGGTCGAGTACATGGGCTTCCAGCCGTAGACCTGTGTGGGCGGCTGGATGTGGTACATCGTGGATGTGGGCCCCACAAACCCCTCGGTGCCGAAAAGTTCTTCGGAGTACAGGCATCCGTCGGGGCGGCGGAACTGGACGTGGCGTTTCTTGGGCAACAGGCCGAGCTTGGTGTAATACGGCATCGAAGGCTCCCAATGGCTCACCCGCAAGCGGCGGGTGTTGGGGATGGTACGAGCCGCGGCGAGGCAGGTACACTCATCCCGCCATGCGTCACCTTCGGCCCGGCCTTTTGTTCTCGTCGATCCTCTGTGCCGCCGCGTTGTGCCTTCCCGGGTGCTATTTCCACTTTGACGCCGGCGCGAGCAGGCTCACAAGGCCCGTGGTGCTCCCCGCCGCCGATGCCTGGCCCATCTCCGACGCAACCGCGCTCGACGAGGTGGCCTTCGCGTCCCAGGATTCGCCCGAGTTCGAGGGTTCGTCGCTCACATGGTTTCGGGCTCCTCTTGGGGGCAAGTTTCCTGACATGGATTCACACTCGCGGGGGCGTACCTTCCGCACCGCGAACGCGCTGGTCCGTGTGCGGGTCTCGCCAGAGGGGCTGCCGTCGAATCAGTGGTACGAGATGGAAGGCCTCTTCAGTGCGGTCAAGCCCAACGCGTACGTGCTGACCTCCGCCCGCTTCGGCACCAGCTACGAACTCTACGATGTGCAGCAGGCACGCATGACCCGCGGCGCATTCAACATGAGGGATGAGCTCGAGTGCGCTCCCGAAGTCATTCAAGATCGGGCTCGCTTCACCTCGGGCCTGCCCGTGCGCCTGCCCACGAAGATGCCCGACAAGCCTCGCGGCGTGCTCATCCACCTCGCCGCCCTGATGGGAAACGAGTACGAGGCGGAGGTGATGAACGAACTGATCCGCCGCGGGTGGGTGGTGATCGATGTCGACACGCAGACCAGCGTCGAACCCCAGATGACGCCCGAGAGTGTTTCCCAGGCACTGGCGATGCGACACTCGAGCGACGAGCTTGGGAAGAAACTTCCCAAGAGTTCGGAGTTCAAGACGTATGAGGCCTGGTCCAAGGCCATGGAAGCAAGCCCGGTCGCCAAGGAACGTGCCCTGGTCGAGCTCGAGCTCGCCAATCTCGTCAGGCCCGCGTGCAATGTGCGGTCCCAGGCCGACATTGACAATGCGGCCCGGACCATGGCACAGCAGGTCGACGAAACTGTCGGCGAGAACGCGATTGTCGTTGAGTCCACCTTGGTCGTGCTTGGTCAGATGTACCCGCAGACGCGAACGATGCCCGTTGCGATCATCGGCTTCAGCGCTGGGGCACTCTCGACACCAACCGTCGCCGCACGTATCCGCGATCGGGTCACGGCTGTGGCAATCATCGGCGGTGCCGCCAACGTCCTCACCACCGCCCTCAGCAGCACCCTCACCAGCGGCGGGCTCAAGGTCACCTGCAACGGCGAACGCCCCACCGACGATCAGATCGAAGCCTTGGGCGCGGCATATCTGAAATACAGCAAGCTCGATCCGTATCACACGGCTCCCGCGCTCTTGGGCATCCCCGTGCTTCAAGTCCACGCCACATGGGACCGCTGGGTGCCCGCTGCCGGTGGCCGCCTGCTGCACGAACGCCTGGGCCGCCCCGAACTGCTCGAAATGCCCGGTGGCCACGGCATGCTCTTCTACTTCCTGCCCAATCGCAAGGAATGGCTCGCTGACTGGCTCGACCGCAATGTGCCCAGGGTCCAAGAGACTCATGCCGCGGGCGGCTGAACAATCGAGAGTGATATGCCCGAACGCTGGTTCCTCGACATCGCCCGTGCGGAGGTTCGTGATCATCGCGGCAAGCCGCGAGTCGTCCCCTTTCTCGATATCTTCGGCTCGCCCCGCAGCTACGCGAACACACCGCCGCGTGCCTCGCTCCGCGAGATCCGTCGGCGAATGTTCAAGCAGGCGTGGCTCGTCGGTGCAGTGCTCGGTTCAGCCATGATCGTCGTCGCGTGCGGCGCGTTCGCCCTCCTCATCCTCATCCCCGCCCTCATGCGCCAGACGCTCGCATTTGTCGCCGCCGCAGTGCTGATGCTCATTCCCCTGAGCATCCTCTATGAACTGACCGCACTGCGCGTCTTTCGCCGCATGTACCGCCGCATCTTTCCCGACGCCGCCCTTGCCGAAGGGTTCTGCCCGCACTGCCTCTACGACCTTCGCGGCGTCACAACGCACGAGGTCGACGGCTGCACGATCTGCCCCGAGTGTGCGTCGGCGTGGCGGATGGCCTGATCAAGCCGAAGGTCCAATCAGTGAGCGTGCCCCAGCAGCACCTCGACGCGATCCACGATGATGTGCAACACCAGCATGTGCAGCTCCTGGATCCGGTCCGCCGTCGCGCCGGGGGCGACAATCTGCGCATCGCAATGCCCCGCCAGCCGCCCGCCGCCCTTGCCCAAGAGCGCGGCCGTCGTCATCCCCTTCGCCTTCGCTGCCGCCACCGCTCGAACCACATTCTCCGAGTTTCCGCTCGTTGAAAGCACGATCAGCACGTCGCCCGGGCGGCCGAGCGCCTCCACGCCCCGTGCGAAAATCTGCTCAAACCCGTAATCGTTCGCCGTGCACGTGATGTGTCCCGCATCCGCGATGGCGATCGCCGGAAGGGCGGGCCGATCCGTCCGGTACCGCCCCGTCAGCTCCTCCGCAAAGTGGACCGCGTCGCACAGCGACCCGCCATTGCCGCAGATCATCACCTTGCCGCCAGCCTTCATCGCGCCCGCGACCATCGACGAGATTCGCTCGACCGTCGCCGCGGTTTCGGCCGATGCAAATGCAGCGGCAAGTGTGGCTGCGTCACGCAATGATTTCAGAGCGGCTTCCATGAGTGCGACAATAGGAAGTCACCGCCGCACGGGCGCGATCACCGCAGCTCCACGCCCCAGTACGCCTCGTCCAGGAACTGCTTCCAGCTCGCGTACTTCTCGTGCCCAAGCCGCAGCGCGATCACCGGGTTGCGCTTGGGCCGCTCGGGCTTGCGATACAGCTTCATGCTCGCCTGGTCGGGCGTTCGCCCGCCCTTCTTGGCATTGCACCGGATGCACGAGCACACCAGATTCTCCCACGTGTCCCCCCCGCCCGCCATCCGCGGCACCACGTGGTCGATCGACAGGTCCGCCGTCGGGAAATGCCTCCCGCAATACTGGCATTGGTTGCGATCCCGCGCGAACAGGTTCCGCCGGTTCAGCTTCACGATCTGCTCGGGCAGCCGGTCATATCCCAGCAGCCTGATGATCTTCGGCACCGCGATATCAAACCGCACCGTCCGCACAAAGTCGTGCGCCTGTGACTCAAACGACTCCCGCGCCGCCGACACCGCCGCCCAGTTCCCAAAGTCATAATTCAGATACTGCGGCCCATCAGGCCCCGCCGCCACGTGAATCACCTCGGCGATGTCCCGCAAGAGCATGCTGAACGCCCGCCGCGCCGAAATCACCCGCACCGCCACATACAGCCGGTTCAGCACCAGCACCTTGGAGTTGAGTGCTTCTGACCCGCCGAAAAACCGCTCGGTCGATGCGAGTTCAGCATCGCCCAACTCGTCATTGAAGTCGGCCGGCTTGCTGGGCGAATTGTGGCGGGCTTTGCGCTGCATGGCCTTGGTCTCTCACCAGCGGCCGGGCACATCCCGAAACCGGCAGGCTTTCGGCCTAGATTATACCGTGCTGCCGCGACGCAGGAAGCCTCGCACGAGGGCTGTGACAACCGCCGGGAGAACAGCAGGGCCACGAGCGTCAGCAAGCGAACCCCATACGCCCGAGAACGGGCCGATTCGCAGCAGCCAGGACTCGCACCGAATTTGTGATTTGACCCGTCCCAGATTCCATTGACACAACCCAACCCCGGCTACAACTGCGATGGCGCCCTCGACTGTTTCGACTACGAGGCGTTTGTCGCCGCCTTCGAGTTCGGCGACCCCTCCGCCGACTTCACTCAGGACGGCTCGATCGACTTCTTCGACTACGACGAATACGTTGTGGCGATGGAAACTGGATGCTGATCCTCTTCGACATCGACGCAACCCTCATCACCACAAGCCGCTCGGGGGTGTGCGCCCTCGAAAGTGCCGGCCGCGCCCGCTTCGGCCCCTCGTTCACCATCGAAGGCGTCGATTTCGCCGGCAGGCTCGATCCGCTCATCATCGCCGATCTGCTCCGCCGGAACAACCAGGAAGTCTCCGCCGAAAACATGGCTCTCATGCGGGCTGGCTACAAACGCGAGCTCGCCCCGCTCCTCGCCAAGCCCGGCATCGCCCGTGCCTGCCCCGGCGTGCTCGATCTGCTCGCCGCGTTGCAGCTCGACGAACGGCTCACGCTCGGCCTGCTCACCGGCAACTTCGCCGATACCGGTGAGATGAAATTGCAGGCCTCGGGCGTGCCGCTCGAACCCTTCACCGTCCGCGTTTGGGGAGACGAGTCGCCGCACACGCCGCCCAGCCGCGATCATCTGCCGCCCATCGGCCTTGACCGGTACCGCGCCCTTCGCGGCACCCCCATCGTCGGCGAGCAGGTTGTGATCATCGGCGACACACCGCACGATGCCCGGTGCGCCAAACTCAGTGGCTGCTGGTGCCTCGGTGTGGGCACCGGGCAGTTCCGCCCGGCCCAGCTCATCGAGGCCGGTGCCGACCACGCCGTCCCCGATCTTTCGGATACGCAAGCCATAGTCGATTGGCTCGTGAAAGCCATCAGCGTCCGTCTATGATCGCGGGCGGGCGTGCAAGCACGCTCGCGCATGAAGGTTGCAAAACGCGGAAGGGAAGCGTCCGAATGTCCGAGAGCTATCGCGCCCTCACCAGCGATTTCTACGTCAACCTCAAGCTGCAGGTCAAGATGGACCTCCCGCGAAGCCGCGAGACTGTCCTCGACCTCTTCGAGCGACTCCGCCGCCAGTATCCCACGATGTCCCACTTCCGCCGCTACAAGGACGAACTCGCCCTCGAATCCACGCAGAACGGCTCCGAAGCCCACCGCTGGGTCGCTGTCCGCTCCAACAGCATCCGCGCCGGCTCCGTCAACACAGAGACGATCGCCCACGCGTACACCTATCACAAGCAGGTTCTCGAGGCCGCCCCCTTCTACCTGAACGTGAGCCCCATCGACATCGAGTACGTCGAGCTGCTCTACGGGTTCGATATCATGGCCGGCGGGAACCACGACGCCATCGTGTACGAAGCTCTCTACGAAGGTTCACCCCTGGCAGGCCTGGGCGAGCACGCTGGTCTCTCGCTGGTAGATTGTCAGCCAATGATCGGCTTCACCATTCCAGACGAGAAGGGCGAACTCCAAGTCCACTTTGAGGTCAAGACCCACCCGACGACAACGAAACGCGATGCCGACGCCACTGCCCACCCCATCAGCATCTACCTCGCCCTCCGCCGCTTCGGTTCGGTCCACGACATCCATGAGCTTGGCGGCATCCTCGACGAGCTGGCGCGCCACGGCGAAGAATTGCTCGAAGCCCGCGTCATCCCAAAGCTCGTGATCCCCATCAGACACGCCGCCGGATTGAACACCTGATCAACCACACGTCGCCCATGCACCAGCCGCCCGACAAACCACAAGCACCTCCCGACCCCGCACCTGAGCCCACGCCGGCTTCTGAGCCCGTGCCCGAATCAAACACCGCCGCCGTTGTGCCCGGTACACCCTACGTCCCGCCCCCCACGCGGCAACAACAGCTCTCGCAGGTCTGGGTCTTCGTGGGCGTGCTCATCGTGCTCACCATGCTCGGCGGCCTGCTCATCGTGAAATATCGCAAGATCATGCTCGGGGGGGCCGATGAGCCCGACGACACCAAGGGCCTCATGAACTCCCTCCGCGAGCTTCGCGACTCCGGCGAGATGTCCGAGGAGGAATACCAGCAAACCCGCCGCAGACTTGTCGAAAAAATGGCCGCACGGTTTGAAGGAATTTCGTCGCGGCGTCCGGGAAGCCACCAGAGGCCCAAGGGGCATGGGGATGGTCACTGAAGGCGCGTACTTACCGGACTCGCGTCTTTCTTCGTGAGGCCCGGTGTGTATGCTCCACTCGCGTTTGTGAGGAGATTTCGGCCTGCTGCACGGGCACAGGCCACTCGAAGGCGGGGAGGCGGGCAGGGTGATTGCAGTGTGTGCGCAAGACCGCCGATAGACACGGGAACATTCGTACTGGGCGGGGCAGAATAACCCGGAGGATTGAGACTACACATGGCCAAGAACCGAAACGATGGCAGCGAGACCCCCGGGCAGGACGCCGGGAACTTCAAGGGCCGCAAGGTTACGACGTGCTCGTTCTGCGGGAAAACCAGCCGCGAGGTTGGCCCGATGGTGGAAGGGCCCAGCGAGGTCTACATCTGCACCAACTGCACCGAGCTTTGCCAGAACATTTTCAAGCAGGAAAAACGCCGCGTGAGTACCACGCCCGCCGCCCTGCGAGATATCCCCAGCCCGCGCACCATCAAAGAGTTCATGGACCAGTACGTGATCGGGCAGGAGCA
>JAYVUC010000033.1:0-12268 GCA_043788295.1 Phycisphaerales bacterium
GCTCGCCGAGAATGGTGACAAAGGGAAGGGCCACATTGTGGCCGTTAGGAGCCAGAGGCGCGAAACCCATCATCCGCTGCTGAGCAAGTGCGGTCGCACCAACGCCCGCGGCAATGATCGGCATGAACTGCTGAATGGTTCCCACCATCGCCCCGCCAGCGACAAGGGCGGACTTGTCACCCTTGGACATCATGATGATGTCCTCGCCATCCCAGTAGGTGTAGCCGACCGAAGCCCGCACGGACTTGGCAAGGTCGTTGTAAAGCGGGACGACAAGGCCCGGGTCGCGGGCAGCATCGACGGGCGAGCGAACGCCGTTGGCGATGGCCGACCCGACGAGCGAGATCACCGTGTATCCATCACGGAAGAGCCGCGGCGTGTCACTGTACGTGAGCCCGATGAGCGACGTGGCCTTGCCCTTGACGACCTCCGCGACGCGCGGATTGGTCAGGATTCCGCCATCACCCTTGCCCTCGGCCTGACGCGATGCGGCGATCACAGCCTGCGGCGTGAGCCCTAGGACGAGCCACTTGCTCGTCGCGGCGTACGTGAACTCGAGCGGCACCGGGATGCCGTTGATCCGCAAGGTCGTGAACTCGGTGTTGCCGTCGCGCCACGGGACCAGCTTGACATACGGCGCAGGTGCGCCGGCCATCGCGGTCTCGATCAACTCGTTGGCCTTGGTGACAAGCTTGGCATGTGCAGCCATGAATCGTGCCCGGTCGCGGATCTGGAGCAGAACGACCGACGAGCCCAGCCCCCCGCCGCCCGTGGAATCGGACATGTAGTATCCGAACGCGCCGCCCAGCGCGTCGAGGATGTCGGTGCGAATATCGACACCGGTGGATTCCTTGAACTGATCGAGCACGCCGCTCACCTCGGGCGACTGCTTGGTCATCTCGTCGATCGCGTCACGCATGCTGCCCAGATCGCCCTTGGTGAGCGAGGCCATGACGGCATCGGCGGGAATCACCTTGTAGTCGGCTTCGGTCAGTGGGTCTGACGACATGTACAGGAACTTCTTGAACTTGCCCGCCCCTTCCATCCGCATCGCCGAGACCATGTCGGTCGCAGTGTTACCCGACTCGAACGACATTTTCATCGCATCCTCGCCAAGGTAGCCCATGCGACGGAACTTGATGTCCATATCGCGGACCTGCTGCGGAATCGCCGCCCCGGCCATCGTCAACGCCATCTTCTCGGCGGGCGTGAGGGCGGAGAAATCTATCCGCCCTCGCATGACAGGCGTCAACTCTTCGAGCTTGCTCGCGGGGAGCGCGAACAGCTTGTCCATGTCCTCGGCACCGGGAACGGTGCCATACACCACCTCGTTGCGCCACACGTTGCCCGACTTGCGAATGCCGATGCTGAGCAGTCCGGGAGGCCCCACAACAACATCGGTGAAGCCCGTGAGTCGCTTGCTGGGTTGCATCTTCACGTTCGCGGATTTCATCAGCCCGCGAAGGCGCTCGTGATTCTTCTTCGCCTCGGCCTCGTCACCCGCCTCGATCGACAGCACGATCCCGTAGCCGAAGAGCCCGCCCGTGGGCTCGCCGGGCTGATAGGCCACCGCGAACTTCGCGGGCCGTGAGATCATCCGGGGAACCATGTCGAACAGGGTCGCCGCCTCGGGAGGAATGTTGGGCAGCTCGTCACGCAGCTCGGCAAGCCGTGCGGGGAGCATCTCCATCGCCCGCCTGAGTCCCACGTCGCGCGGATCGCTCACAAAGCTGGCCATCCCGGCGTGTTCGAGCACCAGCACGGGCTGGGCCGCCTGAGCCACAGGCTTGGCGTCTGCTGCCTTGTCTTGGGCGAACGCGGCTCCCGCAGAAAGAACGAGACAGGACGCTGAAACGATCCACGTGCGAACACGATCACGAATCATGGGGAAACCTCCACGGAAGAAAGTCATTGCGACAAACATGCCACTGGATACCACCGGCCGACCACGCTTGGCCACCGGGTTTATGGTAAGACCCATCCCAAGGTTTCGCCGCCGGGTCGATTCGGACGCAGATTGACTGGTTAGGATGGTGTCATGCCCGACCCGGCCCGCGTGCTCATCATCCGTCCCAGTGCCTTGGGGGATGTCTGCCGCTCGGCCCCGGCGGCGGTCTTCATCCATCGTCAATGGCCAAACGCCAGAATCGACTGGCTGGTCTTCGACGCCTTCGCCGCCGTCGTCGCCAATCACCCCTGCGTGAACAGCGCGGTTGGCTTTCCCCGTCGGCTCCTGGGCGAGGCAATGACCCATGGGCGAGTCGGGCCGGTGCTCAGCTTTTTGAAGTCGCTGCGTGATGCCCGATACGACGTAGTGTTCGACCTCCAGGGGCTCGCCCGCAGCGGACTCTTCGCCTGGGCAACACGGGCACCGCGCCGCGTGGGGCTCGCCGACGCCCGCGAGTTTGGTTGGCTCGGGTACACCGAGCGGCACCGGATCGCACGCGATATTCACAGCGTCGACCGCATGATGGGCGTTCTCAACGCAGCCGGAATCCCCACGCACGCCCCCGCCGCCCGGGATCTTCGTCTCTACACCTCGGAGGCCGACCGGGGCTGGCTGACTTCAGACCCGGCTCTCACGGGTAAGCAATACGCCGTGGTTGCGCCGACGAGCAAGTGGGACGGAAAGCAATGGCCCGTCGAGCGATTCACGAGTCTCGTGCCGCGGCTCTTTCCGATGGGGCTCGACGCGGTGGTGCTCGTGGGTTCTGGAAATGAACGAGCTCGGTGCGGCCCTTTGCTCGAAATGGCGGCGAGAAACCCCGCACGCATCGTGGACCGCGTCGGCACAACGACGGTCGGCCAGCTCATGGCCCTGGTCGAAGGATCGCGGCTCGTGGTTGCGAACGACTCGGCCGCGTTGCACATGGCCGTCGGATTCGCCAGACCCGTCGTCGCGCTCTATGGCCCCACGCGCATCGATCTCGTCGGTCCTTATGGACGCGGCGACAGCGTCCTGCAGCACATATCGCCGGGTGAGCGGCTTGACCACAAGGACACGCAGGCGGGCCGGCGCATCATGGAACGCATCACCGTCGACGAAGCCGCCCAACTCGCCCAGCGCGTGCTCGCAGGCCACACCGATCCGATCACTTCGTCGCGGGCTTGATCTTCGCATTCAAGGCGTCAAACCACTGCTTCGCCTGACGCTGCTCGTACGGATCGCGCGCAGACTTCGCTCGCTTGGCGAGAATATCGAGCCCTCGCGCGTCGCCCAGGTCCACCAAACCCTGTCCAGCGGCCTGCCGCGCACGCTGCTCGCGATCGTCGATCATCGCCCCCACCGTGTTGATCGCCAAGACCATGTCGTGACGCGCGAGCTTGACGACCGCAGCAACGGCGGCGGGTCTCGTGCGCGACATCCGCCCGGGCTTGGTCATCTCCACCGCAAGCAGAAGGCCCTCGCGGCGGTCCAGGGTGACAACGGCGTCCAGGGCCGCCTGTCGCAGGCCGTCATCCTGTGATTCCGTGTGGGCCGCTTCCACGATGAGAGGCATCGCGGCACCGGCATTCATCGCCGCGAATCCGCGAAGCACCGCTTGCTGCACCCTCAGGCTCGGATCACGCTCGAAGAGACGCTGAAGGTAGCTGTACGTGCGTTGACGCGTGCTCTCGGCCGCGCCTGTCTTGAGCGTCGAGAGCTCCGCGAGCGACTTGACAAGCGATTCTCGCACCTGCCACGCCTTGATGTTCTCGGTGGACAGCGTGCTGAGGTCGCGCGTGCCGCATGCCGCCAGGGCCTCGACCGCGGCCCTGCGAATCGGCACCGGCGCCGCCGCGTCGCGGACGATGTCGGCAAGAACGAGCTGCCCCGCATCACTCGCCTTGGTCACCTTGAGTCCACGCAAGCCCTGGAGCCTCGCGTTGAACGTGGGGCCGTCCTTGGCAAGGACGATCGAGGCCGCAGCCGGATGCTGACACTTCACCTCGGCGAGAACGGTGAGCTCGGGGTCGAACGCGATGGCATCGGGCTCGTCGGCCAGTTCCAGTGTTGCGGAAGCGTCCCGCCCGTTGAAGATGAGCTTGGTGCTGCTCCAGCCGCTGGATCCGGGTGAGTGGGCCCAGACGGGAAGGCGGAACTCAAACGCCGGGTTGGCGGGATTGATGGTCTGGGTCTGCGTGCCGTTGAGCCGCAGCCCGCCCGAGACAGGATCCCACGCCGCATAGACGTTCACACGCGGAATGTTGGGCCGATAGACCCACTGCTCGAAGAACAGCTCAAGGTTGTCACCCGATGAATCTTCCAGAGCTTTTCGGAAGTCGCTCGATTCGACGGTTTTCAGTTTGTTGCGATCAAAGTAAAGTCGCACGCCGTCGAAGAACGGCTTGTCGCCAAGCCTCGCCCGCAGCATGTTGAGAATGCTTGCGCCCTTGCTGTACGGATTCGCCGGGCGACGGAAAGGCTCCCACGGATCGCCGTAGCTCTTGCTCGCCATCGCGGGCGTTTCGGGCAGCGAGCCCGTGTCGTTGGCGATGATGGCATCGAAATTATCTCGAACGCCCGAGTCGTAAGCTGCCCGCCCATCGCGCTGCTCAAACCACAGGTGCGAGGCGTACGTCGCCCAGCCTTCGTTGAGCCAGATGTGCTCCCAGGTGTTGCACGTCACCAGATCGCCGAACCACTGGTGCGCCAGCTCGTGGCTGATCAGCCCGTCCATGTCGTGGTCCACAAGGCTCCGGGCGTCAAGGATGGCTGTATCGTAGAGTGAGGTGGCCGACGTGTTCTCCATGCCGCCCGAGCCGAAGTTCCACACCACAAGCTGGGCGTACTTGTCCCACGGATAAAACTGCCCCGTGAGACGCTCGAAGAGGCTCACCATCTTCGCCGTGCGGCCATAGGTCGCCAACACATCGTGCCCGCGCCCCATGGGAACATACACGGGCATCGGAACCTTCGGCGTACCCACATCAACTATGTCGAACTTGCCGACGACCATCGTCACGAGATAGCTGACATGCGACTTGTCCTGGACCCACCTGAACTTGTCGTAGGGTTCGAGCGTCGTGCCGCCGATGCCGTCGGGGCGTTCCAGAACGCGTTTGGTCTGCTCCGCCAAGTGACCATTGGAGCACACGGTGTACCCCTGAGGCACCGTGACCATCAGCTCGGATGTGAAGCGATCATTGGGGAAATCGTGGCACGGGAACCAGTAGCTGTTGGTCTCGGGCTGCCCCTGCGTGTGGATCTGCGGCGGACGACCGGGCCATTCGGGCGACTCGGGCGTCCAGAAAAGCCCGCGCGGCGTGTCGCTCACCTCGTAGCTCGTGACAATAGCGACGACCCGGCCGGGCACAAGCGGCGGATCGCAATTGATCGTGAGCCGCTGGCCGTCGTACTTGAACGATGCCTTGTGCCCGCCCACAACGACGCTGTTGATGGTCAAGAGGCGGGCATCGAGCGTCACCGAGAAGACCGGCTTGTTGAATGCCTTGACAGCCAGTGTCTGCACGCCGCTGAGCCTGGGCGTGTTCATGTTCAGGATCGTGAGATCCAGGCCCATGTGGATGTAGTCCACGCCCGGCCCTGCGGGCCAGTTGCGATTGTCGTGGCCTGTCACGGGGTCGACTGGCCCCATCGCCGCGAGGGCTGCTGCCTTGCACGCAGCGCACTCGATCTGAACGTCGTCGCGCCGAGAAGGGAAGGCAGCCGCCACCCCCGCCGACACAATCAAAGCTCCCGCGAGCGTCCATGCCCGCATTGCGTGCCCGCTCATCATGCCGCGAGTGTTCATCGTTCAGGATTCCTGTTCAAAGCTTGTTACTGGAACGTCCTCAAACTCATCGGCAGTCTCAATGCCCCGGGTGCGACGCAACAACGACACCCGACGCCGCCTCACGCACCACCGGCTCAGTCGCTGCGTCGTCGATCAGCCTCGTGATCGCCTCGCGCGCACTCGGTTCGCCCATGTTTGCTAGCGCATCCGCCGCTTGCACTTGTGCCACGACTGTCGGTCCGTTCTTGAGCTGTTCCATCCACATCGCCAGAGGCTTGCTGATGCGGTACACCGCGAGGTTTGTGATCCTGGGGTCGAGTACCACGTCGGTGGGCGCGCTGTCGAGCTTGAGCTTCAGCGTGGCGGTCCTGCCATCCATGTCCATCATGGCAGTCTTCGTGCCGCCCCCTTCGAGCTTCACCACCACCGGAATTGCCATCTCGTACGCGGGGTTGTCCGCGTTGATCGTCTGAATCTGCTCGGCCTCGATGGTCAGCATGCCGTCGGCAAAGTCGAGCTTGACGTCGAGCCGCGGAAGCCCCGGCCGATACGCCCACTGCGCGAAGAAATGTTCGAGCGAGACCCCCGATTCGGTTTCCAGAGCCTTCCGGAAAGCTGTGGTGTCTCCCAGCCCCAGCTTGTTCTCGTGCAAATATCTGGCCACGCCCTTATAGAACGCGGGCTTGCCGAGCCGCTCTCGCAGCATGTGCAGCACGCACGCGCCCTTGGAATACACGTCATCGGGCTTCTGGAACGGCGCATCGGCGTTGCGATACCGGTTCGAGACCATCGGGATCGCACGCGGCAGCGACCCGCGATTGCTGAGCCGCTGGCGGCTCACAAAGCCCGCGATCGTTCCCAGATACTTCTCGTCTGCCGCCTCAGGATTCGCGTCGCCCCCGCCCGCCTCCTCGTTCCACAGAGCCTCGCAATAACTCGCCCACCCCTCGTTGAGCCACAGGTGTTCCCATCCGCGGCACGTCACGTAATCACCGAACCACTGGTGGGCCAGCTCGTGGCTCACAATGTCGTCCATCGCCCCGCGCTTGGCGTTTCCCAGCACCGCAAACATCGTCGTCGCCGACGTGTTCTCCATCCCGCCGTTGAACGTCCGCACCAGCACCTGAGCGTACTTGTCCCACGGATACGGCTGATCGAAAAGCCGCCCGAACAGCGCGATCATCTTCGGCGTGTTCCCCATAGCCTCCGCCGCCGACTCCTCCTTCCCGATCGGCACGTACGCCAGAATCGGCAGTGGCCCGCCCTCATCACGCGAGTGCGACTGGTCCACCGGCTTGCCCGGCTCCGCCAAGTTGATGATCGAGTACTTACCCACCACCATTGTCACGAGGTAGTACACATGCGGCTTGTCCTGTAGCCAGTGGAACGTCGCCACCCCCTTGGCCTCGTCCACCGTCTTGGATACCAGCCGCCCGTTCGAGCTCACCTCGTACTCCTTGGGCACTTTGGCAATGATCTCTGTCGTCGTCCGCTCGTTGGGGAAGTCGTGGCACGGGAACCAGATGTGGTTGTGCTCAGCCTCGCCCTGGCTATAGATCAGCGGCGCCTGGTCCGTCTCGCTCTTGGCCTCTTCGCTCCCCTTGAGCCACGTCAGCCCGTCACGCCGATTTTTGTCGAACGTGCATGAATAGGTCGTCTCGATCTGGAACGGCACGTCCTTCTCCGCCGCCTCGGGCAGATCAATCGTCAGCCACTCGTCCTCGTGTTTGAACTTCAGGTCTGTCGGCTTGATCTTCACATCCCTCGAAAGCAGCCGAATCGAGTCGATCTTGATCTCTTTCCCGGCGTCAAGCTCGATCACGCTCCGGGCTTTGCCACGCGCGGCCAGTGTCAGAACCTGAACCGCGGTGAACTTGGCCTCTGTCATCTCGCCCAGATCAAGCTCCAGCTTCATGTGCATGTGGTCGAACGGCACATCCGGAGGCCAATTCGCGTTCAGAGCTCCCGTCTTCGCGTCGATGCGGGGATCATCCGTTGCGGGCTGGGCATCCTGGGCCAGCGACACGCGACCGGCAGCCAGCACCAAGATCATCGCGACACCCAGGCTGGTACGAATACGGCAGGGGAAATGGAGATTCATGGGACCAGAGACTCCTTGCACAAAGTCCAAAACGCTGAACAAGGCGTGACAGGGCCCGCCTCAACTCCCACAGCATATCAACCCGCAGCGTCCGATAGGGGACCGGATCAGGGCATCGCCCATCACAAGAATCGAACTTTCACTGCCCCAGCCCTCTCCACCGTCGCGCCAGCCGAGAAATGTGTCCACGGGGTGGTACACTATCTCATGCCCACCCAGCCGACTCAGCACCCAGGCCGCCGTTGGCAACCCGGAGAGTCAGAGGTCGTACTGCGACCGCGATCGATCGCTGCCTCGCTGCAGGGATCGGGTGAGCCGCACTCGAGTGATTCCGACGACACCGCTCCCAAGCGGGGGGGCCTTCTCGCCTCTGTCGGCGATTCCTCCATCGAGAGCGAGTTCCACAGCCCCATCCCCGATGGCTACGTCCGCGGTGCGCACAAATACGTCATCGTGCTCGGCACCGTCATGTCCGGGCTGGGCAAGGGAATTTTCGCCAGCAGCCTCGCCAAAATGCTCAAGGACAAGGGCCTGTGCGTCGCCCCCATCAAGATGGAGGGATACCTCAACATCGACTCGGGCACGCTCAACCCCTTCCGCCACGGCGAGGTCTTCGTGCTCGACGACGGGACCGAGTGCGACATGGACCTTGGTACCTACGAACGCCTCCTCGAACAAAACCTCACCCGCCGAAACTTCACGACCAGCGGGCAGATCTACAGCCAGATGCTCGACCGCGAACGCAAGGGCGGGTATCTCGGTCGCGACGTCCAGATGATCCCCCACGTCACCGGCGAGGTGAAACGCAAACTTCGGGAATTGGCGGTCCGCGGCGATGGCACCCGGCCCGCCGATGTTGTTTTTGTGGAGGTCGGCGGCACCGTGGGCGACTACGAGAACGCCTTCTACATCGAGGCCATGCGAGAGCTCGCCTTCGAGGAAGGCCCAGGCTCCACCTGCTTCGTCGCCCTCACCTACATCATCGAACCCCCCGCCCTTGGCGAGCAGAAGTCCAAGCCCGCCCAGCTCGGCATCAAGCGCCTCATGGAAGCCGGCGTTCAGCCCCACATCATCGCATGCCGCGCGAGCCATCCGTGCCAGGAAAAAGTGCTGCAGAAGATCGCCATGTTCTCCAACGTGCCCCAGCGGCGCGTCTTCAGCATGCACGACCGCGAGTCGATCTACACCATCCCCGAAGAGATGCGACAAGAAGGCCTCGACCGCGAGATCATGTCCATGCTGGGGCTCCACGACCGCGTCGACGTGCCCCACGAGGACAAGGCCCGCCAGAAGTGGAACACCTTCGCCCAAAGGCTCATCGCACCCAAACGCCACCACATCGAGGTCGGAATCGCCGGCAAATATGCCAACTTGCGCGACGCCTACGCATCGATCGACAAATCGCTCGAACACTGCTCCGCCCATCTCTCCTGCAAGATCGATGTCCGCTGGCTCGATACCACCGATATCAACGATTCCAACGTCGCCGATCGCCTCGAAGGCCTCGACGCTGTCATCGTCCCCGGCGGCTTCGGCACACGCGGTGTTGAGGGCAAAATCTCCACCGTCAAATACTGTCGAACCCGCCATGTGCCATATCTGGGCATCTGTCTGGGGTTCCAGGTCGCCGTGATCGAGTACGCACGCAACGTGCTGGGCCTCCGCGGCGCGAACAGCACCGAGTTCATCCCCGACTCGCCCTACCCCGTCATCAGCGAGCTGCCCGAGCAGAAAAAAGTCGAAGGCCTCGGCGGCACCATGCGGCTTGGCGCACAAGACGTCGCGATCCTCCCCGGCACGCTCGCCAGCTTCCTCTTCGGCGAAGCCGGTTCCATCCGCGAACGCTTCCGCCACCGCTACGAAGTTGACCCCGATTTCCTGGGCCGCCTCGAAACCGGCGGCATGGTTTTCTCGGGCCGCCACCCCACGCGCCCCATCATGCAGGTGCTCGAACTCCGCCAGCCCGCCGACCCCGCGCACCCCGGTCCCAACGAGCACCCTTACTTCATCGGCGGCCAGTTCCACCCCGAACTCACGAGCCGCCCGTTGCACCCCCAGCCGATGTTCATGGGCCTCATCGCCGCCGCCATTGCCCGCAAGTCCCCCGACCTCGCCACCGACCCCGAAGTCGCCCGCTGGACACGCCGCCAGGCAACGCCGCAGCCCGCGTGAGGCCGCAACTTTTTGCGTTCAGGCTGCCGGTCTCTTTGCGGGTCGACCTTGCAACACGTTCGGCGGTGGCCTGTGCGTTGAATCGCAAAGGGTCACATGTTAGAATTCCCGTCCGATGGAGGAATCCTCATGTATCTCACTCGCCACAGCCGGTACCTTGCTTGCATCGTCGCTCTGGTCGTGTTGAGCGGTGTATCAGTCGCTCAGGAGGCCTCGTTTCGAGGCGTCGGCCAACTCACAGGATTCAGGGGCACTGAGGTGGCAGCAGTTTCGGCCGATGGCCGAGTTATCGCGGGCACGGCTGGCAATCCTGCCTCAACTGCGGCACAGGCTTTCGTCTGGCAGGGAGGACTCCTGCACGCTCTGGGACAGATTCCAGGGTCTAGTGCGGGAACGATTGCGTCAACGATCTCGTCGGATGGCTTGGTCGTCACGGGATGTACGGGCAACTACGGTGCCGGGCCACTGTGGAGTTGGCAAGACGGTTCTTTTGTCCCCGCAACCTGCCCCAATCTCGGCTGCGGATTTCGCGCGCCGGTCGCGTCACCGGGCGATGGAAGTGTCTGGTATTACCGGGACGCTTTCTGCATCGGCACGACACGAGTGTCACATGATGAGTGCGAGCCGCTGTTAGCGCTTGGGTCCAGGTGCCTCGTGTTCTCTGCGTCCGACGATGGCGCGACGCTGGGCGTGGTCGTGTGGATCAACGGAAACAACGAGCTGAGGGGACTCCTGACGGGGGATGGTTCCTTCATCCTGCCCCCGTGGCGCTTTCCAAACACAGGCACGCCACATGTGAGCCGCAATGGACGTTTTGTCTGGAACGAACAGGAATGGTGGGATCGCGACTCGCATCGCGTTGCCGATACTGCCAATTTGACCCTCGCGTCGTCGGCGACAGCAACGGGCGAACAACCGATTTCGGACACGGGCGTGGTGGTTGGAGAGAAGGGCATCAGCCAGACACAGACTACAGCGACGATCTGGTCTCCGGGCATGTATTGGTGCCGGCGATTGGATTGCGCGCTACGACTGCTCGGGCTTGGCACGGCAATTGAGGGCTGGAGCCTGACCAGTGCCATCGCGATTTCGGCGGATGGGAAGACTGTCATTGGACAGGGAGTCAACCCTCAGGGCGTTCAAGAAGGCTGGGTCGCGGTGCTGCCATTCGTGCCACTCTCGCCAGATTTCAATGAGGATCGTGCCGTTGATTTCTTTGACTACGACGCTTTCGTCACCGCGTTCGAAAGTGGTGATCCAAGAGCTGACTTTGACCAGGACGGCGCGATCGATTTCTTCGACTACGACAGCTTTGTGAGCGCGTTCGAGCTTGGATGCTGATGGTCTGATGGAGCGGGGCGATGGTATCGATCTAGCTGAAATCGCCGGTGCAGTCGCCGGAGTCCAGTTAGGCACTCTTAACCGCAAAGCACGATTCAACGGAGCAGACGGAATGGGCCTCTTCGACAGTCTCTTCACCGACCACTCCACCAACGCGCGCCTCGCCAGGATCGAGCGTAAACTCGACCTCATCATCCGCCAACTGGGAATCTCTGAGGCCGGTGACCCAGCCATGGCTGAGGTTGTCAGCCTTGCACGCGATCCGAAATCGAGAATCAAGGCGGTCAAACGATACCGCGAGATCACCGGTGCCGGACTCGCCGACGCGGTCGATGCTGTGGACGAACTCGCGAAGTAATCCGCACGCTCAGGACTCGGTCCAATCGTCCATCCGCTTGCGCAATTCCGCGATGTGAAGGCGCAGACTGTCGATCTCGAGTTTGGCCTTCTCGACCATCAACTCGTGATATTCCTTGCCCGCCTCCTCGCGGTCTTTCACGCCCTCACGGACCGACGCCTGCGTCTCGAGCAATTGCACCTCTGCCCGCAGTTTGGCGATGGTCAGCTCGTTCATCTGCCGGTGCAGCGCGAACATGACCGCGTCGCGCCCGCCTTCCGTCGGACTCTGCTCGGCCACCGCCTGAAGTGCCCGGTGCGCCTCGGCCACACGCCGCTCGGCGAGCAGTCGCCGCGTGCGCTCCTGGTTGTACAAAATCCCGATCGGGATGCCCAGAACCAGCGCCACCACGATCACCATCGTGATGGCGTCGCTGTTCGCTTCGGCGAGTTGGAGGTGAGCGAGAATCATGGGCAGCATTGTACGGGGCAACCACCTCTCATACGGATCTCCGCTGAATCTCGGGCGCGTTCGGCGCTTGTATGGTTGCGCCAGGTTGAGGCTGATGGCATGATGGAGCGGCAAGGAGGCCGGGCATGC
>JAYVUC010000034.1:0-20229 GCA_043788295.1 Phycisphaerales bacterium
ATGTTGGCACCCCTCCCCCCATACCCTCCCCCTCTTTCCCTTCCCCACGGCTCCCCAGGAACCGCCCCATGCAGTGGCCCGTCGCCAAAGTCCGTCAGACGTTCATCGACTTCTTCTGCACCAAGCACGCCCACGCCTTCGTGCCATCCTCACCCGTCGTCCCCCACGACGACCCCACGCTCCTCTTCACCAACGCGGGCATGAACCAGTTCAAGCCGATTTTCCTGGGCCAGGCACCCGCCCACGGCCCGCTGGGGCTCCTGCGCCGGGCCGCCAACAGCCAGAAGTGCATCCGCGCGGGCGGCAAGCACAACGACCTCGAGGACGTGGGCAAGGACACGTACCACCACACCTTCTTCGAGATGCTCGGCAACTGGTCCTTCGCCGACTACTTCAAGAAGGAAGCCATCGAGTGGTCCTTCGAGCTGCTCACCAAGGTCTATGGCATCCCCGCCGACCGCCTCTACGCCACGTACTTCGAGGGCCACAAAGCCAGCGGCCTCGAGCCCGACCTCGAGACCCGGGACCTCTGGCGACAGTTCCTCCCCGACGACCACATCCTCCCCGGCACCATGAAGGACAACTTCTGGGAGATGGGCGAAACCGGCCCCTGCGGCCCCTGCTCCGAGGTCCACTGCGACCGGATTGGCGGCCCAAACGCTGCCTCGATGGTCAACAAGAGCGACCCCAACGTCATCGAGATCTGGAACAACGTCTTTATCCAGTACGAACGCCTCGCCGACCGCACGCTCCGCCCGCTGCCCGGCAAGCACGTCGATACGGGCATGGGCCTCGAACGCCTGGCCTCGATCCTCCAGGGCAAGTTCAGCAACTATGACGCCGACACGTTCAGCGGCATCTTCCGCTCGATCGAGGAGATCACCGGCGCGACGCCCTACATGGGCAAGCTCGGCGACGCCGACAAGGACAACACCGACACCGCCTACCGCGTCATCGCCGACCACGTCCGCACGCTCACCTTCGCCATCACCGACGGCGCGCTGCCCAGCAACGTCGGCCGCGGGTACGTCCTTCGCCGCATTCTGCGCCGCGCCGTGCGTTATGGACGCCAGATGCTGCACGCCAAGCCCGGCTTCTTCGCCCGCCTCGTGCCCACCGTCGCCGACGAGATGGGCGACTTCTTCCCTGAGCTGAAGAAGAACCCGCAGCGTGTCATCGACATCATCGCTGATGAAGAGGACAGCTTCGGCAAGACGCTCGATCGCGGCATCATGCTCTTCAACGACCTCGCGTTCAATCTGGAACGCGCCAAGAGCACCGTCGTCCCCGGCGCCGACGCCTTCAAGCTCTACGACACCTTCGGCTTCCCCGTCGATCTCACCGCCCTCATGGCCTCCGAGCACGGCCTCACCGTGGACATGGACGCCTACGAGGCCGAACGCAAGAAGGCCGAGGAATTGTCCAAGTCCGGCGGCAAGAGTGCCGAAGCCTCGGGCCGCCCCGCCCTCGATGGCGACGCCGTCGCACGCCTCAAAGCCCTGCACATTCCCGCGACCGACGACCACGCCAAGTTCGACGACAAGCCCGTCCGCGCCCGCGTCCGCGCGATCTGGAACGGCCACAACCTCGACGAGCACGCCAAGGGCGGGCTGGGCACCCGCCAAGTCGGCCTCGTCCTCGAAAAAACCACGTTCTATTCCGAGATGGGCGGGCAGGAGGCCGATCACGGGCGGATCATCGACACCCAGGGCGGCGAGTTCCGCGTCGAGCACGTCTCGAGCTTCGGCGGCTACGTGCTGCACGTTGGCCAGGTCGTCAAGGGCGAGTTCCGCGTCAACGAAACGGTTGAGTTGCATGTGGACCGTCACCGGCGCGGCGCGATCGAGTCCAACCACACCGCCACGCACCTGCTCAACTTCGGCCTGCGCAAAGTCCTGGGCGATCACATCGACCAGAAGGGCTCGCTCGTAAGCCCCGAACGCCTGCGATTCGACTTCAGCCACAGCGGCCCCGTCACCCCAGCCCAGGCCGCCAAGGTGGAAGAGATCGTCGCGGAACAGATCCGCCAGAACCTCACCGTGTTCGCTCAGCCGTCCGATCTGCCCACGGCCAAACGCATCAACGGCCTCCGCGCCGTCTTCGGCGAGGCATACCCCGATCCCGTCCGCGTGATCTCCATCGGCATGCCCGTGCTCGACCTCACCGCGAGCCCCGACAGCCCGATGTGGCGCGAACTCTCCATCGAGTTCTGTGGCGGCACGCACGTCGCCACCACCAGCGCGATCCAGTCGTTCGCCGTCGTCGCCGAAGAAGCCGTCGCCAAGGGCGTGCGCCGACTGACCGCGCTCACGGGCGAGGCGGCCATCACGGCCGGCAAAGCGGCTGCGGAACTGCACGATCGGATCATGCACGCGGCGAAGGTGGCCGACGATCAGCTCCCCAAGACGCTGCTCGACATCACGCAGGCGGTCGATGCCGCCACGATTCCCGTCGCAAAGAAGGCGTCGCTGCGTGCGGACCTCGCGTCGCTGGGCGAGCGCGTGAAGTCGGCGCTCAAGGCCGCCGGCGCGGTGAAGCGCGATGCGGCAATCCGCGAGGCCAAGGCCCTCGCCGCGTCCGCCGCCAACGCGAATGACATGGTGATCATCGGGACCATCGACGCGGGCGACGATCGCCAGGCATTGCAGGCCGCCCTCAAGACCGTGTGCGACAATTGCCCGCGGGCGGCCGTCCTGCTCGCGTCGGTCGTCGAGCCCGCGGGCGGCGAGCCCGGCAAGGTCGCCATGATCGCCCAAGTTCCCGCAGCCGCACAGCAGAAGGGGCTCAAGGCCGGCGACTGGATCCGTGAATCCGCCGCCATCGTCGGCGGCAAGGGCGGCGGCAAGCCCGACCAGGCCCAGGGCGGTGGCACCGACACAACCAAGGTCCGCGAGGCCCTCGTTCACGCTCGTGCATTCGCGGTGAAGCTGGTGCTGTGAGAAGAGTCACGAAGAGACTCCGCGACTCTTTCCCTTACCGTCCAATCGCCAGCAACTGCTGGAACAGCTCGTTGGTTGTCGTGATGATGCGGGACGATGCCGAGTAGCCCGTCTGCGCCTGGATCAGCCCGATGAACTCCTGGCTCATGTCCACGTTCGACAGCTCCAGTGCCCCGCCGACAATCGACCCCGCCGAGAGCGCGAGCGGCTCGCTCACAACCGCCGCCCCGCTGTTGGAGCCCGGCGTGTACAGCCCGCCGCCCGAATCGATCAGCCCTTCCTGGCTCGAGAACGTCGCCAGCACGACCTGGCCCAAGGGACGAACCAGGCCGTTGCTGAACGAGCCAATGATTGTGCCGTCCGCGCCCACGCCAAACGCTTCGAGCGTTCCAAGTGAGGCTCCGTCCCAGGCTGTCGCAGCGAGCGTGGAATGATCCCCGTCGAGCGACGTCACTTTGTTCTGACTGCCCGCGAATGACATCTCGAAGGAGACGGGTGTGGCCGCCCCGCTGCCGGTACGATCGATGTTCACCATGATGGGCGCGCCGGTGACAAGCCTTCCGCTGGTGTCGAAATTGACTGTTCCCGTCCCGATCGCGAGGTTGGTTCCAGCGTCGTCGACCGAGTCGGTGTAGTACCGCCAGACCGACCCGGCATTGCTCGTGCTGTCCTTCACGAGCGTCACGTCCACGCTCAGGGCGGTCCCCAGCGAGTCAAAGGCGATGAATCGCGTCTTGACGCTCTCACCGTCGGCTGTCGCGGTCTTCGCCACGTTGAACGCCGCGCCCTGGCTCACGCCCGCCGCATCGACGATCTGGATGTTCGCGTTGGTGACGGTGATGTCGCTGGCGGTTCCCGTGTTGCCCACGATGCCGATCGCGCCTGTCAACGGGTTGAGCGTCACGCCCGTTGCGACCGGGCCCGGATTTGCAACCGTGGTCTGAATCCCCAGCGAGTCACGCATGAAGTTCATCACGTCCTGCACTGTCGTGCCCGCAGTGATGAGCAGCTCAGCGGTCGGTATCACCGTGCCACCCTTGATCGCGTCCTTGAGCCTGATCTTCTGACCCGCCGCAAACGCCGGAATATTACTCCCCGGCGCGGCGGGCGACTCGATGTCCACCAGCCGCGTCGTTGCCTCGATGATGTTGGGAGGGGTTGGCGCGGGCACCGCGCCGACAATCGCCGTGAGCCCGGCCACCGCGGTTCCCATCAGCGACAGCGTCGAACCGACTGTGGGCAGCGCACCCGACGAGTCCAGATTGCCCGTGAAGCTGACCTTCGAGGTCGCCTGCGCAAGGGTCATGGTTCCCAGGGGCACGTTCACCGGCGCGAGCGTGCCGCGCACGACGTTGAAGTTCGCGTCAACACCCCAGCCCTGCACACGCTCGCCCGAGATGGTGACCAGATCCTTGTTCGCGTTGGGCCTGAACGTCCCCTGGCGGGTGTAGAAGGTCTGCTCGCCGCGCTTGACCATGAAGAAGCCATTGCCGTCGATCGCCATGTCGCGCTGGTCGCCCGTGGTCGAGAAGGATCCCGTCGTGAAGTTGCGCTGCGTCCCGGCGATCTGCACGCCCAGCCCGATCTGTGCCGGGTTGGTGCCGCCCGAGACATCGCCCGGGGGCGTTCCCTGCGAAAGCGTCCGCGAGAACATCGACGAGAACACCATCCGGCTCGACTTGAACCCGTACGTGTTGACGTTGGCAATGTTGTTGCCGATCACGTCGATGTTGCGAGCGTTGGCGTTGAGGCCCGAGAGGCCCGTGAACAATGCGGTCGTGGAAGCCATGCGATTCTCCAGGTTCAGCCGCCGGTGACGGCACGTTCAAGGGCGTCGATCAGGGACGAGTTCATGTTCAATGTGGCCTTGGGAACCCCGATGGTTCCCGGCTCCTGCGTTCCCGCAGCCGGCGGCGCGGTCACGACGGCGTCGATCCCGCCCACGATCTCACCGGGCGACAGCTCCGCCGCGCCCGTGACCTGCCTCACACCCACATCCAGCTTCACCCACGCGTCGTCGATGTTCACCAGAATCCGCGACGCGCCCTGGGCCTCCGCCCGGTCCGCAATCTCCGCGAGCCGGTCGAGCTGCTCGGTGCTCAACTCGATGCCCGAGCCCGGGCTCACCTGCACGTGCAGCCCGCTATGCACCTGGCCCTCCCTGGCCTTGCCCAGAAGCTCCGCGAAGCTCACCCCGCTCGCGCCTCCCTGCGCCGCGGGCGATCGGCCCAGCATACCCGTCGCCGCCGCACGGCCCGTGCCGCTCGACAACATCCGCAGCAAGTCGATGCCGTTGTTCAATGGCCGCCTCCGTGCTGCCAGGTGGCCTTGTCAACCACGCCCTCGACGTTCGACATGAGCATCGTCTTTCCGCCCGCGAGTGTCAGAATCATGCCCACGCTCGACCGTTCCACCGCGATCACCTCGTCGGTCCGTCTTGTCGAGTCGGTGCACAGACCGGCCGCGACCTTGCCGACCATGTTGGCCGCCGACGCGAAGCTGTTGTCGCTCGATATCTGCTTGAGCGAGTCCGACAGGTCCGTGTTGGACTGGATCGACCGGATGGTGGCGATCTGCTGCATCAACTGGTTGCTGTCGTTGGGCGCGAGCGGATCCTGCTTGGTCAGCTCCTGCAGAATGATCTTGGTGAAGTCTTCCGTGGAAAGCCCGCCCATGCCACCTCCCGAGCCGGTTGCCGAGGGCGAGTTGATCGAACTGACGCTGCTCATGCGTGAACTCCTTGGGACGCCGGGCCACTTCCATGCCGATCGCTCTTACACCACCGCGTCCAGACGAAGCCTCAGCAAGCCGTGTGCCGGATCGAGCTCTTCCGTCCAGATATCCCCCGCACCATGTTCCGGCACCAAGTCGGAGCGACTGCCGCCTTGCAAGTTCTCATGCTGACCCCGGCGATTTCCGCCGCTGTTAGGCTGCTCATGAGGATTCTGCCCCGTTCCGCTTTCACGGCCTCCATTGGCTTCAGAGGGCTTAGGCGCGGCCTGCGCACCGCCCACGACCTGCACCCGGTCGACCACCAGCCCGCGCTCCTGGACCGCCCTCCTGAGCGAGTCGAGATTCGCGTGCAGAAGTTGCCGGGTCTGTTCGTTCTGCGCGTCGAAAGTTGCCGAGACCTTTCCGTCCTCGACGACCAGTTCCACCTTGACCGCCCCCAGATGGTCGGGCGAGAGGCGAAGTGTGAGCACGCCACCCTTGTGCCGCATCGAAGCCATAAGCCCGCGGGCGAGCTGCGCTTCCATCGATCCACCCTCGCCGGTCGTTTCTGCCGCCGACTCGACGGACAACGGTGACTTTGCGGCCGCCCGGTCGGGTTGCATCCCTATCCCGCGCGAGAGTTCGCAAAGCCCCAGCACGCCGTCGACACTCTGAGCACGGTCGGCCTTTGTCCTTGTGCCCGCGATCGCGGGTGCATGGGCAGCCATCTGCTCCGCTGCGACCACCGCCGGTGGAGCGGTCGATGGATCACCCAGTGGAACAGCCCCAATGGTTGCCACCCCATTGTCGTCGGCCTGACAAGCAACCTCGCGCGTCGCGCCACGAGCGATCCTTTCGGGCGGCATCGCGCGCGCGTTCTCAGCCGATACACCGTCCGTTTCGCGTAAAGCTGGCGCGGGCCCGTCTCCCTTGCAATCGCCCGACGCAACCGCTTGGTCCGTGCCATCAGACACAACTGCCTTGCCCACATCGCCCGACGGTGGTACCGCCTTTGACCCGGCGATCAGCCCAAGGGGGTCTTGCGGTGTGCCGATATCTCGCGCGCCGCCCTTGGGCCTCGAAACGCCATCACTCGCCGCCGCGGGTTCGGCCGCGACCAGCACCGCACCGGCAGCCTGAACCGAGTCGGCCACAGGTGCCGCGGGCACATGCGCGGGAACGTCACCACCCGGATTCACTGTGGCACGTTCTGAATCCTTCGCAGGCTCGCCCTCTTTGTGTGCCTCTTCGTGCGGCCCAGCATCAGACGGGTGCACCTTCTCAGCCGCAGGCTTCGGTCCCGCAGCCTCACCCTTCGTGGTGGCGGGTTTCGCGTCCACCTTCGCACGCGATTTGGGCGATTGTTGCCGCCCGGTTGCAGGATCATGCGCGGCGATGGGTGGCGGCATGTCGGGAAGCCCGGGTGCCAAGACAACCATCGCATGCCTGAGCTGCACACCAAAGGCACGGGCCCGGGATTGCGGCCACCCTGCCGCTCCGAGCGTCTTGCCCGTAATAGACTGCTGCAACTGAGTTTGCGATGCGTGTTCTGCTCGCGGGGCAACTGCTGTCATTTCGGTGGTACCTCAGGCGCCCGGGCGGATTGCCCGTAGCTCCTGAGGCCATCCAGCAATCGCCCTGCCAACACCGAATCCGTCTTTGCGAGCGTGCCGATCAACTCGTTGCGCTTGGAGGTGCTCATCGCGTTGAGATACGCGAGCGCTGGTCCGGTATCCGCGACCTTCGTCGCGCCACTTGCCGCGCTGTTCGCCGAGGCGTTCGCGTCGCTCGCGCCACCCATCATCTGCCTGAGCGTGATCGCGGCGGTCTTGGCATCCATCCCCTCGATCACGTCGAGCGTCTTCTTGAACTGCTCGTCCTTGGCCTTGCCCTCTACCTCCGCCCGTGCTTTCGTGAATGCGATCCGCTCCTCTTCAAACGCGCGGCGGTCGGCCATGAGCTTGTCCTGCTGCGCCCTCAGACTCACCTGCATCGCCTCGATGTCCGCCTGCAACCGCTTGTACCGCTGCGTGTCCAGCTCCGTCGCGTCGAGTCGCACCGCGACTTTTTCCTGGGCCGTCATCGGGGGCCTGGCCGCCTTCGCCGCAGCGTCGGCGGCCTTCTTCGCCTCTTCCGACCTCGCCTGGTCCGCCGCAAGACTCGCTCGCTCCTCGATGGCTGTGGGCGCGAGCACCCCGCGCACCGCCCGCAAGCGATCGACATTGAGCCGCTGTGTGCTCGAGAGCCAGCCGACAAACCCCAGGATCGCCAGCAGATTCACGATCGCCATGAACGAGAGAACCGACCAGAACTTCCTCATGCCCATTCCTCCTGCGAACCGTTCCCGCGCATCACCGACAACTCGTCGGCCGCCGCCGCCTCACGCTTCTTCTCTTCCGCACGCCACTCTTCCAGCCGCCGCTCGCGGAGCCTCTCGACCGCCTTGCGGGCCGTGGTTACCCGGAGCAGCTCCGCCCGCGAAATCGCGAGCCTGTTGTGAACGCCCGCGAGCCGCAGCGCGGAGCGGCTCGTCTGCGAGAGGACGTGGAGCGTGCTGCCGGCCTGCATGCGCACGCCTCGCAGATCCACCGGCGTGCCCGGCGCGAGCATTCCGCGCACCTCGGTGCGGCGCATCTCAAAGTCGCGCTGGTGCCCGCGGATCTCCTCCTCTGCATCGCGCCGCTCGCGCTCGATCACAGCCACCGCGAGCTGCTTCGTCCGCTCGACCGCCGCCCGCTGTGTCAATACCGCTTCAAGACTGAAGACAAACTTCCGCATGGTCCTGAATCACTCCTACCGCTTCTTGCGGCCCTTGTCGATCTGATCGAACGCCGCCGCTGTGAGCGCGATGAGGTCCGCCCGAGCCTTGTCAAAGTTTGACACCTCGCCCTTACCCTGCCTCAGCATCGCGGCCAGCGCCGGCTGCAGTTCGATCGCCACATCGTGCTCGACGCTGCTGCCCCGGGCGTACGCGCCGATCTGTACCAGATCCTCGATCTCCGCGAAGAGCGCGAGAAGCCGCGTGGCCCGCTGCCGCGCCCGCGTGTGGTCCGTGTCGGCGATGTCGTCGGCCACGCGGCTGATCGAATCGAGCACGTCGACCGCCGGATAATGTGCCTTCTGTGCCAGCTTGCGAGACAGGATCAGGTGCCCGTCGAGAATCCCGCGAGCGGCGTCGGCGATCGGCTCGGTCATGTCATCGCCCTCGACGAGTACGGTGTAGATGCCCGTGATCGAGCCGCCATTCCCGCCATTGGTGCTCTCGAGCGAGCCCGCACGCTCCAGTAACAGCGCAAGCTGCGCGAAGACGCTGGGTGTGTATCCCTTGGTCGCCGGCGGCTCACCCGCCGAGAGCCCGACCTGCCGCTGGGCGTGCGCGAACCGTGTGGCCGAGTCCATAACCAGCAATACGTCCTTGCCCTGATCGCGGAAGTACTCCGCCGCCGTACACGCGACCTTCGCAGCACGAATCCGCATCAATGGACTTTCGTCGCCCGTCGCCGCAACAACGACCGAACGCCTGAGACCCTCTGCCCCCAGACTGTGCTCGATGAAGTCCTTGACCTCGCGCCCTCGTTCGCCGATGAGCCCCACGACGCAGACATCGGCATCACTCTGCTTCACCATCGTGCCCAGGAGTGTGCTCTTGCCCACGCCGGGCCCCGCAAAGACACCCATGCGCTGTCCGCGGCCAAGCGGAGTCATCAGATCGACCGACCGCACGCCCGTGGTCAGACGCCTCTTGATGCTCGAGCGAGAGAGCGGCGGGATCGGTGGCGGGTTCACGGGCCTTTGCTCGAGCTCCGACATCATGCCCTTGCCATCGATCGGCCTGCCGAGCCCATCGACGCACCTGCCCAGCATCGAGAAGCCCACGCCCACCGTCGGCGTCGGTTGCAATCCAACCACCTTGTCGCCCGGGCGGATGCCGGCGGTCTGGCCCAGCGGCATCACGATCGCCTGATCGCGCATGAAGCCGACAACCTCGCCCAGCGAGCCGCCCATCGACCCTTGTTGGCCGATCCGCACCAGCGCGCCCACGGGCACTGGCAGGTCTTCGACCAGCACGGTCATCCCGCGCAGGCCGACCGCCGAGCCGGTGACTCGCATCGGCTCGACCGCTTCCAAAGTCCGCATGGCCGCGTGCACATGATTCATGCCGCACGCTCCATCGTGGGCTGCCCGTCGCTGGGCGTTGTGTGCTCAACTTTCGCTACCACGCTCGCTTGGCCGGGCACCAAAGCCTCGGCAATTCGCTCGAGCTGCGTGGCGATCGTCGCGTCGACCTCCCCGCCAGCAGACCTCACCACGCACGAGCCGCGACCGATCGCGGCGTCGGACTTGAGTTCGGTGTGCACACCCGCGACGAGCCGCTGTGTGAGCGCGGGCAGGGCCTCACGGACCCGCTGCTCGTCGGCCGGATTCACAAGAACGACAAGGCGCGTGGGTCTCGACAGTTTCTGCAGGACAGACTCGACCTGGGCCGCTGCAATACTCGGATCGGTCTCAATACGCCGCTTCACGACGCGTTGGGCGATTTCGAGGGCGAGTGTGAGCACGTCGCGACGGGCATCGGCGAGCATCTCGACACGCGCCGACTCAAACTCGCCCAGCGCCGCCGACCACTGCGTCTCAACTTCTCGAAGCGCGGCCTTCATCTCGTCAAGTGCGGCCTTGCGGCCCTCCTGCGATCCCGCGAGGCGGCCTGCCTCGAATCCCTCCGTATATCCCGCCGCCTTACCCGCGTCGGTTGCATCACCGATCAGCCGCCCGCGATCCCGCATCGCCTGGGCGACAATGCCCGCGGCGTGCTCGTGCGCGATCGCCCGGGCGTGCTCGGCCTGCGTCTTGAGGTCGGCAAGGTGGTGCACCACCGCCTCCCTGCCTCCCTCCGACCATTCTGCTTGACGGATCAGCGCCAACGCATGCTCCCAGGAAGAGGTTCAACCACAGAGGCACACAGACACAGAAAAGAGAGACGAAGTGGCAAAGTGACAGAGTGTGACGCCCAGAGCGAATCGCGGTTCAAGTTCCCAAATTTCTTGCATCTGTCATTTCCTCTCTGATCTCTGTGCTTCCGTGGTGAACTGCCATCACTTTCACACGAGCAGTTCACTATCCCCGCCGCGGCCTTGGATGACCACGTCGCCCGCTTCTTCCAGACGCCGCACGATGTCAACAACGCGCTGCTGCGCCGCCTCGACGTCACTGACTCGAACGGGGCCCATGAACTGCATGTCCTCGCGGATGAGGGACGCCGCCCGCTCCGACATGTTGCCCAGAATCTTGTCCTGGAGCTTGACGCTCGCGGTCTTGAGAGCCAGGGCCAGCTCGTGGTTGTCCACTTCCTTGAGCACGGCCTGGATCCCCTTGTCGTTCACCATCATGATGTCCTCGAACACGAACATGAGGCGACGAATCTGCTCGACCAGGTCGGGATCCTCGGCCTCGAGGCCTTCCAGGATCGCCTTTTCTGTCGCACGATCCGCAAGGTTGAGGATCTCCGACACCGTCGGCACACCGCCGGCTCTTTCCATGCTCTGCAGCAGCATGCTCGACAAGCGGCTTTCAAGCCCGCGTTCCACTTCCTTGATCACGTCGGGGTTGGTCTGCTCCATGTTCGCGATGCGCTTGATGACCTCGGTCTGCTTGGCCAGTGGAAGCCCGCCGATGATCTCCGCCGCCTTGTGGTGCGGCAGGTGGCACACGATCAGCGCGATCGTCTGCGGGTGCTCCTCCTGGATAAACGTCAGCAGATTCTCGCTCTCGGCCCGCTGCAGGAAACTGAACGGCTTACGCTGCACCTGCGTCTTGATCTGCGACAATATCTTGTCGGCCTGCTTGGGGTCCATCGACTGCTTGAGCAGCGCCTTGGCGAAGTCCAGGTTGCCCTCGTTTGCCTGACGACTCGCAATCGAGACGTTGTAGAACTCCTCAACCACCGATGCCGACAGCACCTCGGGCACGCGCCCAAGGCTCGCCAGCTCGCGCGTGATCTCCTCCACTGCCTCGACAGGAAGATGCTTGAGCACCGCGCCGGCCTCGTCGGGACCGACCGTCAGCAGCAGAATCGCCGCCTTGGTGATCCCCGTCAGTTCCGACGGGTCTTCGGAGAGTTTTTCGTTTGGCTTGCGTGGCATCGTGACGTTCTCACTGCTATTGGAACACTGCGCGGGGGACACTCTGCGCGAATCCAGATCACTCCTCGACCACGACCCACTGCTTGATCAGATTCGCCGTGCTCTCGGGCTCCGTCTTGACCATCTCGGCGACCTGCTCGCGGATGCGGGTGATCCTGACGTCGTTGTCGTCCAGCTCGATCCCCGCCAGAGCCGACTGGCTCTCCTCGGCCTCGCCGATCAAATCGGTCTCTCGCGTGAGAGCGGGCGGCACGCCCACGAGCTCTTCGGCGGTTGGAAGCTCCTGCTTCTTGCCGGCCCTCCTGAGCATCATCAGCATGAAGCCCATCGCGCCCACCGCAAGCCCGCCCACGACAACCTTGTCAATGATCTGACTCAGATTCATGCCCAGAAGCACCGCGCCGCCCCCACCGCCGCTGCCGCCCATAATCCCGCCCAGGATGCCCGCCTGTTGCCCACCGCCAATCTGGGCAGCCATCTCAACGGGAATAAGGCTCACAACCACCTGCTGGTCGATCATCTTGGGATCGGTCGGGCCGCCGGCCTGCTGCGTCATCGTTCGCACGTGCGGGATGATGCTCTCTTTGATCGCGGGCTTGACCATCTTCTCAAACGCGGCGGCGATCGCCTTCTCGTCGGGCTTGGCGGCCGGGTCCGCGCCCGTGAGGAGCCCGAGCACGTAGCTGCGCGGCACGTTCACGCTCACCGCGATCATCGTGGGCATCCCGCGCGGATCGACTTTCTCCGTCTTCATCGTGCCGATGTGATTCTCGAACTCCTTCTCTCCCTGGCCTGACTTGGACTGGCTCGACCGCCCGCCGCTCCCGCGGTTGACATCCGCGCCCGCGTTCGAGCGAACGCCGGGCTCGGCGCCCTTCGACCCGTCTACCTGTTCGGTCTCGTTTGTTGTCTCGCGCTTGGGCGTCGAGATCGACCCACCGCCCAATGGCATCGCACGCTCCTCGTGCGACACAACACGCGTCACATCCACCTGGGCCGTCACGGCGATGATGACGCCCGGGATGTACGCGAGCAGCTCGCCGAGCTGCTCGCGCGTCTTGGCCTCAACTTTCGCCGCGTGCTCCATGTAGGTCGTGGGAATGATGTCGTCCTCGCTCGTGGGCTTGCGCTGCCGCCCCGAGCCGTCGATCACTCGCACCCGCTCGGGCGCGAGCCCGGCCTTCGCGCCGCCAACGAGATACGCGATCGCATCGACGGTGCGCTGCTCGATTGGCGCGCCCGATTCGGTGAAGACCGCGACGCTGGCTGTGGGCCTGCGCACCGACGCGCCCAGCCCCGCAGCCTCGGGCACATCGAAGAGCACGTTCGCCGACTTGATCCCCGCCATGCTCCCGATGATCTTGTCAAGCTCGCTCTTGAGGGCGGCGTTGTATAGCTGGTCGTTCTGCTGGCGGGTGTGGCTCCAGCTCTGGCTGGCGATCAGCGTCTTGAAAAAGCTCGTCGAATCCGCCGGCAGCTGCTTGTTCGTCGTGAGCTGCGCCATCGCAGTCTCGCGCTGGTCAGACCCAACGGTGACCAGGCCGCCCGACATCTCGGCCTTCACGCCGCTGCCGACCAGAAACGTGTGGGCCTTTTGCTGATCCGCGAGCGGCGCACCGGGCAGGAGCGGCACCATCGACGACCGGCCCGAGTACTGACTCACCACAAACAGCCCCATCAGCAGGATCACCACAAAGCTGCCGATGAGCAGGCGCTCGGTTGGGCCCAGCTTGCCGAGTTGCTGGCGGATCACGAGAAGAGCCTGGCGCAACTGATTCATCGGGGCGGCCTCCAGCCTTGGTCACGCGCGTTCCTTGCGCGTCCGGCTTGCGCGACGCGCAGATTCCGGCCCCCTTGTGTCGGACCTCGCCCCGCGCCGGTTGTACATTCGTGGGGGCGCGGGCCGTGCGTCCGAGAAAGCCCGATCGTGACGAGCGAGAACCGTGCAGCAATGCCCACCGGCGGCAGGCGCGGGCGAGATCGACTTGAAATTTTGAGCCTGCTCCACGCGGATCAGACGCGAATCTGCTTGACCTCGTCGTAGGCTTCCATCACGCGGTTGCGAATCGCCTGCAACGCCTTGAACGCTGTGTCGGCCTTCGCGGTCGCGAGCATCACGCCCTCGAGGTCGTCGCGCTTGCCGGTCTGGAGATCCTCAACAGCCCGCGTGGCGTCCTGCTGGAGCTTGTTGACCTCGTCGAGGTTTTTGAGCAGAACGTCCTTGAACCCCGGGCCATCGACTTTGGCGGGTGAAAGAGAGCCGGGGAGGCTGATTCCCTGGGTGCCGGTCGATCGGATGAGTCCAAGCGGGTCTGCCATGTGAATCTCCAACAATCAGTCTGAGCAATGTGTCGCAAGCCGCGTGCCAGAATGAGGCCCCTACTCAGGCCAGCAGACGAAGGGCGGTCGTGAACATGGTCTTGGCGGTCTCGGCCGAGACGACGTTGGCCTCGTACGCCCGCGAGGCCTCCATGGCGTTCATCTGCTCGACCACGGGGTTGATGTCGGGCACGGTCACATATCCATCCTTGTCCGCGTAGGGGTGCCCCGGCATCGATCGCTTGGTCAGGGCACCTGACTCGATCTGGATTTCAGCAACGTGCACGCCAAACTCCCGCCCGGCCTCGGTCTTGGCGCTGGGGTCGCCGGGTGCGAACATGGCGGCCCGGCGCAGGTAGGGCGAGAAGTTGCCGTCGGCGTCTTCGAGCGAGTTCGCGTTGGCGATATTGGCCTGGATGACCTGGAATCTCGTGCGCTGGGCGATCATGCCGCCGACTGCGATGTCCAACATGCCGTACATGGTGCTGCTCCGTCAAGGGCGTCTTGCACGCGGGAGATTTACACGCGGGAAGCAAGGGCCGACCGCATCATTTCGGAACGCGAACGCAGAAGGTCGATCGACGCGCGGTAGACCATGAGATTCTCGGTCTGGTCCTGCATGAGTCGCTCGATGTCGGTGTTGTTGTGGTCCTGGGCGAGAATGTTCGCGGGAGCTGGGCGGGGCTTGAGCACGAGGTTGCCGTTCGAGTCCTCACCAAGCTGGTTGGTTCTTTCGATCTGAAGCTCGCCCGTGCCGCCCGACGCGCGCCGCAACTCGACAGCACGCCCGAGCGCTTTCTGGAAATCGATGGGGGAGACATCGACCGACTGGAAGTCGGGCGTGCTGATGTTGGCGATGTTGTGGGCGATGATGCGCTGACGCTGCCCCGCGAAGCGGATCGTCGCCTCGAGCGCGGCGCTTGGGCCAAAGTCGGTGATTCCCATCAGGCTCATCGGACTCATCCTCCGCAAACAAGGTGCCAGCCTTCAGATCGACTCGCTGACAATGTGCAGCTCTTTCCACTTCTTGAGCTTGAGGCCCAGCGTTCGCACGCCGATCCCCAGCGCGGTCGCGGTCTTCTGGCGGTGCCCGTTGAACTGTTCGAGTGCAGCGACGATCGTGTCGCGCTCGATATCTTCGAGCGTCGGAATCGGGCTGCCCGGCGACGGCCTGGTTGCGGGCTTGGTCTCGACGATGGACGAAACTCCCGCGGGTTGGAGCGGAGCACCAAGCCATGGGGCGACAAGCTCGCGCGTGATCATCGGTGAGCCGCGGCCCGAGCTGAGCACCACAGCCCGCTCGCAGATGTTGCGAAGCTCGCGTATGTTCCCGGGCCAGGGGTAGCCGACAAAGAGGTCCATCGCGGCCGGTTCGATCCGCATCGGTCCGCGTCCCTCGCGGCGGCATATCTCCGCGACGAAATGGGTCGCCAGCTCGGGGATGTCCTCACGCCGCTCCCGCAGGGTTGCGGCCGCGACGGGCAGAACGTTGAGACGGAAGTACAGATCCTGGCGGAACGTGCCCGCCTGAACCTCGCGGGGCACGTCGCGGTTGCTGGTTGCGATCACCCGGACATCGACCCCGATGGGTGTGCTCGAGCCCACACGCTCGAGCTGCCGCTCTTGAAGGACGCGGAGGAGCTTGGCCTGGACTTTGGTGGAAACTTCGGTGACCTCGTCGAGCAGGATGGTGCCGCCCTGGGCGAGCTCGAAGCGGCCTTTGCGGAGCTTGTCCGCGCCGGTGAACGCCCCGCGCTCGTGGCCGAAGAGTTCACTCTCGAGCACGCTCTCGGAGAGTGCGGCGCAGTTGATAGCGAGGAAGGGCCCCTTGGCACGCGGGCTCGCCTCGTGGAGGGCCCGGGCGATGACCTCTTTGCCCACCCCGCTCTCGCCCGTGATGAGCACGGTGCTCTGGCTTGCGGCGATGGCCCGAAGCTCTTCCTTGAGCCTGGCCATCACCGGTCCGTTTCCGATGAGCCGATCAAAGCCGTTCTCGCTGGGTGTTGCCTCGATGATGGATGAGGGCAGGGTCGAAGTGCCGGCGCGGAGAATCTGATTCTCGCGGACGGTCAAGGCGTGCTCCAAGGCTCGCTTGACGGAGATGATGAGGGTGTCGCCCTCGAAGGGCTTCTGGATGTAGTTGAACGCGCCGAGTCGCATGGCCTTGACGGCGGTCTCGATGGACGCGTAGGCCGTCATCAGGAGAAGCGGGACATCCTCATCGACAGCGCGAAGCCTTTCGATCAACTCGATCCCGTCCATGCCGGGCATATTGAGATCGGTGACCACGCAGTCGGGCCTCCTGGCAGCGAACGCGGCGAGGGCGGCCTGACCATCGGGCGCCTCGACAACCTCGAACCCGGCCCGCCTGAGCGTTTCCCCGATGCTGTCACGCATCATGGGCCTGTCGTCAACAACCAGAATGATGCTCATCTACGCGACCTCCGCGACCGAATGGGTGTTGGTGTGTGTCGGAATCAGGCCGGGCCTGGTGAAGTTCTTGGAAACCGCCGCCCCTGGATCCATCATCGGAATGTGGAGCCCAAAGACTGCACCGCTTGCGCCAGGTGTCCGTTCGGCGTTGTTTGCGACACTGACGCGCCCCCCGTGGGCGTCGGCGATGCGGTGCACGATCGCCAGCCCCAGGCCCGTGCCGGTGGTGCGCGTCGTAAAGAACGGATTGAACATGCGTTGCACGATGTCGGCGGCCACGCCCGGGCCGGTGTCTTTGACGGTCAGGAGCACCTCGTCGCGCCCGCGAACCCGGGTCTTGCGGGCCGAAAGGGTCAGCTCGTGCTGCCCGCAGGCCCAAGGTGATTCGGTCATGGCTTCGATGGCGTTGCGGACCACGTTGACCATTGCCTGCTGGACGAGCACCGAGTCGGCGTTGAGTTCGACCGCGTCGCCCGAGCGCGTGATGCGGATCGACTTCCACCCCGGAACGCCGTCGTGGCAGCAGGCTTCCAGCACGCCATCGAAGACCGCGCCGGCGGTGGCCAGCTGGCGGCGAACGCGAAGCTCGCGGCTGAAGGTCAGCACGTCACCGACAACGGTGTCGAGGTGCGAGGCGGCCCGTGCGATCTTCTCGGAGATGATTCGTTCACCGGGCCTGTCGGCCAGGTCTTGCATGAGCATGCGGGCGTAAAGCCGGATCGAACCCAGCGGGTTGCGAACCTCGTGTGCGATTCCAGCGGCCATCTCGCCCAGGGCGGCGAGGCGGCGGGCGCGTTCGAGCTGCTCGTTGGCGTCCGACAGCTCGCGCGAGAGTCGAGCGACCTCGGCGCGGAGCTGCTCGTGGGCGGTCTGGAGTTTGTCCGTGACATCGTTGAACGCCAACAGAAGCTCGCCAAGGTCTGCCGGCTGCAGGGGGCTGTGTCCAATCGGCTCATCGCGCGTGAGCGCGAGCGTGTGGACTGGTGAGTCATCTGGAATGTGGCCCGATGTCATGGTCAAGCCTCCTTGTCCTGGAATCGCGGCTGGGCCGCACCCTCGCCGTACGCGCCCGGAAGCCTGGCCTGCGCGGTCAAGCTGGAAAGCTCGCCCGCGATCTGGTCGCGGCGTTCGTGGAGCGCCTCGAGCGTCTCGCCGTCGAGCATTTCGAGCCGGGAGATCAACTCGGCGATGTGCGAGTAACCACCCGCCAGATCGACGCGATCCCTGGCCTTTCGCACGCGAAGCGTCTCGGCGACGACAGCTGCTCGCGCGATGATCGGCCCGCGCTGCTCGATGACCGCATCGACGGCTCCGGTATCTGACGCCATCTCGATCTGATTGCGACGGGTAATCGCCAGGAGTTCGGTGAGGAGGGAGATCTGCTCTTGAACAAGATTCGCGGCCTCATCGATCGTGACTGGAAGTGTCGTGGTCATCCGTGACCTTTCTGCTGGCGGCAATCCTTGCCGGGGGTTGTTGGTGGCGCGGGTCCCAAGGCCCATGCGCTCGAATCTCCGACCGATGCATCGTGGGTAACTACGGCCCTTCGGGCTTCTCTGCTATGGTATTTGCGGTCGTCGCTACCGCATCCTTGTCCTTCCAGAGCTCCGCGGTCGACTCGAGCCAACGCTCCCAGTCGCCCCTGGTCATCGGCAGCGTGGGGTCTTCCCACACCGACGCCGGCAGGCTGGCGTAGAAGCGTTTGGCCCGCTCGTTGGCGGCTCGCCCACGCTTGAGATCGTTCTGCCGCAGGTGGCACGAGACGATCTGAGTCATTGCGACCAGCGACGCGGGGTCGGTGGCAAAGCGGTCTTTCGCGGCGTTGTAGTGGATGATCGCGCCCTCGTAGTCCTTGAGCCTGAAGGCACATTCGCCAAGGTAGTAATACGCATTGCGCAGGAACGCCTCTTCGGTCGCGCTGCGGCGGCGCTCGTCCTTGCTGTCGATGGCGCGGCGGACCTGCTCGAAGAGTCCCTGGGCGCGGGTCAGACGATCCTGGCGCACGCCGTCGAGCCGAACCTTCTCGGCGGGCGGGAGCGCCTGCATCAGTGCCTTCTCGATGTCCGCGGCGGAGAGCCTGAGCGAATCGGCGAGCTTGAAACGTGCGCCAACTGCCTGAGGGTCTTTGGGATAGCGTTTGGCGGCCTCGTCGAAACGTTCGATCGCCAGGTCGTACTCGCCCTTGCGGTAGTAGTAATTTGCGAGCTCGAGGACCGCGCCGCGGAAGGCCGCCGTCTCGGGGCCGCCCGCCCGGCCCGAGGCGACCTCGCGCAGAATCTGTTCCGCCTCGGCGTCGTTGTCGGGGTTGGCGTCGAGCAGGAGCGCCTGGGCCAGTGGCACCTCACTCGCATCGGCCCACGGGCCGGCACCACTGCTCTCGTTTCGCTGGCGGACGAGGTCGCGGTAGATCGCGGCGGCGTTCTCGAGGTCGCCGCGAGACTGGTACGACTGGGCGAGCCGGAAACGGGCCTCGGGCTGGCGTGGATCACCTGGACGCTCGGCGACGTATAGCTGAAAGATGCGGCTTGCGGCTTCCTGATCGCCCGCCCGGTCGTAGCAGTCGCCCGCCATCCAGAGCGAGTCGGAGTAGGCGGTCACGTCTGTGAGAACGACCTTGTCGGAATGCCGCTGAAAGTATGTGCCCGCCGACAGGAGGTGGCTCCGCGCCTGCGAGCGTGTGGCGGGGTCGAGCTCGGCAAGGGCGAGGGTGTTGGTACCCTCCTTCTTCACAGCCTCAATGGTCTCGTCGGCGATGCGCCGGTGGCAGGCGGCGAGACGCAGCAGCGTTTGAGCGGGCGTGTTCTGCTCGCCGATCACACTCTCCGCGAGCGTGGCATATCGCAGCGCGACCTCGGTAAGCCCACGGTCATAGCGGTCGTCGGCGCGATCGGTGAGGCTCTGGCAGATGCGATCGGGCGTGATCTCGCGGGTCCTCTCGCCCTCCCTGAGCGCGCGGGCCAGGTGCCCGAACGCCGCGAGTGATTCCTCGTCGTCGCCCTGGGCGGCGGCCGATTGGGCCAACCCGAACTGCGCCAGCAGCATCCATCGGGGTGGCGCGTGGCTCACCACAACGGTCTCGAACTTCTCGCGGGCCTCGGGGTGGTTGCCGCGGAGCGACGCGATCTGGCCCTGCAGCACGTGGAGCTGCGGCAGGCGGTCGTCGGCCTGGGTGATGAGGTCGGCCGCGTACTCGAGCTGCTGGGCGGCGGCCTTGATCGACCCGACGTCCACATAGGCCCGCGCGAGCAGCAGGTGGAGCGTGCCGCGCTCGGCCGGGCTCACGCTGTCGAGCCGCGGAAGCTCGCGGAGCAGGCGGCTGATCGCGTCCTCAGCGAAACCCTTGTCGATCTGCAATTCGGCCTGGCGAGACAGTGCCCAGGCTCGATCGGTCTGCTCAAGTTCGGGGTCGGTCAGGAGCAGCGAGACCAGATCGAGGGCAAGTGCGTCACGCTTGGAAGAGGGTGACATCGCCCGATCGACGAGTCTTCGGAACAGCTCGACACGGCGGGGGCGCTCGTCGGGGGGGAGTGCGCTCGCGCGGGACCGCGCCTTGTCCAGCTCACCCATCGAGATAAACGTTTCGCTCAGCGCGCCGATGTCGGCGGGCGTCAGGTGTGCCTTGAGCTCTTCGGCCTCAAGGTACGACGCGACAATGTTCTTGTTGTTGTCCTCGCGGTCGATCACCA
>JAYVUC010000035.1:0-5177 GCA_043788295.1 Phycisphaerales bacterium
GGCCAGGCGCGACGGCATCGCCATCGACGCGACGCGGCTTGCACGCGGGCTTGGTTGCCACGTTGTCGAGGTGTCGGCGCGGACCGGTGAGGGCATGGATGACCTTGTGCCCGAGCTTTCAATCGCGGTGATTCCAAATCAGACGCCGCCGGGGAGTGTCGAGGCCCTTGAGCACTGGGCCCAGGAGCTCTACGCCGAGTGTGCGGGCCTTGCCAAGTCCGGCGAGGAGCAGCCGGGCCGGCGGGGCACCGACCTCACCGACCGTGTCGACGCCGTCACGATGCATCCGATTCTTGGGCCAGTTGTTCTCATGGCGGTCATGGCCGGGCTGTTCTGGTCGATCTTCAGCCTCGCCAAGTATCCGATGGACTGGATCCAGACCGTATTCGCGTCCTTGTCGGGGCTGATCAGGGGTTGGCTGCCCCCTGGCATTCTCACGAGTCTGCTTGCCGAGGGCGTCGTGACGGGCGTGGGCGCTACGGCGGTGTTTGTGCCGCAGATCTGCGTGCTGTTCTTTCTCATGTCGCTGCTGGAAGACACGGGATATCTCGCCCGGGCTGCGATGCTGATGGACCGGCTACTGAGGCCCTTTGGGCTCCCCGGGCACGCGTTCATTCCGCTGCTGGGAAGCCACGCGTGCGCACTCCCGGGCATCATGGCGACGCGGGCGATCCCCAACTTCAACGACCGGCTTGCGACCATTCTCGTCGCGCCGTTCATGACGTGCTCCGCGCGGCTTCCGGTGTACATCCTGCTCACCACGCTTTTGTTCCGCGATAGGCCATGGGCGGGCTCGCTCGCCTTCATCGGGTGCTATGTGCTGGGAATCGTGGCGGGGCTGTTGAGCTCTCTCCTGGCGCGCCGAACATTTCTCAGAGGCACGAGCCGCCCGATGATCCTGGAGATGCCGACGTACAAGCTGCCGAGCATCCGCACCGCGCTGCTCACGACGTACGACCGCGGGTGGATGTTCCTTCGCAACGCGGGCACGAACATCCTGGCGATCTGCGTGGTGATGTGGTGGCTGGGCAGTTATCCGCGGAGCGAGGCCCCGCCCGAGGCGGTCGCCCTTCGCGCGCAGGCTGAGGCTCTGGCCGCGGAGAATCCAAGGGCGGCTGCGCCGATCGCGGTTCAAGCCGACCTGCTCGAGGCAAAGCACGCCAAGGCGAACTCGTTCGCCGGGATGCTCGGGCGGGGGATTCAGCCCATCTTCGCCCCACTGGGCTACGACTGGCAGCTCTCGGTGGGTGTGCTGTCGAGCTTCGCGGCCCGCGAGGTCTTTGTCTCGACGCTCGCGGTCGTCACCACCGGAAGCGACGACAAGGAAGACCAGGGTGTGATCGAACAGGTGCAGCGAGCGACCCGTGACGACGGCACGCCGATTTTTACAACCTCAACGAGCTGGTCACTGCTTGTCTACTACGTGCTGGCGATGCAGTGCCTGCCCACGCTTGCTGTAACGGCCCGCGAGGCGGGCGGCGCGAAGTGGGCACTTCTGCAACTTGCGTGGATGAGCGGGCTGGCCTATCTTGCCGCGCTGCTTGTGCGGCAGATTCTGCTCTGGAACGGGATTGCCTGAGGGATTGAGATTGAACCCGACGCTCGCCACCACTTTGCCGATCAGCGACTGGCAATTCTGGGTCGCGACGGGCGTGTTTCTCGTCGCGCTTTACGCGGTGCTGCGGATGCTGCTGCCCAGATCATGGTTCCCCGGGGGCAAGAAGCCGCCCGCGCGCAAGGTGACGCTCACCATCGACGGCAAACCGTCCGAGCGGACGAAGTAGCCTGGATCGATCCTGCCTCCGTGCGCGAGGCGGAAAAGTTCACCACATGAGGCACTGAGGCACTGAGAAAGAAAGCAATGTGTGTGATACGGATTCCAGTTGAATCGTGCGCCCACGCCGACGATGAGGTCCTCCGAATCGCCGCGCTCTTTCGAGTGTCCTGGGAAGCCCAACGCGCAGAAATCAAACAGATTCAGTATGAGAAGTTGATCGCGCCGTCAGAGGAGCGATCAGCGTTTCTCGCACGCTCTCTCGTCTCCTGTGTATCTGATTCTCACTGTGTCTCTTGTGGTGAACTCTTCAGCAACCGGCCTCAAACGCCACCACGAAATCATCGTAGTCGAAGAAGTCCACCGATCCATCGCTGTTGAAATCGGCGAAGGGAGTGCCGGCCTCGAACGCCACCACGAAATCGTCGTAGTCAAAGAAGTCCGACGACCCGTCGCCGTTGAAATCGGCGGGGCAGAGCACCTCGACATCGCCCGTGACGACCAGCCCGTAGCCCTGCTGCCCGACGTTCACGGCCGAGGCGGGCACGCGGATGAGCCAGGTGCCGGGGGTCGGGGCGGACACGAGGACCTGCTCGAGGTTGTTGAGCCCGTCGGCGACGCCCCCATCGCGCGAGAACCCGCCGCTGAAGTTATTGCCGATCAGCACGTCGCCCGCGAGGCTGTTGGCGAGCAGATCGAGGTTGTTGATGGGGGCGACGGTCGCGCTCACGGCGGCGGGCGCGTCGAAGAAGGTCATGGTGATCTTGAGCGGCTCGGCCGACGAACGCACCCGGACGCGGAGCTGGGCCGTCTCGCCCGTGTACAGCGCGCCGGGCTGATTGTTGAACGCCTGGCGAACGATGAGCTGCCGGGCGTCTCCGGGGAAATACAGCACGCTGTCGGCAAGGACTCGGCCCCAGCCCTCACGGTTGGAAGGGAAACCCGTGATGCCGGTCATGTCAACGGCGCTGTTGACAAGGCACGCTTTGATGAGCGCGCCAGAGGGCGTGAAGCCGTCCGCCGCGACGGACGAACCACTGGGGTAGTAGCCTGTGGTGAAGTACTGGTGCATCATCGTCGCGACGCCCGACACGGCGGGGGTCGCCATCGAGGTACCGCTGAGCGTGGTGGTCTGGCATGCGGTGCCCGCCCACGCCGATGGGATATTGCAACCGGGCGCCATCACCTCGGGCTTGCGGCGGCCGTCGGGCGTCGGGCCCGTGCCGCCGTAGCAGAAGTTGTTCTGCGAGCCGTTGCTGCCCGAGGCGGCGACGGCGAGGCTGTTCTTTGCGTTCTCTGGGTTGGTGATGATCGCGCCGTTGGAGACGGCGAAGGCGACGAAATTGTCGTCGTTGGTCCACAGGAAATTGTCGATCGCGCGGCAAAGCACGTCGTACTGCGTCGTGTTGTCGTTGCCCCAGCTGTTGCTGTGCACGAACGCACCTTGCGTGCGGTGGAGATCGAACTTGTTGTAGAGCGAGGCCTCGTTGATGGACGGGTAGTAGTTGAAGACGAGCCGGGCGGCGTAGGCGTGGCCCCGCGTGTTGTTCTCAACGCCCGAATCGCCAAGGACGGTCGCCGAGACGTGTGTGCCGTGCGTGCTGGGGCTGAATCCGCCGTTCCAGGCCTCGATCTTGCGATGGAGCGGCCCGATGGGATGCCCCGCGTCGAGGAACGAGCAATGGTTGGGGTCCAGCCCGCCGTCGATCACACCCACGATCTCACCCAGGCCCGTGAGCCCGTGGGCGGTCAGAGGATACTGGTTCGAGACATTGCTCTGGACGATCCACCTGACGGTGGTGTTGCGCTCCTGGACCTCTGTCATGTCGTCGATGAAGTGCACGTCGGGCAGGCTCGCAATCGTCCGCGCAGTTCCCGCGGGAAGCACGGCCCAGATCACAAACGCCCCTCCCTCGTTGTCGGAGGAGATGACCCGCACCCCGGCAATCGCCATCGCAGCCAGCGCGTTCTCGGGAGTTCTGCCGCTGAAGAGGCTCACCGACGCGGCGGCCTGTCCCGCGCCGGCGATCGCCTGCCGCTCGGGGGTCGCGTACGCGCGAACACCAAGGTCGGGCGAGACCTTCCACGCCTCATCGAAGACATACACACCCGTCACGAATCCCAGCGCGCGAAGTGCGGCGGGATTGACGTTCGCAACACGCGATGCAAAGGAGTTGGTCGGCAGGTATTCGTCTGTCACCACGCCGATCGCCGCGAGCGACGCCGCCCGCGACGGAGTCATCGGCCCATCGAGCACGACCACATGCTCGAGCTGGGGCTCAAATGACTTTGCGCCAAGCAGATTCGCCAGCGCGCCGACGGCAACGTCGCCCACGCGGAGGTTGAGCACACCCGCTCGCGCGACCACGCCAGCGTCGCGGTTGTCGCCGCGCTCGCCCGCCGCAAGCCCGCACACCGCCACACACGCCGCGATCGCCAGCCGCATCGCCAGCCGCGAAGCCTCTGTCACCTTCATCATCGGACTCCTCTCGGGCAAACCCGCCTCGCACCATCGGCGGGCGGATCGTCACACTCTACCCGAAAGTTCGTCAAATTCCTAGCCTCGGTTGCGATCGTGATACATGTTGCGGGCACATTCCTAACACAATCCGATCACGCCGCCAATTTCGTCCCAACTTTCGCCTGCGGTGCCGAAAGGAGTGACAAAACCATGGCCTCTGATTTCGACAAGTTGAGAACCTTGCGGAGTTGGGCGGGTGAGTTCACAAGAGTCACACGGCGGTCCAGACCCGTGGCCTTCATGACTGCTTCTCCCCGCTCGCTCATACCCAGCACGACGAGCTTGCCTCCCAGGCCGTTGCAATGGGCGGCAAGCCTGATGAGCTCGTTGATCCACGAGCTGCCAAACTCCCAGACCAGATCGTGCCGCAGCACGACGTTGCCGCGGGCCCGGTGGGCAAGCTCAAGCAGTTCATTTCCAACCACTTGCGCGAAGTACTCCCGCAGGCTCGATTCGGCGACTGTCGCGATGGCAAACCCGTGTGCGTACTCGACCATGAGCGATTTTTCGCCCGACTCAATCGGCTGGATCGTCTGTTGAAGCGCCATGAGATTCTCCCTGAACGGCCAGATCCACACCGGACGCCCGCGGCCGGAGGGGGTACGCCCACCCCCATGATCCAATTCGACCCCACGCCAAACCACCCGCATCGCCCCGGCCGACGCGATAGAGCGGGGAGCGGATGGGTTGTGGGGATTGGGCGGGCTTGCGCGAACCCAGACCCCTTCTCCATCGCTAGTATTCCACTGCCCTGGTCCGATCACCATGGTCAGAGGTCGATCCCATGGGCCATGGCCGCCGCACACCCTTGCACCAAATGAACTCCCACCCCGCAAAGAAGAGGTTGGCTGAATGAGCGACATGATCGTCACCGCCGGATTG
>JAYVUC010000036.1:0-6905 GCA_043788295.1 Phycisphaerales bacterium
GACACCCAGCCCCGACGGCAAGTCCATCGCGTTCGTGAAGCGTGTGCGCTATCGCAGCGAGCTTTTCGTGCAGGACTTGGCGTCGAGCGTCGTGACTCCAATCTACGAAGCGATGGAACGTGATAATCAGGAGACGTGGGCGGTGCATGGCGTGTATCCGGCGATGGCGTGGACGCCCGACGGCAAGTCGCTGGTGTTCTGGGCCGCGGGCAAGATCCGCCGCGTCGATGTGGCGACTCGCAAGGCCGAGGTCATTCCGTTCCACGTGAAGGGGGATCGGACGGTTGCGAAGGCCCAGCGCGTCGCGATCGACGTTCAGCCCGAGAAGTTCGACGTGAAGATGCTCCGCAATGTTGTGGTGAGCCCCAAGGGCGACAAGGTGGCGTATCAGGCACTGGGCTACATCTACTTGAAGGAATTGTCCGGCGGCGAGCCCAAACGGCTCACGACGCAGAACACCGAGTTTGAGTTCTTTCCCACCTGGTCTCGTGACGGCTCGAGCCTCGCGTTCACGACGTGGAACGACGAGACGCTGGGCGCGGTGAAGGTCGTTGACATCGCCAGCGGCAAGGCCCAGACGCTCACCAGCGAGCCCGGGCGATACATCGACCCGGTCTTCGCGCCCGGCGGCAACGCGGTGGTCTTCGGGCGCGTTTCGGGCGGCTATCTCACGACGCCCATCTGGGGTTCCAACAGCGGCGTGTACATCGCCAGGCTCGCGGGCGGCGACAAATCGACGCGCATCGAGCCGCCGAGGCTGTTGACCAAACGAGGCACCAACCCGCAATTCGGGGCGACCGCCGACCGTCTCTTCCTCAGCGTCCGCGACGGCGGGTCCGACTCCGACAATTCCAGGCTCATCAGCATCGACATCAACGGCACCGACGAGGCGGGCATCGGCGCGTCCGAACGCACGCACTACAAGAGCGACTGGGCCACCGAGTTCTCAATCTCACCCGACGGCAAATCGCTCGCGTTCACCGAGCGTTTCAACGTCTACACGACGCCTTTTCTCGACACGGGCCGCTCGATCGACATCGGGCCCAAGTCGAGCAACACGACGGTGACCAAGCTCAGCTCCGAGGCCGGACAGAACATTCAGTGGTCTGGCGATTCCAGGACGATGTACTGGAGCCTTGGGCCGGACCTGTTCACCGCGAAACTCCCCGATGCCGGCGTTGCGGCCGCACCGGCAAGCAAGGCCGCGATCGGCTTCTCAACCAAATCCGACGTTCCTGTCCGATCCGATGGCTCACGCAATTGCATCGCGCTCACCGGGGCACGCATCATCACGATGGAGACGGATGCCGCTCCCGGTTCGCTCCGCGCGGGCAAAATCATCGAGAATGGCACGATCGTCGTTGTCGGCAATCGCATCGAGGCTGTTGGGACCGCGGAAGAGGTCAAGATTCCCGCCGATGCCGACCGCCGGGCTTGCAAGGGCAAGTTCATCATGCCCGGCATTGTCGATGTGCACGCGCACGGCGAGCAATCCGAGAACGGGATCACGCCCCAGCGAAACTGGATCCACCACGCCAATCTCGCGTTCGGCGTCACGACCATCCACGACCCCAGCAATGACACCGAGAGCGTCTTCGCCGTGGCGGAGCTCGCCCGCGCTGGCATGGTGCTCTCTCCCCGCACGTTCTCGACAGGCACGATCCTGTACGGCGCGACGGGCTCGTACAAGGCCGGGATTGATTCGATCGAGGATGCCGAGTTCCACCTCAAGCGCATGAAAGCGGTGGGGGCGTTCAGCGTCAAGAGCTACAACCAACCACGGCGCGATCAGCGGCAGATGGTGATGGAGGCTGCCCGGCGGCAGGGCATGATGGTCGTGCCTGAGGGCGGCGCGCTCTTCCAGCACAACATGACCATGGTCGTCGATGGTCACACCACCATCGAGCACACGCTCCCGATCGAGAACATCTACGGCGACGTCGCCCAGCTCTGGGGACACACCACCGTCGGCTACACGCCCACACTCGTTGTCGCGTACGGCGGTCTGGGCGGTGAGAACTACTTCTACGCCAAGACGAATGTGTGGGAGAACGCACGCCTCATGACGTTTGTGCCCAGATACATCGTCGATCCGCGTTCGCGCCGGCCGCACAACGCTCCCGACGAGGAATGGAACCACATCAAGGAGTCCGCACTCGCCAAACGTGTGCTCGATGCACGCGAGGCGGGCGGCCTGGGCGGCGGCGGCCCGGCGCTGGGTGCCCACGGCCAGCTCGCGGGCCTCGCGGCCCACTGGGAACTCGCAATGTTTGTGCAGGGCGGCATGTCGCCCTTGCAGGCGCTGCGCGCCGGAACCATCGACGGCGCGTGGCAGCTCGGGCTCGACGGGAGCATCGGCTCGATCAAGGCCGGCAAGCTCGCCGATTTCATCATCCTCACCAAAGACCCGACAGCGGACATCGCAAACTCCCAGGCGATCGGTACGACCGTCCTCAATGGTCGCCTTTACGACGCCATGACACTTCGCCAGCTCGCGCCGCTTGAGGGCCGCAAGCCCAGGCTCTTCTTCGAGGATCTTCAGCGCGGCGCGGCGGGCGGCGTCTCGACCTCCATGCTGGGGCACCTCGTCACCCGCTGTGCGGGTTGCGGAAGAGAGGGCGGGTGTGATGACACCGCCAATGGGCGGCGCGACGGGTACAAGTGATTCGCCCCCCTATCCCACCATCCGCCGCACGGTGCTGAGCGATTCCATCTGCATCGTGCGGCACGAGAGCAGGGCGGTCTGACAGAGGCACAGCACGCCCTGCGATTCCGCCCTGGGCTCGACTCCCAGCGAGGGATCGAGCAGCCGGGAGAGACTCTCGGCGAGCACCTCCGCCGCACGCCATCCGGCCGCGGGGCCGGTGGTCGCTTTGGCGGTCCATGAGTCGATGGATACCCCCGACTCGTCGCGCCATTCGAAGCCGTCATCGCTCATGGTGAACCGGCCGCGAGCCGAGAGTATCGTCGCCGACCTGCGCCACGCGCCGCCGCGATCCGACGCCACCACGCTCGCGCTGCGCCCACCGGCGAACCGCACCGTCGCCGAAAGCGTCCCGCGAAGGTCACGGAGCGTCTCGCCCGCCCCGCCGCCGGCAATTCCGGCCCCAGGAACAAAGACCGCAGCGACCGATTCCACCTCGCCCATCATCGCGTGGACCATCCCCATTGCGTCAAAGAGCCGCGAGCCCATCGACGTTTCGCCGGGCCCGGCGATCGCCTCGACGATCATCGCCGTGGGCGTGCCGAAGTCGGCGAGAAGCTCGCCCGCCTCTCGCATGGCGGGCATCGTTCGCATCGCCGCGAGCATCGAGAGTCCGCTCAGCCCTGCGTCAGTCGCGCCACGGGCAGCCGGATCGAACGCCGTCGCCGGGACCGGATCGAGCGAGATGACCCGCACGCCGCGCGACATCACCGAGGCGATAAGCCGCGGCTCTTCCCCGGCCTCGCCGCCGATCATTCCCGCCGTGTCGAAGAGCAGCACCGCCTCGCCCTGAGCCTCGACAAGCATCCGCCGCGCGTCGTCGTCCGCCGCATGTGCCCCGACGTCTGTCGCAATCGTCTGGTGCCCCGTCGGCCCCCCCGCCCGCGTGATCGAAAGCCCGCAGGCGTCGCGCAGCACCGCCACGAGCCTCGCCTGCGCGGGATGCAGCCAGACCGAGACCCTGTGCGGCTCAATGCTGTGCGGCTCAATGTTGTGCGGTGCGTCGGTCATGGACCCGCATGATATAGCAGCATCCACGAGCAAGCCCGTCGCCTATCCTTCGTCTTGAAAGGCGCGGCAAGACGGCCGCGGCGGACGAATCGTCCGCTGAGGAAAGTCCGAGCACGACAGGACACGGTGGTGGGTAACACCCACCCGCTCTTTCGACCGGCGAGAGCCGGCGATCTGGGGCGAGGGAAAGTGCAACAGAAAGCAAACCGCCGATGGCCGTTTCAATCTGAGATCTCAGATTTCAGATCGGAGAGGATCAGGCAAGGGTGAAACGGTGCGGTAAGAGCGCACCGCCCGACTGGCGACAGCCGGGGCTCGGCAAACCCCACCGCGTGCAAGGTCAAACAGCCTCCCTCCCGCATCGCCGCTTGTCGGCGTTGGCGGGACCGGTCGGTCCGATCGGCGCCGGAGGTGGGTAGATCGCTCGAGCCAGGCGGCAACGCAGGGCCCAGAGAAATGGCCGTCGGCCCGGGCAGGCCCGAAAGGGAACCGCCCCGGGCGCACAGAACTCGGCTTATCGCCGCGCCGGATCGATCGCGGGCCCCGTGGGACATTCTCCCGGGGCCCGCGACCTTTTTCAGAGCCCCATCAGAACCCTCCATCAGAGCCCGCGGCGCGAGCAAGGGTTCGCTCACGTCCACCCTTCGTGCCCAATCACCGGAACTACCCTCGCTCGCGCGTCGGGCTCTGTCATCCTAGAATCCCATTCGCCCGCGGTGCCGTGGGCCTTTCCCACTTGTATTCGGAGTCCTTGAAATGAACATGAAAGAACGCGTGGCGGTGTACGGCGGAATCGCGGTCGCCATCGCCCTGGCCGCCGGATATCGCGGCCCCGGCAACCTCGCTACCGCCGGCGAGCTGCCCAACGCCCGCTCAGCAGACATGAAAATCGGCTCCTGCGATGTGCTCTCGATCTCGCTGAAGCTCGTTCAGTCAGAGAAGTACACCGCGATCATGGCGAGCCTGAGCGAAGGGCTCAAGAAGCAATTGCAACCCAAGCGCGAGGAGATCGACGCGCTTCGCCTCAAGCTACAGGCCCTGCCCCAGGATGGCCCCGAGTTCAAGGCCGGCGTGGGCGTTTTTCAGCAGAAGAGCCAGGCACTTGAAGAGGACGGGAAGCAGGCGCAACGAAGCATTAACGAGCAGCAGGTCAAGAACCTGTTCGAGGTCTACGACGCCGTGACCGCCGCCGCCAACAGCGTCGGTAGCAAACTCGGCTACACGCACATCCTTGCGTCGCGTCCGCCGGGCAAGTCTCCCGAGCTTGGCCTCGACCCGCTCATCGAGATCACACTCCACCCGCTCATCAAGGGTGGCGTGGGTGCCGACATTACCGCCGAGGTGATCAAGGAACTCAAGCTCGACATCGCACCGTCGGCTGGTCCTGCGATCGTCCCCGCGCCGCCCGCGACACCAGTCCCCACGCCCGACAAGAAGTAGCATCCACGCAAGCGGCGTCGCTTGAAACAGTCACACCACAAAGCCCGGTCACGCGACCGGGCCTTGTTCCTTTCCTTCGACACGTTCTCATCGCCCGACATGGTCCATTGGACCAAGCACGAGCGCGTCCTCGAAGCCACAGCGCCGCCCAACAGAGCCCCCGGCGCAAGCCGGGGGGAGGCGTGTGTGTTGTGACACGTTGAAAAATCGCCCACACCCCCACACCACTCCCCCAACCCCTCGCCCGAGATAACTCCCCGCCGCACCACCAAGCCCCGCCCTCGGCAATTCCTGCGTCCTCCAAACCCCCAACGGCGTGGCAAGCCTGTTGAGGGTTGGGGCAAAGTGGTCCTGCTTTCCTCCATCGCGGGCGTGGTTTGCTCCATTCCTCGGCCAGTCGCCTCGAAGGCCGGTCCATGCCGCGACCGTCGAGTGACGGCGAGCATGGACCCGAGAACACGGAAGGAGCTGGAGTGTCGTTTGGGCCACCTGCCTCCTTCTGAACCCTTGGCGCAAGCCGAGGGGTCGGAGTGCACCGGAAGTCGCTTCGACTTCCGGGCTCTTGGGCTAACGACAACCCCTCGCCCAACCTTCATCGTGACCCCTCCAAGACACCCGGAAGTCGAAGCGACTTGCGGAGCAAGTCATCCCGCCACGGCATCCCGGACTTCCGAGCCACCAGCCGCGGGAATAACAAATGGAGAAAGAAGCGGAGAGGCCGGCCGTGTCAAGTGGAGGCAACGGCCAGACGCTTGCGAGCTGCCATGGCACAGACAGTGGCTGCGGCCGTGAGGCCGACATTTCGCCACGCGATGGAGTTCCACTCTTGGGGGTCGACGACCTGTTCGAGGATGCCGCAGCCACACTTGGAGACGGCGGGCGGGGGCCAATGGGAGAGGGCAGCGGCATACGCGGCGAAGAGGGCCAGGGGGTCGAGAGTGTGATGCCGGCGACGACGGAGCGGCGTTGGCCGACGATGAACCAGACAGCGAGGACGCCCGCAGCGATCTCGGTCGATGGGACGAGGGGGACGACGACGGGCATGAGGGAGGTGGGGACGAGACGGTGGGATGTGAGAGTCTCGCCAAAGGCATTCATGTCGGCGAACTTCATGAACGCCGAGACCAGGAGCGTGCTGGCGAGGGCAACGAGGACGAGGGCCGACGCAGAGGCGACGAGCGACCGCCATCGCGGGGTCTGCGGCGATAGGGCGAGAAGGCTGGTTTGATCAGGAGCGATTTCGGACATACGCGAAGATTCCAAGGGCGAGGAGGATGACTCCGGCGCCGATGAGGGGGAAACGCCAGCGGGTGAGGGCATCGGAGCTGCCGAATTTACTATTGGCGAGGGCTTGGTTGGCGTTGGCCAGGGTATCTGGGTTCTTGGAGTCGACCGTCGAGCGGATGGGATATTTGGCGATGAAGGTTTTGGAACGCTTGAAGACCGCGTCGGAGGTGAAGCGATCGGGCTGGGAGCCTTCCCAGACGGTGATGGCGTCGAGGGTCCATGCGCCGCCACGGATCGAGCGAGCGACGGGAAGGGTCTTTGAGGATTCGGGTGCGTAGGTGAGAACGTCGGACTCCTTCGTCTTCTTGCGTTCGATTTGGGTGATCAGGCCCGCGGGAGTCATGTGCAGTGTGAAGTAAGAAAGCCCGTAACTCTTCAGCCGTCTCCAACGGCACGGCCCGAACATACACCGACTTGCGCTTTGGGTCGGGGTGTGGTACACATGCGGCATGGGCATGGAGGC
>JAYVUC010000037.1:0-16353 GCA_043788295.1 Phycisphaerales bacterium
ACACCAAGAAGGCCGGGAAAAAGCTGCGCAGATACGTCGAGGGGCACGAGCACGCGATCCGCCAGAAGGCCGAGATCATGCTCGACCACTTCATCGGGCAGGTCTATGGCAAGCAGAAGATCGGCGGGCAGGCCCGCGCCATGGTCATCACAGGGAGCATCGAGCGGGCGATCGACTACTTCCACGCCTTCAACGCCTCGCTCGCCGAACGGCGCAGCCCGCTCAAGGCGATCGTGGCCTTCAGCGGCGAGCACGAGCACAAGGTCGGGGGCGGGGCAAAGGTGACAGAGGCGTCTCTCAATGGATTCGCCAGCAGCAAGATCGTGGACGTGATCCAGGAAGAGCCGTACAGGTTCCTGATCTGCGCCGACAAGTTCCAGACGGGGTACGACGAGCCGCTGCTCCACACGATGTACGTCGACAAGATTCTCTCAGGGATCAAGGCGGTGCAGACGCTCTCGCGCCTCAACCGGGCGCACCCCAAGAAGCACGACACGTTCGTGCTCGACTTTGCCAACGATGCCAGGATCATCCAGACCTCGTTCGAGGACTTCTATCGCACCACGCTTCTGAGTGCGGAGACCGACCCCAACAAGCTCCACGACCTCAAGGCCGACTTGGACGGAGCCCAGGTCTATTCCGATGCCGCGATCAAGGTGCTTGTCACGAAGTATCTCGCCGATGCCCCGCGCGACCAGCTCGACGCGATCCTCGACCCGTGTGTCGCGACGTACCTGGCGTCGCTCGATGAGGACGGGCAGGTGAAGTTCAAGGGGGATGCCAAGGCGTTCATCCGCAGCTACGGGTTTCTGGGGGCGGTGTTGCCGTACAACATCGCGGCGTGGGAGAAGCTCTCGATCTTTCTCAACTTTCTGGTCCCCAAGCTCCCCGCGCCCAAGGAGGACGACCTTTCCAAGGGCATCCTCCAATCAATCGACATGGACAGCTACCGCGCCGAGGCCAAGTCGACGATCGCGCTGGCGCTCACCGACGCCAACGCCGAGGTCGAGCCGGTGCCCACCAGCAGCGGCGGGTTCAAGCCTGAGCCCGAGCTCGACAAGCTGAGCAACATCGTTTGGTCGTTCAACGAGCAGTTTGGCAACATCGAGTGGAATGATGCCGACCGCATCCGCCGGGTGATCGCCGAATTGCCCGCCACCGTTTCGGCCGACAAGGCCTACCAAAACGCGATGGCCAATTCCGATAAGCAGAACGCCCGTATCGAGCACGACGCGGCCCTTCACCGCGCCATGCTCGCTCTGGTGGCCGATCACACCGACTTGTTCAGACGCTTCAGCGATGACCCGTCGTTCAAGTCGTGGCTGGCCGCAGCAAACTTTGCCGCGACGTATTACCCCGGGGGACGCGGTCAGGCCGCCGGATAATGGCTGACGTGGTCAATCAGGCCTTGTGGTTCCAGCACTTTCCAGCGGATCTCGCAGCGCGTTCACATCCAAGGCGGCTGGGCGCGTGGCGCGTCTGTATTGCTCACAAGTCCAGCCGAGTCAAGGCCTTGGACGCTGGAAACGCCGTCATGCATCACCGCTCGGCAACGGTTCGAGCGTCCGGATGTGTGCAATGCTGATGCAAAAACGCTCCGTTTTTGCCACGAAATGTTCCGGCACTTGCACGGGGCGCTCCGTCCCTTGCACGATTTGCTCCACCCCTTGCACAGGGCGCAACCTTTTTGCCACGAAAGGTTCCGGCCCCGGCACAGGCCCCCACCCGAACCCCCACCCGAACCCGCGCGTAATGGTGGCCCGGTGCCCACCCTCGCTCGCGCTTCGGGTTCTGATGGGCGCGACCTCTGCGTTCCGCCTCTTTGCCTCGCGTTTGCTTCCGGCCCCCAACCATGCGACGATACCGGCGTGAAGAAGCTCATCCACATCTCGGCCATGACGATCGTGCTGGTGCCGTTGCTCGCGGTGGGGGGCGGCTGTGCGCTGTGGGGGAGCAGCCCCACGAAGGTTGACTACGCGCGACCGTTCCCCAAGGGGCTTGGGCAGGGGGCGGTCGCCGACGTGCAGGTCTTTCGGCGGACATCGACGCTGGAGTTCACGAACACGACAGCCAAGCAGTTCGCCAAGGGCACGATGTGGCTCAACGGGCGGTTCAGCAGGCCCATCGACGGCATTGCTGTCGGCCAGTCGATCTCGATCCCGCTCAACGAGTTCCGCGACGAGTATGGCGAGCCGTTCAGGGCGGGCGGCTTCTTCGCCTCTGAGAAGCCCGACACGCTGGTGCTGTGCCAAGTGGAAGAGTCTGGTGAGGGGAGTGGGGGGAGTGGGGGGAAGTCGGAGTTGATCGGGTTTGTGGTGGTGTTCGGGCTGCCGGATTAGGAATGGGGCGTGCTGCGTGCTGAGTGCTTCGAGGAAATCAGTGCACCGCACGCGGCTCAGGGACTTCGTATGAACATTCTCGTCATCGGCCCGCATCCAGACGATCAGGAAATCGGCATGGGCGGCACCATCGCCCTGCTCGCGTCGCAGGCGGGTGGGGGGCATGATGTCTTGGTGGTCGATATGACCGACGGTTGCCCGACGCCCGTGGGCAATCGCCCCACGCGGCTCGCCGAGGCGAAGGCGGCGATGGCGGAGCTTTCACCTGCTGGCAGGCCGATACGCCGGGTGCTGCTCGATCTGCCCAACCGGCGTGTGGAGCACACGCTCGCGGCGCGGCACCTGGTCGCGGGCGTCATCCGCGCCCATCAGGCCCAGATCATCTTCTGCCCGCACCCAGCGGACGCCCACCCCGATCACATCGCCACGACGCGGATCGTCGAGGATGCGCGGTTTGACGCGAAGCTTACGAGCGTGGAGATGCCGCCGCCGCCGCCCCAGCCGGTGGAGTACGCGGCGTATGGCCCGCTCGCGGCGGTGGGTGTGGGTGTGGGTGTGGGGGCACCGATCTACCCCAAGTGGCTCTTCCACTATTACTGCTCGCACCTGAGGCGGATGCCCGACCCATCGTTCGTCATCGACACCTCGTCGTGGTTCGAGGCCAAGAAACGCTCGCTGCTCGCGTATCGCTCGCAGTTCATCGACAACGAGAAGAACCGGGGCATGGTCGAGTGGATCGACGCGCAGGACCGCTATGTGGGCTCGCGCATCGGCGCGAGGGCCGGCGAGGGGTTCTTTGCGAAAGAGCCGGTGGGGCTCACGTCGTTGGCGAGTCTTTTGCAGTAGCACGCGAACGGCAGCGAGTTCGGGCCGGTATGATCGTCCTTGAATCCCACGGCACAACTACTGGAGCCCGAGATCCGCGAATTGATCCGCGACGGGCTCTTCACGGAGCTGCGCGAGGCGTTGCACCTGTTGCCGCCCGCCGATGTTGCTGAGATTCTCAGCGAGCTTGAACCCCAGCAGGCCGCGGTGGGCTTCAGGTTCATGCCGCGAGACGACGCGGCCGTCGCGTTCAGCTATCTCTCACCCGAGAAGCAGGAAGAGCTGATCGGGGCACTGGGGGCCGAGGGCTCGGTGAAACTGGTCGAGGCGATGAACCCCGACGACCGGGCCCGGCTGCTCGACGAATTGCCCGAAGAGGTCGCCCAGCGGATCGTGGCGTCGCTCTCGCCCGAGACGCGCAAGGTGACGCAGGCGATCCTCGGGTATCCGCCGCGGAGCGTGGGGCGGCTCATGACGCCCGACTACGTGCGGGTGCGCAGCGACTGGACGATCGCGCAGGCGCTCGAGCACATCCGCAAGCACGGCCGTGACGCCGAGACGGTCAATGTGGTGTATGTCGTCGATGAGCAGGGCAAGCTGGTCGATGACATCCGGCTGCGGCAGCTGCTCTTTGCGCATCCCGGCGACGCCATCTCGGGTGTGATGAACCATCAGTTCGTGAGCCTGCGGGCCGATCAGCCCCAGGACGAGGCGGTGTCGATGCTCCAGCGGTATGACCGCACGGCCCTGCCGGTGGTCGATTCGCGGGGCGTCTTGCTGGGGATCGTGACGCACGACGACGTCGCCGACGTGGCCCAGGCGATGGCGACTGAAGAGATCCAGAAGCTGGGCGGCATGGAAGCCCTGGACGTTTCGTACATGGCGGCGTCGCTCAACGAGCTGATCTTCAAGCGTGGCAAGTGGCTGGCGATGCTGTTCCTGGGCGAGATGCTGACGGCGTCGGCCATGACGCACTATGAGCACGCCATCGAGGCTGCTCCCGTGCTGAGCCTCTTTCTGCCGCTGATTATTTCGAGCGGCGGCAACAGCGGCGGGCAGGCGACGACCCTGGTCATCCGCGCCATGGCCCTGGGTGAGGTCGGGGTGAAAGACTGGCTGCGGGTCTTTGGCCGCGAGCTCGCGACGGGGGCGGTGCTGGGGCTGTTCCTGGGCGTCATCGGCTTTGGACGGATATTGCTGTGGCGGCACTTTGGCTGGGACGGTGGCAAGTACACCGAGCACTACCAGTTGATCGCCACCACCATCTTCGCGTCGCTCATCGGCGTGGTGCTGTGGGGGTCGCTCATGGGCGGGATGCTGCCGTTGCTGTTGCGGATGTGCAAGCTCGACCCGGCGGCGATCTCGGCGCCGCTTGTGGCGACGCTGGTGGACGTGACGGGCCTGATCATCTACTTCTCGACCGCGATGCTGATCCTGAGCAAGACGCTGCTGGGTGGCCCGCCACCTGATCCGCTGCTTTCTGACACGGTGGTGAACATCGTGGAGGTCTCGCCGTTCAAGCCGGGCGACGAGGAGCTCAGACTCCGAGTGCAGACGAGCGAGCAGGCGGCTGCTGGAACATCGAGCCGCGTGAATGTGAAGGCCAAGGGATTGCCCGATGGCTGGGAGCCCGTTGCGGGCGCGACGGTGAAGTTGCACCTGGAGACCGAGGACGCGGCGTCGCTGGAGCTTGTCGCGCCGCGATAAGCCGCACTCCCAGCACTGCATGTCAGAAAGAAAGCGAGCCGACCGCGGTTGCGATCGGCTCGGCTTGTTGTCAGCGAGTGGGTTGGGGGCTCAGGCTGGCTGGGGCTGATTCGCGGCGAGCCCGCGGAGCGACGCGGCGCGGCGCTTGACGAGGGGCTCGACCTCGACCTCGCTGTGGGCGAAGTCCTCGCCGAAGCGGAAGAGGCGGAAGCTGTTGGCGAGCACGAAGATGTCGCCCGCGAAGTGGTAGAGGGCCGCGATCTGCACCGCCGCACCGGTGCTGGAGAGCGCACCCGTGGCGGCGAGCGTGAGGCCCAGGAGGGCGATGACGATCGACGCGGCGATGTTCTGACCGATGATGACGCGAGAGCGGCGGGCGAGCTCGATGAGGAATGGCACACGGGTCAGGTCGTCGTTCATCAGAGCGACGCCCGCGGAGTTGGCGGCGATGTCGGAGCCCGCCAGGCCCATGGCGACGCCCACGTCGGCCTCGGCGAGTGACGGGCCGTCGTTGATCCCGTCGCCGACCATCATCGTGCGGTAGCCCGCGCGGACCATGCCCTTGATCTGCTCGTGCTTTTCTTCGGGGAGGCATTCGGCCTCGATGCGGTCGACGCCAATCGCAACGCCCACACGCTTGGCGACGCTCAGCCTGTCACCCGTGAAGATAGCGATCTGCTTGACGCCAAGATCACGAAGGCGCTGGACGACGTTCTTGACGTTGCTCTTGATGGTGTCCTCGAGCCCCACGGCTCCGAGATACCGGCCGCCCAGCATGACGTGGACGGCGGTCATGCCCTCGAGCTTGGCCTCGACAAACTCGAACTCGGCCTTGATCGAGGGTTCGAGCTCGACGAGCCAGCTTCCGCGTCCGACGGCGATCTCACCTGCGGGCGTGCGGGCCTTGACGCCCCGGCCATGCACTTCTTCATACTCCGTGAGCGTCTCGGGCTCGATGCGTGCCGCGCGTGCGGTGGTGATGATTGACTGGGCGAGGGGGTGGTTGGACTGCTGCTCGCCACTGGCGGCGACTTTGAGCAGCTCGGCCCCTTCGACGCCCGTGGCGGGCACGAGCCGCGTGACCTGGAACTTGCCGGTGGTGATCGTGCCGGTCTTGTCGAGCACGACGGTGTTGACGTTGGCGGCTGCCTCGAGATAGCTCGGTTGCTTGATGAGGATGCCCAGGCGAGCGGCGGCGGCAAACGCGGCGAGCATCGCGCTGGGGCTTGCGAGAAGAAGGGCTGAGGGGCATGTGACGACCAGCACGGTGACGGCCCTCTCGGCGGCCATGGGCTGCGTCGCCGGGTCCTGCGAGAGCATGAACCACACCACGCCCGCAACACTCAGAACAACTGGAACAAAGAACTGCGCGACCTGCTCGATGAGCATCTGCCGCGGCGTGCGCGACTGCTCGGCCTGGCGGATGAGCTGCGTCACACGGCCGATCGTGGTGTCGCCTCCGACTCGGGTCACCTGGATATCGATGCCGCCGGTGAGGTTGGTGGTGCCGGCGTACACCTCGTCGCCCACTGCGGCCTCAACGGGGGCGGCCTCGCCGGTCAGGGAGGCTTGATTGAGCGTGGAGCGGCCAGAGGCGATCTTGCCGTCAACGGGCAGGTTCTCGCCGGGGCGGACGCGGACGATCATGCCGACTTGAACCTCGGCGAGGGAGACGTCGCGCTCGACGCCATTTGAGACGAGCCGAGCGATGTCCGGTGTGAGTTGGACGAGCTCGGCGATCGCGCGCTGGGCCCCGGAAGCCGAACGGCGCACGAGCTGCCCAAAGACGACGAGGATGAAGGCCAGCCACCCGGCAACAACGTAGTCCTTGTTCGCCATCGCGGCCAGAATGGCGAGTGCGGCGAGCGAGGAGCTCGACAGCACCATGGTGCGTAGCTCGGTCCAGGCGGCCACGAAGAGCGGAAGGCTGAGCAGGAGAGCACCCACCGCGGCGGGCAATGTGCCGATCAGCTCGTTGGAGAGCTTGAACCAGTGGCAAAGGGTGCTGACGAGTACCAGCACGCCGCCCACCAGACACAGAAGGATGTAGCGGTCGATCTCAACCTCGTGGTGAGAGCAGCACTGGATCTCGTGATCGCGCTGTTCGGTGGCGGACTGGCTGTGGTCGTGGCCGACGTGGGAATGATCGTGAGAGGCCATGCGTCTAGAACTCCTCGCGGCGAGATCTGGCCGCGGCAAAAAGCAATCAAACGGTCCTCGCGGGGGGCCAAACGGTAGAAAGAATGCCGCGAGAGGGCGGCCCGTCAAGCTCCGACCAATCTAGCATACGCTCGGCGAGCGCGGCCGGTTCGGGCCCCTTGCACCTTGTTCCCATCAAAGGACTCCTTTGGATGTCAACCAACCGTGCTCCCCATCGAGACCCTTCACTGCCGAAGGTGGCTGTCCTGGGCATCGGCCAGATGGGACTCGTTTCGGCGGGCATTCTGGCGGGTTCCTGCCCGCGGGTTTCCCTCTGGGGCCGAAGCGCTGACGAGGCTGGTCAACTGCTGCAAACCCGTTGCTCACCAAAGCTTATGGACTTTCGCATGCCCGAGAAAGTCGAGGTGAATCTGAAACTCGCCAGCGCGGTGCAGGGCGCGTGGCTGGTCGTTTCGGCGATTCCGGTGCAGTTTGTGCGCGGCGTCTGGCTTCAGGTGAGACCCCTGATCGGCCCCGACGTGGCTGTCCTTTCGGTTGCCAAGGGGATCGAGGCGTCATCCCTTCAGCGCGTTTCGGAAGTAATCGCAGATACCCTGATGGATGGCGCCGACGCGAAGCCGCGTTCGATTGGGTGTTTGTCAGGGCCGACGATCGCCCCGGAGCTTGCCCGGTGTCTGCCTGCGGCCATGATCGCTGCGAGTGAGGATGAAGCGTTCGCCAAGCGGGTGCAAGGATTGTTCACGACCAGTTGGCTTCGGGTATACACAAACACCGACCTTATCGGGGTGGAGCTTGCGGGGGCTGTGAAGAACGTGGTTGCGATCGCGGCCGGCATCGTGGATGGGCTTGGAGCTGGCAACAACGCCAAGAGCGCTCTGCTGGCGCGAGGCCTCGCGGAGATCACGCGGCTGGGGGTGGCGATGGGAGCCTCGCGGGAGACTTTTTTCGGCATCGCGGGAGTCGGCGACCTAGCCACAAGCTGTTTCAGCCGCGAGGGTCGCAACCGCTCGTGCGGCGAGGCTTTGGGCCGCGGGGTGGCGTTGACCGACTATCTGGCTTCGACGCCCTTTGTCGTTGAGGGCGTGGCGACGTGCAAAGCGGTGGTGGGGCTGGCCAAGCTGCATGCGGTGGAAATGCCGATCTGTGAGGCAGTGCATTCGGTGCTGTTTGACGGCGTGGACCCCATCGAGGCAATAGGCCGGCTTATGAACCGTGACACCAAGCCCGAGCGGGTGGGATAGCGCGGCGGCGCAAATGTCTGTAGACTGCCCGGATGCAACACGGACTGACTTGTAGCCTGACGCTTTGTCTGGCAACCGCCGCGGGATTCTCGATCGCCCTGCTTGGGGTTGGCGTGGATGTCGGTCCGCTCGATCCGCCGACCAACGGCCCAGCGCACGCCGACGTCTCGCGGCACGCGCTCGTTCATTGCACGCTGCATCCCGAACCCGGAGTGACACTCGCCGACGCGACCGTGCTGATCGCCAATGGCCGAATCGAGGCGGTCTGGGCGTCGAAGGAGGTTGCGCCACCCGGCAACGGGCCAGGAGCGGGCGGCCCATCCACCCAGGGCGCACGAATCTGGGACTGCACGGGCATGCAGGTCTACGCCGGCTTCATCGACCCATATGTAGAAGTCGAGGTTGCCAAGCCACAGGCCGACGCGGCGGGCCGACACTGGAACTCGCACGTCACGCCCGAGCGATCGGTTGTCGAGGCGGGGGGCGTGGCCGGAATGGACAAGGCGACGGGTGACGCGCTTCGCAAACTGGGCTTCACCGCTGCGGGTGTTTCGCCGATGGACCCGGGCAAGCGATCGGGCGGCGTGCTGCGCGGCAGCGGCGCGGTGGTGTCGCTCGCGGTGCCCGATGACGAGCCCAGTATGTCGCGGCCCCCGGTGTATGTGCAACGGGCCTATCACGCGATGGCGTTTGAGACCAGTCGCGGTGGAGGCCCCGACGGCGAAGGCCGCGGCAGGCGAGGGGCGGAAGCGCAGCAGTCGGCGTGGGAGTCGTACCCCACAGCTCAGATGGGAGCGATGGCGCTGATTCGCCAGACGCTGATCGACGCGGACCTTCGTGATGGGGTTCGCGGCGGAAATGGCGAACCGGCGTGGTCGTGCCTCGACGCGATCTCGCGCACAGTGGCCGACGCGCCGCTGCTCTTCACGAGCGGCGACGAGCTCGACGAGTGGCGGGCGATGCGAATCGCGCACGAGTTCGGGCGAGCCGCGATCATCGTCGGCACCGGAACCGAATATCGCCGGCTCGATTCGCTCAAAGCAGCACGCGAGGGGCAATCCGGGCATCCGGTCCCGTTTGCCATTCCGCTGAACTTTCCCAAGACGCCCGATGTGTCGAGCGTGGGCCGCGCCGAAGAGGTCGATCTTCGCACACTTATCCATTGGGAGCAGGCACCCAGCAACGCCCAGCGGCTCGAAGTGGCCGGGTTTGCACCGGCGTTGACGACGGCAAAGCTCAAGGACCGCGCGGAGTTCTCGAAGAGCCTCCGCAAGGCGATCGACGCGGGCCTGTCGCCCGACGTTGCCCTGGCGATGGTCACGACAAGGCCTGCGGCGATGCTAGGCGTTGAGAGCAAAATGGGCTCGGTCAAGATCGGGATGATCGCGAATCTCGTGGTTGCCGACGGCGATCTCTTCAAGGGAACACCCGCGGCCCCGGCCGCACTGCCCAAAGCCTCGAAGGGAGCGGGCGATGGTGGGGGGGCGCCAGAGGAATCCAAAGCCAAGGAGCCCCAGGAGAAGCCTGGCGCCGCCCCGAAGGACGGTGCGAAGGACAAGAAAAAACCGGGCAAGCCGCGTGATCCGCGCGTGATGTCGGTGTGGATTGACGGCAAGCGGTTTGAGATCGAGAAGTCGCCGCTGATGATCGTCGGCGATTGGAAAGTTGAGATTGTCGGTGCCCCCGCTGCGGATCGCAAGCTGGTCGTGGCAGGTGAACCCGGTTCGCCCAAGGTCACCGTGTGGCGCGACGGCAAGTCGGTCGATGCGAAGTCGCAATCGCTCGACGGCGACCGCGTGAGCTTTGTCTTTGATCACGAGCCGCTCGACGGGCAGAAGGGGCTTTTCACGATGACCGGCACGGTCACCCGCGACGCTCGGGGCACGCTCTCGACGATGACCGGCAGCGGCATTCGCCCAGACGGGGAGGCATTCCAATGGTCCGCAAAGCGTGACACATCGCAACAGCTTGCGATCGAGGCGACACCAGAGCCGAAGATCAACCTCGTGCCCGAGTTCGCCGGGCTGCCTGTGGGTCCATTCGCGTTCGTTGAGCCGCCGAGCGATCAAACCACGGTTTTCTCTCACGCGACGATCTGGACGAGCGGACCTCGCGGCGTCATCGAGGACGCCACGATCGTGGTGTCCAAGGGAACGATCGTGTTCGTCGGCACGCAGCAGGAGGCCGGCGAATATGTCAAGAAGAGCGACGGGCAACGGCGTGAGGTCGATGCCACGGGCAAGCACATCTCTGCGGGCATTATCGACTGCCACAGCCACACGGGGCTCAAGGGCGTGAACGAGAGCGGGCGGGCGGTGACATCCGAGTGCCGAATCGAGGACGAGACGACACCCGACGATCCCAACTGGTACCGCCAGCTCGCGGGTGGCGTGACGTGCGTGAACACGCTCCACGGCTCCGCCAACGCGATCGGAGGCCAGTCCATCACGCAAAAACTCCGCTGGGGATGCACCGCGATCGACGGCATGAAGTTTGTTGAAGCGGCACCGGGCATCAAGTTCGCCCTGGGTGAAAACCCCAAGCGCGGCAACAGCGGAAGCAACGACACGACCCGCTATCCGCAGACACGCATGGGCGTCGAAGCCCTCATCCGCGATCGGTTCACCGCCGCCCAGCGATATGCCGCCGCGCGAGGCACGCCGGGTTTCAGGCGTGACCTTGAGCTTGAGCCGCTCGTCGAGGTGCTCGAGGGCAAAAGGCTCTTGCATTGCCACAGCTACCGGCAGGACGAGATCGTGATGCTCGCCCGCGTCGCCCAGGATTTCAAGTTCAAGATCGGCACCTACCAGCACATCCTGGAAGGCTACAAAGTCGCCGAGTTCGTGCGTGATTTCTCGGGCGGTGCGTCGGGCTTCGCCGACTGGTGGGCGTACAAGGTCGAGGTGCAGGACGCGATCCCGCAGGGCCTGCCGCTGATGGCCAAGGTCGGGTGCGTCGTGAGTTTCAACAGCGATGACAGCGAGATGGCGCGGCGGCTCAACGGCGAGGCAGCCAAGGCGGTCAAGTACGGCGACATGCCGCCCGAGGCCGCGCTCGCGTTCGTCACGATCAACCCCGCGAAGCAATTGAAGATTGATCAGTACGTCGGCTCGCTGGAGGTGGGCAAGCACGCGGACCTCGTGGTGTGGTCCGGGCCGCCGCTCAGCTCGTTCTCTCGCTGCGAGCAGACGTGGATCGACGGGCGGCCCTATTTCACGCTTGGCCAGGACGCCAAGAATCGTGTGCGCGACACGGCGGAAAGGCAGCGGATCATCCAGAAAGTTTTGGCTGGCGATGACAAGGAAGATCGCAACGGGCGAGGAGGAGGGCGCGGACAGGACAGCAGTGGGGGAGATAAGAAGCCTGAAGAGAGTCGAGGCCTGATGAGCCGCGAGTACATGCGGATGCTCGAAGAAGGTCTCGATCCCTACGCAACCCGCGCCGGCGAGTGCGGGTGCGGGCAACTTCATACGACCCTGGAGGCCGCGCGATGAAAGCGATCGTTCATGCAGCCCTTGTGGCGATTCTCGCGAGCACGATTGCGGATGCTCGGGCTCAGGATCTTACGCACGTGTCGCCGGTCCAAACACGGGCGACGGTGATCGTCGGTGCGACCGTGCACCCCGTGAGCGGCCCGGAGATCGCGGACGGCGTGGTCTACTTCGCCGACGGCAAGCTGACCCGCGTCGCAACAGCCGCCGAATGGGCCGATTTCAGAACCCGGGCACGATTCGCCGCCCCCGGCCCGCTCGAGATCGACGCCAAGGGCAAGCACGTGTGGCCCGGCATGATCAGCGCATCCACACAGCTCGGGCTCGAAGAAATGTCCAGCATCCGCTCAAGCCGCGACACCGACGAAGTGGGCGACATCACGCCTGAGGCCCGTGCGACAGCCGCGGTGAACCCCGATTCGACGCTTCTCCCCGTCGCGCGGACCAATGGTGTCCTGCTCGCGGGCGTCTTTCCAACCGGGGGGCTCATATCGGGCCAGCCCGGTGTCATCCGTCTGCATGGCTGGACCGTCGAGGACATCGCCGCACAGCCATCGTGCGGTGTGTACGTGCAATGGCCCTTGATGCGCTTGCCCCAGGGTGTCGATGACAAGGATAGCGAGGATCAGTCTCGGGAACTGAAAAAGCGGCTCACGACGCTCACCGACGCGATCGACCAGGCCCGTGCCTACGTCAAGCAGAGCCTCGGCGCGTCCGTTGATCTCCGCTGGGAAGGAATGCGGGCGGCGATGGAGGGCAAGGCTCGCGTCTTCGTCCAGGCCAATGACGTCGACCAGATCACCGCCGCCGTCGCCTTCTGCGCCGAACGCTCGCTCAGGTGTGTGATTGTCGGCGGCCGCGACGCCGTCATGGCCGCCGAAGCTCTCAAAGCGCACGACGTACCGGTGATCGTCATGGGCACGCACAAACTTCCCAGGCGCGGCGACTCGGCCTACGACGAGGTCTACACGTTTCCCAAGCGACTTCGTGACGCGGGTGTGAAGTTCTGTATCAGCTGCGGGCACGAGCCCTCGCGCGAGCGAAACCTTCCGTATCACGCGGCAACCGCCGTGGCGTACGGCCTTTCCGCAGGCGATGGTCTCAAATCGGTGACCATCTGGCCGGCCGAGATCATGGGCATCGCCGATCGTTACGGCACGATCGAGGAAGGCAAGAGCGCGACGCTGCTCATCACCACCGGAAATCCGCTGGAAACGACCACGAAAGTCGAGCGTGCGTTCATCGATGGCCGCGAGGTCGACCTGCGCAACAAGCAGACCGAGCTTTACGAGAAGTACCGCGAGAAATACCGCCAGCGCGGCGAGCTAAAGGACGAACCCAAGCCCTGATGGTCCTGCCGACTCATCGTGAAAGCACGAGGTCGTCGCTCATGGTCGTGTCGGTGCCCAAAGTAAGTGTTGCCTGAACGATGGCCTTGGAAATCTTCGGCGCGAGGGTGCCCTCCGCCTGCTTGGGCGCAAAGCCGGCGAGCCATTGTGGGCCGCCGGTGAGTTGTACGCGGTACGTGCGAGTCGCGGGGTCGAACATCGCCGCGTTGGTCTCCAGGTCGGACAGATTCACGTCCCACCGGTTGATCTCGCGGCCACCGGTGCTGGCCGCACCCGCTGCCATGGGTGGGCCAAAGAGGCGGATGGTCAGCATGCCCTTGCTCTTGGCGCTGTCGCCCCAGGCGTCGCGCAGCTCAACATGGCAAATGATCTGAGGCGAGCCCCCGGACTCGATCATCACGTGCGTGAGCGGATGCACACGCAGGGTCACGGGCGAGAACGGGTTGTCGCCCGCCGGTGCCACGACCGGAGGCGGCGGATTGCGATCTGTGAGGCAGCCCCCAAGCGAGAAGCACAGAAGAGTTGCGATGATTGAACAAGCGGCGTGTCGCACGGCGAAGTGTACGGACGCGCAGCGCGGGCGGCGAGCCGCCATGGCTCCCGAACCAGCGAAGGGGGTGCGGCGTAGACTTATTGAGATTGCATTCTCAGGAGGATCGCCATGAGTCAACCGGCAAAGCTATGGATAGCGACGCTTCTGGTGCTCGCCGCCGCATTGCTCTCGCCGGCCTGCTCAAAGCAGGCCGGCAACCAGGCAGGCCCGATGCGGGTGGTTGTCACGATCGCCCCGCTCGCCGGGCTTGTCAGCCCCATGCTGCCCGATGGCGCGACGCTGAAGGTTCTGATGACGCCCGGGCGGTCAGAGCACGGCTACGAGTTCACGCCCGAGGATCTCGCGATCCTGGGTGGAGCCGACGTGATCGTGCTCGTTGGTCTCGGGCTTGAGCCCAAGGTCGAACAGTTTCTGCGAGACCATTCTTCTCCCACGCGCCAGGTCGTCGATTGCGGCCAGTGCCTGGGCGTCGTGATGCCCGTCGACGCTGACCACACGCCCGAGTCCGCGCCGCAAGGCGCGCACGACGACGACCAGGATCACCACGGCGTCGATCCGCACGTCTGGCTCGATCCAATTCTCGTCACGCAGCTCGTCCCGTCGATTCGTTCGGCGTTGCAGTCGGCAATGGTGGCACATGGCCGGGATTTGTCCACGACGTTCGACCAGATGCAGGCCAAGCTCCTCGACCAGGTTCTCGCAGTGGATGACGAGTATCGCAAGGCGCTGGCACCGCTCAGGGGGCGGGCGATCGTCACGCACCATTCCGCGTGGGGTCGCCTCGCCGAGCGGTACGGCCTGCGAGTGGTGGAAGTGTTGCGTCCCGTCGAAAGCTCCGAGCCCGATCCGGCCAAGGTCGCCGCGATCGTCGATGCCGCACGAAAGGAGCAGGTGCCCGCGATCTTCGTTGAGCCGCAATTCGACCGCGGATCGGCCCAGCGCATCGCCGACGCCGCCGGGCTCAGGCTCGTCGTCGTCGACCCTCTGGGCACCGGCGACTGGGTCGCGATGATGCGATCGAATCTGCACGCGTTTGTGGAGGCCTTCGGCATCAGGTAATATGCACCCACGCCCGGAGCCTCTCGCCTTGCCCGACCCCGTGATCCGCTATATCGACGTGAGCTACGCCTACCCGCCCCGGGCAGCCGACGCTCGCCCCGCGCTCGCCATCGAGCACGTCTCCCTCGATGTTGAGCCCGGCGAACGCCTCGGAATCCTGGGCCCCAACGGCGGCGGCAAATCCACACTGCTCAAAGTTACGCTCGGCCAATTGCAACCATCCAGCGGACGTGTCGAGGTGCTGGGGCTCTCGCCGCGTGAGGCGTGCCGCCGCGGGCTTGTCGGATCGGTGCCGCAAAGGACCGGGGCGGAGTTGTCGTTCCCGCTCTCAGCCCGTCAGGTTGTCGAACTCGCCGCAGCGGTACGCGTCCCATTCTGGAAAAAGCTCCCTGCGGAATCTCAGGAGCACGTCTCGCACTGCCTCCGCCTCGTCGGTGCCGAGGCCTTCGCCGATCGCCACATCGGCTCGCTCTCGGGCGGGCAGTTCCAACGCGTCATGATCGCACGGGCCCTCGCCCACCGCCCCCGCCTCCTGCTCCTCGACGAGCCCACCGTGGGCGTCGATCCCGCCGGACAGCAGCAGTTCAGTGACCTCCTCACCCGGCTCAAGCGCGAACTCGGCCTCACCGTTGTCGTCGTGAGCCACGACATCCGAACCGTCGCCGCCGGTTGCGATCGCGTCGCCTGCCTCTCGCGCACGTTGCACAGTCACGTCGCCCCCAAAGGCCTCACAGCCGCCGTCCTCGCCGAGGTCTTCCGCCACGACGTCTCCGCGATTTTCGGCGACCTGCACGTCCACGCCCACGCGGCTGACCAGTGCGACCAGATCACGCCCGTCCTAGGACACTTTGTCCCGCCACCATCTTCACCACACGCGCGGAAGGCGGATGAGCCATGAGAACCATCCAGTTTCTCACCGATTATCCCGGGCTCTTCTGGCCTCCGTGTATCGCCGCCATTTTCCTCGCCATTCTCTGCTCCTCGCTCAGTGTTGTCGTTGTCCTCAAGCGTCTCGCGTTCATCGGCCAGGGCATCAGCCACGCCGGCTTCGGCGGCATTGGCATCGCCGCGGTCTTCGGGCTCGCTGCCGCCAATCTCTCCCCCGCCGGAATCATCGCCCAGTTCGCCGTTGTCGTCGTCTTCTGTATCGCCTCGGCCCTGGGCGTCGGCGCTCTCTCCGCAGGCCGCGGCTCGGGAAAGACCCACGAGGACACCGCCATCGGCATCGTCCTCGTTGCGTCCATGGCCCTGGGCTCCCTCCTCGTTCGCAAGTACGCCCCGACGTTCCAGTGGGAAAGCTTTCTCTTCGGCTACCTGATGAACACCGGCAAGGCCGACGCTGCTGTGGCGGGCGCGATCGCCGCCGCAGTCGCCGCGACTCTGTGGATCGTCCGCAGGCCACTCTTGTTCTGGGCGTTTGACGAGTCCGCCGCCGCCACAGCCGGCGTGGCCACGGACCGAATGCGGTTCGTTCTCATGGTGCTGCTCGGGCTCGCCACCGTTGCAGCGATGCGCCTCGCGGGCGTGGTCCTTGCATCGGCGCTCCTGGTCTTGCCCGGTGCTGCTGCATTGAAACTAAGCACGCGGCTCGCGCCCGTGCTGATCTGGAGCCTCGCCGTATCGCTCGTG
>JAYVUC010000038.1:0-44903 GCA_043788295.1 Phycisphaerales bacterium
GGGAAATCGAATATCTTGCTGCGCGGGTCCGGTGTTGCCGTCCCCCCCCCGTTGTACCAGTAGTCGATCACGTACGCGATGTTCTGTGCGGCGAGCAACCGATCCGAATAGTCCGACGCGTTGCCGCCCGACTTGAGGTGCGAACAACCGATGACCAGGTCGCCGCGATAGCTCGCGTCGGGCAGGTCTATCTCGCCCACGGTCCACCCGCGGATTCCCGTGCCGCCGCCCGGCGCGTACAAGTCGGCGGAGTTGGTGAACTGGTCGTAATTCGACCTGGTATCGCCGTTGAGGTCCGCGAACGGGTAGCGGCTCATGATCACGTTGCGATTGAACCCGTCGGTGTTCCCCGAGACGTACACATAGGGCAGATCGAACGAGGGCGCGTACTTCTTGATGTACGCCGTCACCGCGCCCCCGCGGAACGGATCGGTGCCGCCATTCTTGAACAGCGACGCCGTCGTGAGGAGATTCGCGACGCTGTCAACGCTGCCGCCGGTGCCGTTGCCCGAGTTGTCGGCGCACTCTTCGAGGATGAGCACGTCGGGTTTCATCGCTGCGACGACGCGGGCCAGGCAGCACCAGTTGTTGCCACCCTCGAGCTTGGGGCTCGTCGAGCAGAGCCCGTCCTTGACGTTCCAAGCCATCACGCGCACGTCGCGGGCGTCGGTCTTGCCCCATTGCCCGGCGGCCGGGCTCCACTGAGCATGCGCGATCGTGGTGGGAATACAAAGAATCGCAAGCGCAAACCAGCGGTGCATCATCTCGTGTCTCTCCTCAGGTACGCAGAGTATAAACCCTTGCCCACACAATGGATAGTGCCATCTCGCAAAGAAAAACCCCCGGGCTGGTTGCCCGGGGGTCAGTGTCGTCACATTGCCGATCACAGACTCAGCAGGGGGTCTCGAACGCGACCACGAAGTCGTCGTAGTCAAAGAAATCAACAGCCGTGTCGTTGTTGAAGTCGGCGGTCTTGCCGGGCGGGCACACGCCGCCCTCGAAGCAGGTCACGAAGTCGTCGTAGTCGAAGAAGTCGACGGCGGTGTCGCCGTTGAAGTCAGCGGGGCACAGGGCGGGTGTGTTGCCCATGTACCCGATATACAACAAGGTGCTGTACTGCTGATCCGGGCTCAGGGGGTTGCCACTCGTGGCCGTCGGGTTCTCGAAGACCCCGTCGTTGTTGCGGTCATAGATGATCGAGGCGGAAAGCACGAGGCCGCCAAGGGCTCGCGGATCCTGGATATCGAGCGTCGTGGGGTCCATGTTGTTCCAAGCCTGACCAGACGCATTGTCGGACCAGATGCTCGCGGAGGTCGGGCGGCTACCGGCCGTGGAAACCGACATGAACTGGATCTGATACTTGAGCCCCGAGTTCGCGCCCGTGAAAGTCTTGCCCAGCTCGAGCATGAGTTCGAGCTTGTACGAGAAGGTCGCGGGGTCATAGATCGCGCGGCACAGCACGTTGTCGTAGTCGATGCCAGAGCTCTTGTAGAGAGCGGCCGTCGCCAGGAAGTAGATGTTGCCCACCGAGTCAAACGTCGGCGCCGAGAGCGAGGGCCCGATGATGGTGCCGCCGGTGCGTTCAAAGGCCGGGCAAAGCCGCCCGATCGGCGCGTCGTAGGTCGCGCTGAGCGGGTTGAGATCGACCACGCCGTCAAACTCGCCCGCATCGCCGGTGAACGGCTTGCCGTCGTTCCCGTTGTCGCCGTATATCTCCTTGCCCGAGAGGCCCGTGAACGAGCCAGCCGGGTTGGTCCACGCCGCAACGATCCACGAGCCCCCGGTGGGGTTCGCAGTGTCGAAGCGGTAGACGGCAATCGCGTTGTGGGGGCTGTCGTCGGTGGGGACCGGTGGGGTGCCCGTCGTCATCGACTGCCCGCCGCTCACCTCCGCCGCCAGAAGCCCGCGGCCTGCCTGATCGCGTCCCATGGCGATCTGCCCGTTGCCGCCGCGTGCGAAAACCTGGCTGCTGTAGTGGCGGAAATCGCCCACGCCCGTGCCGTTGCCAAGATCCCAGTCATACTGGAACGGGGCTGTGGTGAACGCGGCCGGATCCGGGAGCGTCGTCGTGACCGCCCGTGGAAGCTGGATCGTGACGGGATTGACCGGCAGACCGTTGCCGCTGAGGCCCCACATGCTGATCGCATCGCTGGGTTGCCCGCTGGAGATGATCAGGCTGGTCTTGGTGATCATCGCGGCGGTCCCCACGGTGTTCACGCCGCGGAGTTTGAGCGCCGAGAACGCCACGCCCCCGCGGTGGTCACCCGTCCCTGGGCGGTGCGTGGTCGTCGTCGAGATCGCAAGCGGTGCGGACTCATACACGTAGTCACGGTTGAAGTTGGAACCGATCACCGCGCCGCGGGGGTCGGTCGTTAGCTCGGATGGGATGCCGTTGGGCGTGTTGTGCGAGGTCGCGCTGAGCCGCACGATCCAGTCTGTCGCAGTCGCGTTGGACCCGCCCCCCAGGTCAATCAGGTTGAGCGAGGCCGGGTTTCGGCCCAGGAACGCCCCGTTGTCGATCGCGCGCACACGGAAATAGTTGTTCCCCGTGATCTTATTGGGTCCCGTCGAATTGAACGCGTCGGCCCGGAAATACGTGTCCCCGTGGCTGTCCACCGCGCCGATTCCGAACTGGCTTCGATCCGCCTCGCCCGCGTTGGCGTTGATCGCCGAAACGACGCGCGTGACGCACAGCCGCCCAGGGGTCGCAGGATCGAAGTTCACAAGACCGGTCAGGACCGAGTTCACGCCGTTCGCCGTCGCCGCCGCGGTGCCGAACTCCGCCATCGTGATCCCGAACTGGCTCGAAGTGCCCGCGGGCTCAAAGACCTGCGGCGAAGCGTTGTTGGTCGGATGCACGCCGCGGCCCTCGCCCGCGGTGTCCTGCCAGAGCTTATAGCTCGACGAGGGGTACGAGACGTTGGTGCGGAGGGTCTGGCTGATGCTCTGCGCGCTCACCTGCCCGTTGAAGAACGTGCCCAGAGCACCGCCCGTGAACCCGGCGTTGATCGTCGACGCCTTCATGATCGGCGCGATCCCGAACTTGTTGTTCCACGATGAATACAGCGGCACCAGATCGACCACATACGAGGACTTCTGGAACGGCGTCCCCGTCGCGTTCGCCGAGAGCGCGTCGCCCGGCAAACCGTTGCTGTTCGACACGCTGTCCTGCGCCATCGCAGGAAGCGCGAGCCCCGCCACCGCGATCATCCCGAGAACACAAGCATTCTTCTTCATGGCATTCCTTTCGTCGTGACCAACCGGACCCACTTTGCACACTCCATCAATACGTCCGCGAGTGGTGCGTGGGGAAAATCCCTCGCCACCGAAAAGATCAGGCGGGGACAGCCCGCCGTCTCGCCGACGACCTCTTATCCGACCTGAGTTGTTGAACCTCTCTGAACCCTCGACCTCAACAGCAACGCTCACACAACTGCCGCTGAGTCGCACTCTTACGAGCGTGATGGATGGTACCAGCCGGACCCACTATGGCAACTTCGGGCCCATTCCAGCGTCCGCAAAGATTTGGTGAAGCGGGACGTGAGAGACATTCACAGCCCGATAACCTCAAACTACTGCCTCGATCTTCGACGCGATCAGGCCCGCCAGCGACGCGTTGGACCGCACCAGCGACAAGTTCGCCCGAAGTGTCGCCCCGGCCGAAAGCTCATGGAGTCGCCCGAGCGTCGCCGGCGTTAGGTCGCGTCCGCTCGCCCCCTGATCTCGTGCCCCCGGTTCGGTTGCAAGCGAGAGCCAGCGGTCCCAGCTTCGCCGATCGATCTCGTCCTGCTTGGGAATCGGATTGCAGACCACGACCCCGCGGCCAGTCCGCCGCATCTCGGCCGCCACAAACCGGGCGAGTTCTCCCACGTCATCAAATCGAGCGTCGACGTCGGCGTCGCTCTCTCGCAGATAAAACGCTGGAAAGCGATCGGTGCGATATCCCACAACGGGAACGCCCAGCGTCTCGAACGCCTCACGCGTCGATTCCACGTCGAGTAGGCTCTTGACTCCGCTGGTCACAACAGCAACTGGAAAGCGCGTGAAAGCCGCGAGATCGGCCGAGATATCGAGCCTCGTGCCGTAGGCGCGATGGACGCCCCCAAGCCCGCCCGTGGCAAAGACCCTGACGCCCGCGGCCGCTGCAAGCTCCATCGTCGTACTCACGGTGGTCGCCGCGTGCGAGCCCCGGTATAGAACCACGCCCAGATTTGCCGTGTTGCACTTCTCCACCTTGGCCGCGCCCAGCAGCTCAGCAAGCTCGTCGTTGGTGAGCCCGACGATCGGCCGCCCGTTGACCACCCCCACCACAGCGGCATGCGCTCCCTGGGCCGCGACAAGCCTGCAAAGGTCCGCAGCCAAAGGCATGCTCTCGGCGCGAGGGACGCCGTGAAGCAGCAAAGTTGTTTCAAGAGCGACGGCGGGATGCTTGACGCGGGAGATCACATCCATGCCGTCATTGTTCGCGTCCCGGAGGCCCGGGGCGACCCCGAGGAAGCACCGCATTCGTGCCACTCGTTGGCTTGGCGATGGTTCACGCACCGCTCACGAACCGGCGGGCGGCGGGATGACGCGGCAGGCAGACAGTCCATGAGAAACGCCGCCGACCTGCCTTGCGGGCGGGTCGGCGGCGTGAAATGAGAGCAACGGGATTCTCGGGGTCGTCCGATCAGCCCAGGGCGTTGACGAACGTGTCCAGATCGTCGAAGTCGACCGAGCCGTTCATGTCGAGGTCGGCGGGCGGGGCTTCGTCCACCCAGGCGTCCATGAAAGCCACAAGGTCGTTCGCATCAACGACCCCGTCCATGTTCAGGTCAGCGGCTGCAAACACGTCCTCCTGCAGGACCGGGGGAAGGTAGTCGGGGTAGAGTTGCACGAGGTCAAACTTCGTCGTGAGTGCCGAAGCCACAAGGTTCGTCTGCCGAATCTTGATTCGCGTTTTCCACACGGCGGCCTGCGAATCGTACCAGACGATGCTGTCGGGCGGCCTGTCAGATCGGTCGTGAGTTTCGACGGACAGCGTAACGCGGTTCGAGTACAGTCCCGCCAGGGTTGCAGACCGGCACACAAAGTTGGCCGCATGGGTGTTCACAACACGGGCCCGTACCCACTCCGACGGCACTGTCGGCGGATCGTTGCGCCGCCACACGAACACTTCGCCGAGCGTGTCGATTCGATTTGTCGCGTACTCGATGTTCATCCGCAGACTGTTCATGCGATTGTCGAGCAGGAAGGCCGGGCGTCCCAAGAGCCCATCGCCCGGACCCGGAACCCACTTGAAATCGACGACCAGCTCTTGAGCCTTGGGCTGTGGCAGGTACTCAGTGGGGTTGTACGCCGCGAACGACCCCAGGATATCAACGGTGTCGAGAGTTCCGGCCGAGTTCCGAAGCGTGTACTCCAGCTTGGCCGGTGCGACCGGCGGCGGATTCAACTGCGGGGGAAGAATGGAGTACGCATCGACACGCGTTCCGTAGACCTGCCGCAACACGTCCGACGTTTCCAGCCATGCCTCGGGCGTGTTCTCGGTGAGATACGCGGCGTCGTCGGTGAAGAACTGAATCTCCGGAACATTCTTCGCGCGAAGCATCGCCACCATTGTCGCGATCTGGGCCTGTGTTCGGTACCCAGCGTTGGGCGCAGTCTCGTTCCCGTCAGCAAGAAACGTCGTGTACGGCATTTGCACCCAAGGAGCGAGCCTGTTGTTGTGCATGCCGCCGTTAGAGTTGATCGAAGACTCGACGCTGTGCCGCGACAGGCGAACCGCCGTCTCCCAGGGCGATTCCAGCAGCCCCGAGTACACGTTGATCTGCTGAAATCCGGGACGGTAGCCGTCGCCGTTCAATTCGAGGTCCTGCAGCTCGTAAAGCACCGGGCAGTCCGACTCCCCGCTAGCTTTCTTGGAGAGACCCCAGTACCGCCGGTTGTTGTTGAGGAAGTACAGCGCCCCGCCGTGGCTTCGCTCTGCATCGGCGCGTGGAAGCATGTTCCACGCGCGGTTCAGTGCGGGCGGCCTGGGGACGTAGTCCAAATTGTCGGTTGCCTGCACGCCGGTTGACTTGCGATCCGTGAACCACCCCGTGGCATCCATGGCCCCGTCGGCGTTCAGATCGTCGTAGTTTCCACACTTCACGTCCACCCATGTGGGGATGGAATGAATCACGCCGTATGCAGAGTAGTTGAGAACGGCATTTCTTGCCTGCTGGCAGATTCCATACCACCATGACATCACTTCTCTGTTCTTCGCGAGGTCGATTGCGTTTGAGGCAGAGCTGATTTGATCGCCAATGTCGGCAAGCCAGCCACAAGCGGTCACTTGAATGCCATAGAGTTCTTGAAGCGTGACGGGAAGTCCCGTCACCGGATGGACCTGTCCCGGAACAGGGATCTGGGACCAGTAGTACGGCATCTTGGCAAGCTCTTCGAGAAGATATATTGGATTTTGTCCAACTGGTGAAGCGAGAACGACCTCATTGTCAAAGTAGAACGCGCTGGGCTTTGGAGCGCCAGCGACGGAAACATACCCCGCAACGAATTGTTGCATCCAATCGTGCAGCGGGCGTCTCGTGATGTTCGCGGGGCCTGAGTTCGCGTTGATCAGGAAGGGGTGGAGATTGGGCTTGGCCGTCGGGTCGGGCTGAGGGATGTTGTTCGAGTCCAGGATTGTGGGATGAGGCCAGTTGAAGCTACCGGCGATGGGCTGTAAGTCATCGGCGGGGTCAAAGAAGTTGCGCTGGTTCAAACTCAAGCTGGAGTTCTGATCGCCCCCTTTGCCGAAGTCTTTGATCAAAATGCAGACTTTGAATGTTCCCGCAGACCCAGAAGCTGTCGCGAGAGCTGCGGCCCGGTGTGCGGCGAAGATTCCAGCTGCCGTTGGGTCGGTGATGGGGTTCCCTGTTTCGTCTGGAAGAGCGTAGTTGGTGTCGATGTGGACCATTGGCGTGATCCCCGTCAACCCTGCGGGCCAAGCCGAGGGAATCGCCGGTGCCCACATGAATGCCGTTGGGACGTTGACCGGTTGCGCGAGAACTGACCCCGCGGACCCTGACGCCAGAAAGAGACCGAGAACTTTCCACTTTCGCATGAGGAGCTTCCTTTATGAACTTGCCAAGGAAAGAAATGTGCTTAGCGAGCACGACGATGACGCAGCGCGAACATGCCCAACAGCGCAATGGAACAGGGCGCCGGAATGGTGATGACGTAGGCCTCGCTGCTGCCGGATCCATGCCACCCGCGACCCGCAATCGTTCGACCGTCCGCCGAAATGGCCTCTGCACTCCCAAACGACCAGTCGTTTGGTACTCCAACACCTATCGAGGTCAGGTAGTCGCCCAGGAGCATCATTCCGGTCGCCCGGGTCCAAATACAAGCATTATCTGAGCCCGTCAGCATTTGAGCATATCCAACCACGACGGAGCCATCGTCTGACAGCGCTTTGGCGAACGACCGGCGCATCGTGGCGGTCACGCCAAGATCAAGGACGGTCCCATTTTCCCACAGCACGGCATGATCGCGCCCTCCTCCGTAATAAGACGAGCCCACCACAATCGTTCCAGTCGCGTTGACTCCGTAAGCATGGGCGTTATCACCGGCGAGGCATGGAAGCGCAGTCATCCCGTGCTCCTCGGTCCAGGTAAATGCGTCGGTGATGTTCCCGTCGTAGCTGTAACCGACGATTGTTCGTCCATCGCGGCTGATGCCGGTCGCGTCGCTGTAGAAGTGCGATGGGCGTGTGAAGCCGAGCGCCTGCATACCGCCAGCTTGGGTCCAGCGCCATGCCTGGCCGACGAAGAAGCTTGAATCGTGCGCGTTCCCGGCGACCACCGAACCATTGCCGCTGACGCCGTGCGCCTCGCTCTGGCTAAGCCCCATGACCGTTCCCAGGAACTCCGCGGACCCGGCCGAACGCCGGTAAATGAACGGGCGAAGCGGCGCATTGGTCGCCGCCTGGCCCAGGCCGACAACCGAATCACCATCGCCCGACAAGGCCGTTGTCTGCGTCTGGCGTCCCCCACCCGGCATCGAGCCAAATTCGTACCGTCCCTCTTGCGCGGTCCACCTGAACCCCACGAGTGGAATCGGGTGGTGGCTGTCGTAGCCCCATCCCGCCGCAACCTGCCCATCAGCCGAGAGCCCCACGGCCTTGGAGAAGTCCTGCCCCGGCCCTTGTGGAAGGATGTACAACTGCCCCCTCGCCACCCCCACACCCGAGAACGCGACCACTGCGGCGAGGGAAACAGCCCGTCCATTCGATAGAGTCGTCATGCCCCGAGTATACCTCAGGATCCCACTTTCGCCACCCGAATCGCGGTTTGGGGTCACGACTGGGCCTCCCCCGAGCGAAATGACGCTCGGCGGCTCTCGTCGCGATTCAGGCCGCCCCACTCCCCGCTGTCCCAAACGTCCGAATACTCGCCCCCCCCCCGGCGCACACATTTCGCGTGACGCGCCGGGCGGACGCGTTCGGGCCTTGGGGATTTGAAGGGATCGCTTGGATCATGGGAGCTCGATCTCGTCCTGTGAAAGCAGGATACTGAGTCCTACAACAGGGCTTCAAATTGTCAAGGAGAATTCCCTGCGAGAGGGTGGCGCGGAGCAGGAGATCGTGCGAAAGAGCCTTGGAACGAGAGGAATTGATGCAAACACAGAAATTGCACGAGGGCGAATTGCAACGGTCCGTGCGGGAAGACACCAAGAGTCACCGGTCACAGGAGCCTTTGAAAACGGCAGATGGCCGCCAAGTCGTGGGTCTTGCCTTTTGTCGTGCCCGGATGTCGCTTCGAGTTCCGGGGCATTCACCTCTCGGTTCGGCGGCACTTATCTCAGAGCCGATGAGTGGCACGGATCACAGTGTCATTGGATGCACCGGGTTGATCGGCACTCATCTCAAAGCCGATGAGTGGCACGAATCACGCCGACGGGTGACACAAATCAACCGGCCTTGAGCTGGTTACCGTCGGGCTTGAGCAGGGTTGCGATTCGGCGGAGCAGGCGGAGGGAGGCGCCGTCGAGGTCGCGTTCGAGGCGGGAGACTTGAGCTTGAGAGAGTTCGAGCATGGCGGCCAGATCGGTCTGGGTGAGGCCGCGTTCTTTGCGAAGTGGGGCGAGGCCGCGGCGGACGAGTTGTTCAAAGACGGTGCCCGCGTCGTGCCAGGTGGTTGCAGGATCGTTCAAAACTCGCAGGGCCGCGTCGATCTCGCTCTGGGCGGGGGCCGTGGTTGCTTCCATGGCCTGGTGCTCGGCCTGCAATCGTTCGAAGTCTCCGATGGGCACGACGACGTGGGTGACATCGCCGCTCGCGGTAGTGATGCACGCGTAATGGCTGGGGATGTGATTTGGGCCATGATTCGTGTTGGACGACATCGGACGCCTCCATCATGTGCTCGTCAGTCTTGAACTTGTGCGCAGGACAGCACCTTCACCATGTTCAACGCCGGATCGACGTGATAAATGACTCTGAGCGTCGCGGGCTCTCCGAGTACCGACCATCGCACACCGACATGGGGCAGCAGCGGGCTGCTCCTGTCCATGAACGGATTTGCGTCCACGCACAGCAGCCATTCGGCGAAGAGAGCCCGATCGGCCGACGTCCTCAGTTCCGACTGGCACCATTCCACCACGGGTCCCGCCAACCTGATGGCGCGCGTGAGCAGCGGCCTGCGATTCGCCGCCCCGCGTTTGCCCGGCCCGAAGAACCGATCGAGCATCGTTTCGATTGTGCTTGCCATCCGCCAACCTTCCCATGAATGAGACGGGGAGCCTAGCGACCAAAACCCGATCGGTATACCTCTTCCGCGCCTGCAATCCGCCGCCAGACTCGCCAATCGCGCGAGAATTGCCCGAAACGGCGAGTGTGATGAGCTTGGTTGTCATGAAAGTCGGCACGAAACGTCCTCCATACATCAGGAGTATATACGTAAAACGCATGGGGTGGTTTCAACTTTCACGCACTTACAAGTTTATTTTTGTTCGCATTCAGTTTGCGTGTAGTCCAGCCCGTGCAACTGTTGCAATCAGCACCTTGGTCGCGTGTCGCCACGAAAGTCGCGCGCGCGAAGGTCCGACATACAAGGTGCCGTCCAATCCGTTTGATGACGTTGGTGGGCGGCGCTGGGCGATCGGTCTGTTCCGGGCACCCCGCGTGAAATCCAAGACTCGAAGCGAGGATCAGACATGCGCAGCCATCAGCGAGGAATCTCGGGCCTCACGTTCCGACTCACGCCCACCGCCGCGTTCATCGTGAGCGCGCTGGCTGGAGCGAACATCGGCCTCGCTCAGTCCAAGTCCAAGTCGGGTGCCAAGGCCCCCTCGGCCGGCCTCAACACGATGCCCTCTGCTCCCCCGACCGTTACGGCTGGCGCGGGCCAGCCGAACACGGGCGGCCCGTCGGCGGGGGCGGGCAATCCCGCATCGCCGCCCAAGCCCGGCACCAAGTCTCCCGCGACGAATCCCGAGGCCCTGACCGGGATGGCGCAGCCCGGGGGCATAGTGGACCCGGGCTCCAAGTCTGACACCAAGGGGCAGATGGATATCCGCGTGGATTCCAACCAGCTCGTGGACCTCGCGGTCAAGGACGAGGAGCTGGCCAACGTGCTCGAGATGCTCAGCATCCAGAGCCAGCGGAACATCATCGCGAGCAAGGAAGTCTCGGCGCGTGTGACGGCGAACTTCTTCGGGGTCACGTTCCACCAGGCGCTCGAGGCGATCCTGCACGCCAACGGGTTTGGATTTGTCGAGAAGGACAACTTCATATACGTGTACACAGGCGAGCAGATGAAGACGATCGCCGAGGCCGATCGCACGCGCGTCGCGCGGGTGATCAAGCTGAACTATCTCAACGCGATCGACGCGGCGGAGTTCGTGAAGGCCGCGCTCTCCGACGGCGGTCAGATCAAGACCCCCGGCAAGACCACACCCTTCCCCGGCAAGAGCGATGTGCCGACCGGGGGAGACGACTTCGCCTCGGGCGCGACGATGGTCGTGGTGGACTACGAAGAGAACATCAAGGCGGTTGAGGAGCTGATCAAGCAGCTCGACACCCGCCCCGCGCAGGTGCTCGTCGAGGCGACGATTCTGCAGGCGTCGCTCAACGAGGCCAACGCGTTCGGCATCGACTTCGCTCTGATCGGCAACTTGAACTTCTCAGATTTCACGGCAATTGGCGGGCCCCTCAAGACCGTGGACTCGATCCAGGTGAACAACCGGAGCAAGCTGAGCGGCGCGGGCGCGGCCGATATTCCCGCTGTGGGCCGCGACGGGGGCGGCGGTATCACCAGCAACGCCGGCAACACCGTGGGCGGGCCCTCGACACTTAAACTAGGCATCATCAAGAACGATGTGGCGTTCTTCCTTCGCGTGCTGGATGAGGTCACCGACACGACGATCCTGTCCAACCCCAAGATCATGGCCCTCAACCGCATGTCGGCCCGGGTGCTCGTCGGCCAGCGGGTCGGCTATCTCAGCAGCACGTCGACCGACACCGCCACGACGCAGACCGTCGAGTTCCTGGACACTGGTACGCAGCTGCACTTCCGCCCATTTGTTTCCGACGATGGGATGATCCGGCTTGAGCTCAAGCCCCAGGTCTCGACCGCGGTGGTGCGTGACATCAAGAACAGCTCGGGCGCGACGGTGACGGTGCCCGACGAGATCACCAACGAGCTGACGACCAACGTGATCGTCGGCAACGGGCAGACGGTGGTGCTGGGCGGGCTCTTCCGCGACAAGACGCAGACGACGCGCCGGCAGGTGCCGATCCTGGGCGACATTCCGTTCCTGGGAGAGGCCTTCCGCGGGCACGACGACACCATCGAGCGCACCGAGATCATCTTCCTCATCACCCCGACGATCGTCAACGACCAGGCGATGTCCTCGATGGGCAAACGCGGCACAGAAGCGATCGACCGCGTCCGCTCGGGCTCGCGCGAGAATCTGCTGGGCTTCAGCCGCGACAAGCGCTCGAGCCAGATGCTCGTCGAGGCCCAGCGCCTCTCCGACGCGGGCGACACGCAGAAGGCCTTGTGGAAGATCGAGCAGTCGCTCACGCTCAACCCCATGCAGCCCGACGCGCTGGCTCTGAAGGAGAAGCTCACGGGCCAGAAGAAGGTGTGGCCGAACCGCAGCATGCTCGAAGACATCCTGCGGAAGGAGCAGGGATTGCCCGATGCTCCCAAGGCACAGGCCGAGCCGGGAGCCCAGATCGAGATGCACGGCTCGACCGCCTCGCTCACGACCGATCAGATCATCGAAAGCTACACGGCCTCGACGCGCAGCAAGGCAGCCCCTGTTGAGCCCGTGTTTGCAACGCCGGTCGTCGGGCCATCGGTCACACCGGTGGCGGCGGCACCGGTCACCGAGCAAAGGGCCACTCCAGCCGCCGAACATGTTTCGGCACCGGAGACCGATCCCAAGGCATTCACCGTGCCCCCCGCGCAGCCCGCGCCCGCGGGTGGGACCACTGAGCCCGAGGCGATGGCCACAGAGCCGCAGAACTGGCAGGTCGTGATCAACGAGGGGCAAGCCAAGCTCAGCACGACGCCAGCGATCACGAATGAGCCGTCCGAGAATGCCGCCAGCCCGACCGCCTTTGTCGAGCCGGACTTCGCCGACGAGCAGACACGCGAGTTCATCCGTCGGATGTTCGCGGCCCTGTTCGGGATTTACGGCGGGTGGAACGAGGATGGTTCCCAGAACACACCGATTACACAGGTGGGCGAGGACCACATCCAAACTGATCCGACACCGATCGGGCAACCGACGAACACCAACAAGTAACACCAGCAGGCCCGGACGGAAACGTCCGGGCCTGGGCTTTCCCCCTACTTACGGAGATCTGACCCATGCGGAAAACCACACGGCTTGTGCTCGCCTCGGGCATCGCGATTATCGGCCTGACCCTCACGGCATGCGTCGGACACGGCGGGTACACGCAGGAGCAGACCAACGCTGCCAAGGAAAAGCTCGCCCAGCTCAAGGCGGGGCTCGAGTGGCAGACGGCGATGGGCGACTTCCTCGCGGGCGACTTTCCCAAGGCGCTGCGGTCTGTGGACAACTCGATCATCCTCAATGACAAGGTGACAAAGAGCCATGTGCTGCGCGGGCGCATCCTGATGGAGATGGGCAGCCTTGAGGGCTCGCTGCTCTCGCTTGCCAAGGCTGAGGAGATCGACGCGAAGAACGTCGAGGCGCAGTATTTCCTGGGTGTGGTGAACGAGCGGCTGGAGCGCAAGGAGCTTGCCCTCGAGCGGTTCCAGAAAGCGGCTGAGCTGGACAAGACCAACCCGCAGTACACGGTCGCGTCGGCGGAGGTGCTTGTCGATCTGGGACGGCTCGAAGAGGCGAAAACCTATCTCAGCAATCGCGGGCCCGAGCAGGAGCACAACGCCGCGGTTCGCCAGACGCTGGGGCACATCGCGATGATCCAGGGCGATGCCGCGACGGCGGTGAACCTGTTCAACGAGGCTCGGCTCTTGTCGCCCAACGACATGGGTGTGCTGGAAGACCTTTCGCGGGCGCAGATCGGGGCTGGGCAGTTTTCCGATGCCAACTCGAACATCGAGCGGCTCTTGAAGGATCCGGCACTCGCCAAGCGGCGTGACTTGATGCACCTGCACGCCAAGTGCCTGTCGGAGATCGACCGCCTCGCCGACGCTCGCGAGGTGCTGCTGAAGCTTACGGGCGATCAGGCGAGCGTGACCGACACCGACGTGTGGAACGATCTGGGCCAGGTCGCGTACAAGCTCAACGATCTCAACCGCATCAAGCTCGCGTCGGGCAAGCTCATCGCGATGGCTCCGAGGCAACCTGATGGATACATCCTCAAGGGGCTCTACGAGCACAAGCGCGGGGACCAGCGTGCGGCCAAGGACAGCGTGACCAAAGCCCTTTCGCTCAAGCCCACCACCGCTGCGATGACTCTTCTGGCGATGGTGCAGATCGAGCTCCACGAGACCCACGGCGCCCGCAAGACGCTCGCGGCGGTGCTGCAGGTTGAGCCAAAGAACCTGACGGCGAGGCAGATGCTGGATCAGATGGACGCGGCGAACGGCACGACGGCGGCGGTCGATCCGGCGACGAAGTGAGTCAGAGCTGCTCGATCAATCGCTCCGTGTATCGCCACGCATTGAGTTGCGTTCGGATCGCGGACAAGACGCTCGCGTCGTGCACCGCGGCCTCGAACATGGGCGCAAGCCTTGCGACGAACGCCTCGCGGCGTGCGACAGCTTCACATGACCAGGCCTTCCGGCGAGTTTCACGCTCGCGGGGGTCGTCTAACGCACGGTCGGCCTCGACCGTCTCCCGCAATTCCATTATCTCCATCAGGAAACCGGGCGGCAGCGACTTGTCGGTCGAGGCTGTTGGGCCTCTAAGCCTTGCGAGCAAGGCCTCGGCGCGGGCGAGGGGATCCGACAGCGTCTTGCGGGCGTCGTTGACCTGCGCGGCAAGATCCTGGCCCTCACCCCCATCGCCCGCATCGCCCGCAGCCGCGACATCAGGGTGAATCTGAGCGATACACGCGAGATAGGCCCGCTCGATGTCGGGCGCGGCAAGATCGAGCCTTGGCGGGAGCGCGAGAATGTCGAACGCGTCGCGGAGCATCTCACGACTGTATGTGGACCGGAGGTTGACCCGGGGTGCCGGGGGGCCGACGATTGACGCGAGCGCCGAGGCATCGGCGCGGTGAAGGAGCCGCCCTTGGCGACCAGGCACATCGGGATTGTCGGCGCGAGCCCCGAGGGTACCGCGCTCTTCTATCGGGCGATCCATCGGCACGCCCAGCGGCTCCTGCCCGTGCATCAGCACCCGATCGTCACACTCCACAACGAGAGGCTCGCCGACTACATCGACTCGATCCACCAGCACGACTGGCACGCGGTGGGCAACCTCCTGCGAAAGTCGGCGGAGGTCATGGCACGGGCGGGGGCGGATTTTTGCGTGACGCCCGATCAGGCGGTGCTGCACGGGCTGCATCTGGCCCAGGTCGGCTCGCCGATCCCGTGGATCTCGACGACGAATCTCGTGGGTGCGGCGATCTCCGCGGCGGGGCAGACGTGCGTAGGGCTCATCGGGACCAAACTCGTGACGCAGGCGTCAACCTATCAGACGGTGCTTGGCCTGCGCGGCATCCGCGTCGAGGTGCCCAGCGAGTTTGAGTGTGATGCGCTCGAGTCGATCATCTACGACGAGCTGATCTACGGGCACTTCAAGCCCGAATCGCAGCTCACGGTGCTGCGGATCGTCAAGTCGCTCGCGGGGCGCGGGTGCGAGGGCGTGATCCTGGGGTGCTCCGAAGCGCCGATGGTCGTGACGGCGGAAAACTCGCCGATCCATGTCTACGACGCGGTGGACATTCTCGCCGAGGGCACGGTGCAGATCGCGGCATCGAGCGAGCCGATACCCGTGGCGACGTGATTCTGAAATCAGAGCACGAAGCACAAGCGAGGGTGGGCGTCCAATGGGTCAAGCTGTCATCGAACACGAAAGAGACCTCGTGCGCCCACCCTCGCTTGCGCGTCGTCTCTGACGGAGTATCAGAACGTCTTGCGCAGGCGGGCGGGGGGAATCTGGAGCTGGTCGCGATATTTCGCGACGGTGCGGCGGGCGATGTCGATGCCGCGTTTCTTGAGCTCTTCGGCGAGGGCGTCGTCGCTCAGAGGCTTGGATTTTTCTTCCTTGTCGATGACGTCGCGGAGGGCGATCTTCACCGCTTCCCACGCCATGTCCTCGCCGCCCTCGGACTCGCCCGAGGCGTCGGGGCGGGTTGAGAGCCCGCCCGAGAAGAACTTTCGCAGGGGAAGCACGCCGCGCGGCGTGGCGATGTACTTGTCGGCGACGGCGCGGCTCACGGTGGCGACGTGAACGCCGATCTCGTCGGCGATCTGCGACATGGGGAGCGGTTTGAGAGCCTGGGGGCCGAAGTCGAAGAACTCGCGCTGGGCGGCGACAACGGCCTCGACGACCCGCAGGAGGGTGCCGCGGCGCTGGTTTACGGCGTCGAGCAGCCACTGGGCATTGCCCATGTTCGTGCGGATGAACTCGCGGTCGCGCTGCGGCATGGCCTTGTCGCGGGCGAGGCGGGCGTACTCCTGATTCACGCGCAGATTCGGGAGCCGAGTGTCGTTGAGATATGCGATGTAGCGGTCGCTGTCGGGCTCGTACTCGACGACGGCGTCGGGGGCGATCGAGGTCGGGGCCTCGTTGACGAGACGCTTGGCGGGGGCGAGACTGAGCGTGCGCATGAGTTCCAGCGCGCCCTTGATCTCGTCGAGCGTGTAGCCCGTCCGCTCGGCCACCTTGGGAAGCCGATTCTTCATCAGGTCGTCGAGATGGTCGGCGATAAGGCGTCTTGCACGCTCGACCACCAGCGGGTCGGGCGGCTCTTCTCGCTCGGGCAGGGCGGCAAGCTGCAGAAGCAGACACTCTCGCACATCGCGGGCAGCGACACCCTGGGGCTCAAGGAAAAGCTGAACGGCACCAAGAGCGCGTTCGAGTTCGAGGATCGTCGTCGGAAGCGTGCCGGTGAATCGTTCGGCGATGGTTTCCAGCGGCGTGCGGAGAAAGCCGTCGGCGTCGAGGTTCGAGATGAGCACATCGCCAAGCTCGCGCATTCTGGGCTCGACATCGACGAGCATCCACTGGTGGAGCAATTGCTCGGTGAGCGATTCGGAGCGGGCCGGAGCCTGCGCCATCGCGTCCATCTTTGCGTCGCGGTCGCCGCTGCCCTGCTGGCGGTGGCGGGTGCCGGAGAATTGGTCGATGCGATCGCTGAGGGAGCGGCCCGAGACCTCGGGGGCCGAATCGGCCATATCCATCGCGGCGGGCTCGGCGAGTTCGAGCGTGGGATTGTTCTCCAGCTCGCGCTCGATGCGTTCCTCGAGCTCGGCGAGGGGCATCTGGAGGATTTCCATCGACTGGATCATCCGCGGGGCCAGCTTCATGTGCTGGCCGAGCTTCATGCTTTGTGAGGTGTCAAATCGCATTGGCTGTTATTCGACCCGCTGCCGACCGACGATGGCGTCGGCCAGAACCGCCTTGTTGGCGTACTCAAGCTGTGAGCCCGAGGGCAATCCCCGGGCCAGGCGACTGATCCGCACGCCGCGAGTCTTGAGCAACTCCGCGATGTAGAGCGCGGTGCCGTCGCCTTCGAGCGTGGGGTTCAGCCCCATGATGACTTCTTCGACCGCAACCCCTCCGGGGTTTGAATCCGAGTGGTCCACCCTTTGCAGGAGGTCGTCGATGGTGAGGTGCGAAGGTCCGATACCTTCGAGCGGGCTCAGCCGGCCGAGCAGGACGTGGTAGAGGCCCTTGTACATCGCCGTCTGCTCCAGCGCGATCAGGTCGCGCGGTTGTTCAACGACCAAGATGGTGCGGCGGTCGCGCGAGGGGTCGGTGCAGACGCCGCAGTATTCAGAATCGGAAAGATTCGAGCAGGCACGGCAGTGGCGGATGGAGGCCTTGACGGCCTCGATGGCGCGGGCGAGTGCGAGTGCGCTTGGGCCGTCGGCTTTGAGAACATGAAAGGCCATGCGTTCGGCGGAACGGCGGCCAATGCCGGGGAGCTTGGTGAACTCGTCGATGAGACGCTCGACGACGACGGGATAGACGTGGCGGCGCGGCGCGTCGGGCGAAGCGATTTGCGTGCGCCTGTGCGGCGAGGGCTGAGGTTTTGGAGCCTTGGCGTCCACGCGTACATGGTACTCATGTGGCTGGGGAACCGGGCATGTGCGTGCGGCGAAGATCGGCCGCTTTGTGTGTCGATTCGCCATATACTTGCAGAATGTTGCCTGAGAACGATGCAAGAACCTCGGATGGACGCTCGACCTCGCGGGCACGCGGTGTGACACGCGTTCGGGCAGCTCTGGCGATCGCGGCGGCAGCAGCGATCGGTGTGACCGTGTACGCGACGCTCATCAGGCCCTCGCTCTGGCCCAGGCGCTTTGGTGTCGTTCGCGATGGGCAGATCTATCGCTCGGGGCGGATGACCACCGCCGCCCTTTCGCACGTCCACGATCGCTACGGAATCAAGACCATCGTCGATCTGGGCGGCTATCACGCGGGGTCGGCGGACGATCGACGCGAAGCGCAGGCCGCCGAGGCTCTGGGCATCACGCGGCACTCGTTCCGGCTCGAGGGCGACGGCACGGGCGATGTGAACATCTACGCAGATGCCCTGCGGATCATGGCCGATCCGGCGAGCCAGCCCGTGCTGGTTCACTGCTCGGCGGGCACGGAGCGGACAGGGTGCGCGGTGATGCTGTACCGGCAGATCTACGAGAACGTGGGGCTTGAGAGGGCGTTGACCGAGGCGCAGCAATTTGACCACGAGCCCGGGAAGAACCCGCACGTGCGCGCGATTGCCGAGCGATGGGCCGGGCCGATCAAGGAGGCGGTGCGGACGGGGCGAGAGGTCGACACGGGCGGGGAATCGAAGATGGTGCGCTGACCTCTGATGATCGCCCGCACCCGAACATTGATCGCGGAAAGCCGGGCTGCACAGGTGGCGGTGATCGTGATGGCCACCCTGCTCGTGTGCTCGCTGGGCACATGGCGGTCGGGCTTTTCGCAGTCGGAGGGGCATCGAGCGGTGCCCGCGTGGGAGATGATGGCGACGGGCGACTGGCTGGTGCCCCGCATGTTCGGGCAGCTTTATCTGCGCAAGCCGCCGGGGATGTTCTGGGCGATCGCGGCGGCATCGAAGGTGCTTGGGCAGACCGAGTTCGCGGCGCGGAGCGTGTCGGCACTCGCGTGCGTGAGCATGGCTCTTGGGGCGTGGTGGTTTGCGAGGCGGTGGTTTGAACCAAGGCTTGCGATCTTTGCCGGGCTTGCGCAGGCGACGCTGCCTTTGACGTGGGAGATGGGACGCGCCGCAGAGATCGAGGCGTTGCACGCGGCGTGCGTGCAGGGGTGTGCGCTGGCGATCTTGCACCTTGGACTGAGTTGTCGCGTGGGCTTGCGGGGCGGGTGGAGGCTTTGGGGCACGGCGATGGTCGGCGCGATCGCCCTCTACGCCGCGTTGGTTGTGAAGGGCCCGGCCGGTGCGCCCGTCATTGCGGCGGCAGCGGGGGCGTCGATATGGATGTGCGGACGCGCGGGCCGGGTTCGCTGCGCGACGGCCACGTTCGCAGCGATGCTGATCGGCGGGCTTGGATTCGGATTCACGCTCTGGATGGTCTCGCGGGCGATTCCAGCGGGCGAGAAGTCGATCACGCAATTGCCCGGCGAGTTCTTGTGGGAGCGAGCCAGGCTGTTGAACATCGCGACGCTGGTGCCCGTGGGGCTTGCGTCTGGATTGCCGGCGACGCTTGCGTTGCTCGCCGTCCCGTGGCGCCGCCAGGCTTCCCCGGCGGATACGGCGGCGTGGTCGCTCGGGGTCGCGTGTGCCGGATCGCTTGTGCTCGCAATGCTAGCCGGAGTGGGCAACACACGGTATGTGATTCCCTCCCTGATGCTGGCCGCGCCGCTGGTCGCATTTGCGCTCGCGGGTCAACTCCCGTTTCAAACAGCGGCAAGGCGCGCGAGCGTGGCCCTCATCGCAATCCTTCTGACTGGCGGCGTCATCGCGGGTGAACTTTCCGAACGAGCACGCAACGGCACGGGTGATCGCGGCAGCGGGCGCGAGGTCGGAGTGGCATTGGCGGATGCACTCATTGCCGCGGGTGTCACGGGGCCCATCGAGATTTACGCTGACGACCTGATCGAAGCACGGCCCGAGGTACTCCTGGCCGCCCAGCGACGCGCGGCGGCACGCGGGCTCACCCTCGTGCCGCGGTGGGCACCAGTCAAACTTCGGCCTTTTCCTGCGGGATCACTCGTGGCCTTGCGGTACCAGCCCGATGGCGACGAAACAGTTCGCCTGATCGCTGAAGGACACTTGGAAGCAGGAAAGGTGGCGCCAGAGCGACTTTTTGAAGGTGCGGTGGGCCGATCACGATTTTACGTCGCGATGATTGTCCGATAATTTTGTGACTTCTGGTCGTTCTCGGGACATTGCGCTACGAACAGAATAAGAATACCGATCCCTGCAAGGACTTCGCGCAAGAATGATGCAAAAAGCCTTGCGTTCTTTGGAACCGTCGGCTATCTTCCGGCCTGATGTTTCCGCCCGCCTGCTCGTGACGCTCACGCGTGACGTGCAGGGGAGTTTCGAGAGAGAGCGAGAACAGCAACCCCACCCCGCTTAGGAGAGAGCGTGAGGGGAGTTGCTGTTCTTGTCTTTTTTGGAGCCCTCATCTCACGAGCAAGACGACGGCGTGGGCTTCGATCGCCTCGCCCCGGCCTGTCGCGTCAACTCCCTCGTGGGTCTTGGCCTTCATGTTCACGGTGCCGGGGTGCGCGTTGAGGGCGGCGGCGAGGCTTTGCACGATCGCGGGCTTGAAGCTGGCGAGCCTGGGCCGCTCGCAAATCACGGTTGAATCGAGACTTGCGACCTGGTAGCCGGCATTGGCTGCACGGGACACGGCTTCGCGCAGGAAGTCGATGGAAGGCCGCCCACGATTGGCGGGGTCATTGTCTGGAAAGAGTTGACCGATGTCGGGGGAGGCGATTGCACCCAGGATCGCGTCGGTGACAGCGTGAAAGAGCACGTCGCCGTCGGAGTGGGCGACGGGGCCTTTGTCGTGCGGGATGATGATTCCGGCGAGAATGAGCGGGCGGCCTGTGCCGGCGGGGGCGATGGGTTCCAGACGATGGAGGTCGTAGCCGTGTCCGATGCGATGGGTTGGTGGTTGGGGCGTTGAAGGAGAGGGCATGGCGGAGTGTACCGCCGCGAGGTATCTATCGGGAATCACGAGCGGCGGCCGAACGTGTCGATAGTCCAACCGCTACAGTGACATCGGCGGTGCACCGGCGGCCTATCGAAGCCCGGACCCGCCCATCGGAGGCTTGTGATGCGGATGAACAGGACATTGGGCGTGTGTGGGTTGGCAGTGGCGGCCCTTTTGGCGGCTGGTGCGGTGGGCGGGTGCTCGCTCGCGCCGTACGAAGAGGGCGGGAGCGGTTTCTCGATCGATCAGCACATCTATGCGAGCACGGCGGAGCTTCCGATTACGGTCATGCTCGAGGACACCCGCACGAAAGAGGTTCTGTGGACTGTCGAGGTGCCGGTGGGCCAGAAAGTGGCGATTCGATTCTCAACTGGGTACTACGGCAACAGCGCGTCATTTCCCGACCAGATGCGTTGGGATTTGATGCCAGCCACGCAGTCGTACGGCGGCTTGAGCAGCGAGATGGCCGTGCCGCACGCGCGGGTGCTGAAGACGTCGTACCGCGAGCCGGGCGAGTTCCCGCCCGCGAGCCCCAAGAAAGCAAAGGCGGCTGAGGTTGTCGTGCGCGACTGATGGGCGCGACCGATAGAAGCTGCGAGAAAGCCGAATGAGCAAGCCTGGGCCGACGGATTTGAAGCTGCTTGACGCTGCGTATGAGCAGGCGGTGAAGTCGCTGTCGGAGGGGGGCATTCCGATCGGAGCTGCTTTGGCGAAGCCCGATGGTACGATTGTCGCGCTGGGGCACAATCTGCGAGTGCAGACGGGCGACCCGACGGCGCACGCGGAGACAGCGTGCATACGCAACGCCGGGCGGAGGCGCGACTGGCAGACGCTGACGATGGCGACAACGCTCTCGCCATGCGCGATGTGCAGCGGGACGGCGGTGCTGCACCGGATTCCGCGGCTTGTGATCGGGGAGCGAACGACGTTTGTGGGGCGCGAGGATTGGCTGCTTGCCGAGGGCGTCGAGATCGTGTTTGTGGATGACCCCAAGTGCCGCGCGATCATGGAACGGTTCATCGCCCAGTGGCCCGAGCTTTGGAATGAGGACATCGGTGTGCCGCCGGGTTCGTCCGCCGGACGACCCTAACCTCAACTGATGCGGCCACCGCTCGCAAAGCAAAGTTCATGCGTCACGCCGGGGGAAACCGGGCGGAAGGTCTCGCTCACGGTGCTGCCGGGGCATGGTGTGAAGAAATCGAAGATGGGGCCGCGGAGGGCCTTTGCGCTGCTTGCGGTACACGCGGCGGTGGCGGTGCATGTGGGGCTGTGGCTCGCGTCGGGGCGGGGTGACGGCGTGCGAGAGACACTCTCGCCGGTTGAGCCGTCGGAGACGATGTACACGCTCAACAACGGGCTGTTGAATGCGGGAGTGATTTTCTTCGCGCTCGCTCTGCTCTCGACGCTCGTGCTGGGGCGATGGTTCTGCGGGTGGGCGTGCCATGTGGTCGCGTTGCAGGATGCGTGCGGGTGGATAATGAAGAAGCTGGGCGTGCATCCCAAGCCGTTTCGCACGAGGCTCCTCGTGCTTGGTCCCACGGTGCTGGCGTTGTACATGTTCGCGTGGCCTTCGTTTCACAGGTGGGTGCTGACGCCGATCCTGGGCGAGTCGATGCCACTGTGGATGGGGCGGTCGATGAAGTGGCCCGGGATGGTGAATCACCTGATCGTCGAGGATTTCTGGGCGACATTTCCGCCGTGGTATGTGGCGGTGCCGTTTCTCCTGGTGTGCGGGTTTGTGACCGTGTATGTTCTGGGGGCGAAGGGTTTTTGCACATACGGCTGCCCGTATGGCGCGCTTTTCAGCCCGCTGGATCGGCTTGCACCAGGGAGGATCGTCGTCGATGAGAACTGCCATCAGTGCGGGCACTGCACGGCGGTGTGTACGAGCAACGTGCGGGTGCATGAGGAAGTGCGCGACTATGGAGCGGTGGTCGATCCGGGGTGCATGAAGTGCATGGACTGCGTGAGTGTGTGCCCCAGCGGAGCGCTGTCGTTCGGCTTTGCGATGCCCTCGGTGTTCACACGGGCGAAGAAGGATGAGAAGGCGGCGGCGAACGCGAGGCTGAGAGCGTCGCGGTACGACGTGTCCTTTGGGCACGAGATCGTGCTGCTGGGGGTGTTTGTCGCGATCATGTTCTCGGTGCGGGGGATGATGCACTCGGTGCCGTTGCTCATGGCGGCGGGGTTGGCGTCGATCGTGACGTGGGGGCTTTGGAAATCGTGGACGCTGGTGACCGAGACGAACGTGCGAGCCCAGAATGTGCAGCTCAAGCTCAAGGGGCGGGTGAAGCCCGCGGGGTTTGTGCTTGCGGCTCTGACGCTGGTGATGCTGGCGGCGAGCGGGTGGTCGGCGTGGGTGCGGTGGCAAGTATGGGAGTCGGAGGTCGCGCAGTACAAAATGGGAGCGACACCGGCGGGCGAACTGGGGCGAGTGCTGGCGGCGGGATACTCACCTGGGGCGGCGGAGCGGGAGCTTGCTGAAGAGATTGTGATGAGAGTGTCGCTGGCCAAGCCGATTGCTGAAGGCGGGATGGGCTGGGAAGTCGATAGCAGCACCGAATTGCGATTCGCGCACGCGAAGGCGGTGCTGGGCGATCTGCAAGCGACACAGGAAGCGTTCGAGCGGGTGCTGATGAAGCAGTCGCCGCAGGATCTGTACACGGGAGCACAGTGGCTTGGCGTGATGTTCGCACGAGGGATGACGCCCGAGCAGATGGTGGGTCGCATCGACACGGTGTTTGCGAGGCATACAAAGCCTGGCGCGGTGAGGCTCGCCAAGACAACGCTTCTGGCGCAGATGGGAAAGCGGGCCGAGTCTGACGCCGCTCTGGATTCGGCGTTCTACGCGGGAGCCGCGACGGATGTTGCAACACAAGTTGAGGCGACGCGGATTCTGATGCTTGCGGGCCAGGTCGGGGGTGCGATTGAGCGGCTAGATGCTGCGGTCGCGGCGCGGCCCCGCAACGCGGACCTGCGATTCGCACGGGCCCGCGCGAGGCTTGTGGCGAACGATTCGGGGTCGGCGGAGCGGGATCTGCGTGAAGCTGTACAACTTGAGCCCCGTCATGTTGCGGCACTGCTGATGCTCGCCGAGCTGGTGGAAGTCAACGGGCACGCGGCGGAGGCGAAGAGCCTGCGCGAGCGGGCTGCGAAGATCACAGGCAGCGGTGGGACAAGGGCGTCCGAAACTTATTGAGAAGCCACTGCTCTGGAGAGCGGTGCCACCAGGGACGCGTGCGGGTCACCCGCCGCGGGAGAAGTATTCCATTTCGAGGGGTTCGAGTTCGGCGGCGAGCTTCTGGCGTTCGGCACCCAGGCGGCTCATCTTGGCCTGATCCTTCCAGACATCACTGCCGGTGATTTCAGCGTCGATCTGCTTGATCCGCTTGTCGATCTCGGCGATTCGCTTCTCGATCTGGTCGGTCTTCATCTTCGACATCTTGTCGGAGCCCGGATTGCTCTTGGCTCTTTGCCGCTCGGCGATCTTGCGGTCTTCCTCGGCCTTGCGCTGGCGGGCTTCCTCGCGCTCCTTGCGTTCCTTCTCGCCCGCGGCGATCGCGGCGTCGAGTCGCTTCTCTTTTTTCTCGCGCACGACCCAGTCGGAGTATGAGCCAACAAAGACCTTGGCCCCGCCGCTCCCGTCGAGGACGATCAGGTGGTCGCAGGTGGCGTCGAGCAGGGCGCGGTCGTGGGTGATGAGGATCATCGTGCCCTGGTAGCCGTCGTCCTCGTCCTCGCCGGGCGACAGGGCCTCTTCGAGGCGCTCCGCGCTGGGGATATCGAGGTGGTTGGTGGGTTCGTCGAGCACAAGGAGGTTTTTCGACGATGCGAGGAGACCGGCGAGCACGGCCCGTGCCCGCTCGCCGCCCGAGAGCGAGCCCATCTCGCGGTCCTGGTCCGCGCCGCCCAGGAGGAAGACGCCCGCGAGGTCGCGTGCCTGCTGCTCGCTGTAGGTGCTCGTGGGGTTTTCCTTCTTGATGATGTCCTGGATGTAGCGGTAGACCTGGAGCGAGTGGTCGATGTGCTCGTGGGTCTGCTTGAAATGGCCGATTGAGACGCGGGAGCCGAACTGGACGATGCCCGAGTCGGGCGGGAGCTCGCCCAACAGGACGCGCACGAGTGTGGTCTTGCCCGCGCCGTTGGGCCCAAGGATCCCCCACCGCTCGCCGCGGCTTATCTGAATATCCAGGTCGTTGAAAAGGACCTTGTCGGTGCCGTCGTCGGCCCGGTATTTCTTGGAGATGCCGCGCCCCGAGACGACCATGTCGCCCGATCGCTCGGCCTTGGGGAGTTCGAGGCGAAAGGATTCGAGCTCGATGGGACGTTCGAGGTTGGAGCCTTCGATGGCGCGGGTGAGCTTGGATTGGCGACCTTTGGCCTGCTGGGCGCGCTGGCCCGCCTTGTACTTGAGGATGTACTCTTTTTCTTTCTTGAACTGGGCCTGCTGGTTGTCGTAGGCCCGCATCTGCGTGAGGCGGCGCTGGGCACGAATCTCGCGGAAGGCCATGTAGTTGCCGGGATACTCGATGAGGCGCCCCTGCTCGATCTCGACGATGCTGGTGACGACACGGTCGAGCAGGTAGCGATCGTGGCTAATCATGACGACCGCGCCCTTGAACTCGTTCTTGAGGAAGTCTTCGAGCCAGAGGCGCCCGTCGATGTCGAGGTGGTTGGTCGGCTCGTCGAGCAGGAGCACGTCGGGCTCTTGCAGGAGAAGCTTGGCGAGTGAGACGCGGCCCTTCTGTCCACCCGAGAGGCCCTTGACCGGCACCTCGAACTGCGAATCGACGAAGCCCAGGCCATGGAGCACAGCGTCGATTTTGTGATCGACGGCGTAGCCGCCGGCCTGATCGATCTCTGTTTCGAGGTAGGCCTGCTGCTTGAGGAGCTTGTCGATGTCGGCATCGGCGTCGCCCATGTGGTGGTAGACGTCGTTGAGCTGCTTGTGGAGGTCGTGGAGGCGCTCGAAAGCGGCCTCGGCCGCGCCGCGAAGGGTGTCGGTGGGGTCGAGGGCGAAGTCCTGGTGGAGGTAACCGGCTCGGCAGCTGCGCTGCAGGGCGACGGTGCCGCTGTCGTTCTTCATGATGCCAGCCATGATCTTGAGGAACGTGCTCTTGCCGCAGCCATTGCGCCCGACGATGCCCAGTCGCTGCCCGGGCTCGATGGTGAGGGAGATTTTGTCGAGGATCATCCTCTGGCCGAAGTTGTGCGAGATGTTGGTTGCGGTCAGGATGGGCATGGACGGGTCCGGAGGAAGGCTGAAAGCAAAGGCTGGAGGCTGAAGGCGGAATCCATCCCTCTCCAGGAGGGTGGGAGACGCCACATGGGCGATCATAGAACTCATGGGTGCGTTTGTGCGGGTTTGCGGCTGGAAGTGGCGTGAAAATGGGCATACGCGGGTGGTATTTTCGCTCGGGGTGCTATCGTCCGGCATGTCGCAGGTGCGGGATGTCATTGTCGGGATTGACTTGGGGACGACCAACAGCATGGTCGCGCTTTGCGATGAGCGGGGGCCACGCGTGCTGTTTGAGGACGGCGGACGGGCGATGGTGCCCAGCGTGGTGCGATTTGGGGTGGGCGAACCGGTTGTGGGTGATGAGGCACGCGATGGAGCGGCGGCGTTCGCGGGCGAGACGATCTCGAGTGTGAAGCGGCTCATGGGGCGGTCGATGGCGGATGCGGCGGCGGACGTGCCTTACCTGTCGTACCGCGTGGTCGCGGGAGTGAACGAGACCGCGCGGATCGAGCTGGCGGGCGGGCGGGTCGTGACCCCGCAGGAAGTTTCGGCGGTGATTCTGCGGAGCCTGAAGGAGCGGGCGGAACGGGTGCTGGGTGTGCCTGTGGGCAAGGCGGTTGTGACGGTGCCTGCCTACTTCGATGATGCGCAGCGGCAGGCGACGCGCGACGCGGGGCGGCTCGCGGGGCTTGAGGTGGTGCGGATCGTGAACGAACCGACGGCGGCGGCACTGGCGTACGGGCTTGGCACGTCGAGATTGGCAAACGCGAAGGCTCGCGTGGTGGCGGTGTTTGATCTGGGAGGCGGAACGTTCGACGTGTCGATCCTGAAGCTGACGCCCGCACAGAATGAGAGCGAGACGGCGTTCTTTCAGGTGCTCTCGACTGCGGGCGATACACATCTGGGCGGCGACGACGTGGATCAAATGCTAGTGGGCCTTTTCGCGGGCGAACTGGCAACGGGAGGAGCGGAGCCGCCGGGGCCGGCGCTTGTTGCGACATTGCGCGCGGAGGCCGAGCGGGTGAAGATCGCGCTTTCGGAGCAGGAGTCGGCCCAGGCGAGCGTGCGATATGCCGGCGGCGAATACCAGCGCGTGGTTGGGCGGGGCGAGCTCGAAACGCTGATCACGCCGCTGGTAGAACGCACGCTGGCGGCGTGCGGCGTGGCGGTGCGGGATGCAAAGCTGGGCGAGACGCCGATCGACGCGGTGGTGTTGGTGGGTGGCATGACGCGGGTGCCGCTGGTTCGCCGACGGGTGGGTGAGATGTTTGGGCTCACGCCATACACGGCGATCGACCCGGACCAAGCGGTCGCACTGGGTGCGGCGGTGCAGGCGTCGCTTTTGTCGGGCACGTCCAAAGGGTCGTTGCTGCTGGACGTGATCCCGCTGTCGCTGGGGATCGAGTCGGCGAACGGGACAGCGTCAAAGATCGTGATGCGCAACACGACGGTACCCACGCGAGCCCGTGAGTGGTTCAGCACGCAGGCCGACGGGCAGACCTCGATCAAGATCAACGTGCTGCAGGGCGAGCGTGAGATGGCGGCGGACTGCCGGAGTCTGGGCGTGTTCCATCTGCGCGGGATTCCGCCCATGCCCGCGGGCGTGCCGCAGGTGGAGCTGGAGTTCCTCGTCGATTCGAGCGGCGTGCTGCACGTTTCGGCGAGCGAGCGGCGGAGCGGGAAACGGGCCCAATTGCAGATCGTTCCCAACCACGGTCTGGCACGCGACGAGGTCGAACGCATGGAGCTGGCGAGCGTGTCGAACGCACGCGAGGACATGGCGCGGCATCGCGTTGCGGACCTCATCACCAACAGCACGCTGGACCTGAAGTGGATCGGTGAGCGGCTCGCACGTCACCGCGGCCTGCTGGAGCCCGCATACGCCGCGAGCCTGGATGCAGCGATCGCCGAGCTTGGCGAGCTTGCGGGCCGCGCGAAGGCCGACTGGCGATCGGTGGATGCTGATACGTTCTATCGGACCAAGGAATCATTGGGTCGGTTGAGCGTGAGGCTCCAGGAAGTTTCGATCGCCGAGTCGCTCAAATCGTCTCCCCCGGCACGATAACCTTTTTGAGCGCGTCAGCCAAGGCACCGGACTGCGCTCGGGGCTGCGGCGCGCCGATGAATGGTGGTTCAGGAGACGACCACATGGGAACCAGAATGATCATCCGTGCGTTGACCCTCGCTGCGACGCTCTTGCTGTGCCAGCCTCCCCGTGTGCTCGCCGAGGAGGCAGTCATGGCGGGCAAGACCGCCGCGCAGCGCCGGGCCGACCAGTTCTTGACGAAGAAGGCATCATTCGACAAGCTCATGCTGCCGGGGGCGGCGGTCAAGCTCTATGTGCGCACGATTGGCAGCGACTCGAACGACGGCTCGACACCGGCCAAGGCGTTCAAGACGATCCAAAAGGCGATCGGCTCGACGAAGAAGGCAGGGACGATCATCATCGTGGGCCCGGGCAGCTACAACGAGGAGCTGACGTTCACGAAAGCGACGCAGAAGGGGAACAACGGCAATCCGAACATGATCGTGGGCGACATCGACGGGAAGTTGACGGGCGACACCGCCGCGAGTGTGACGATCCTGGGGACTGGCAAGAACTACGGCGTGAACATGTCCTCGTGCGATTACTGGCAGTTTCGATTGCTCACGTTTACCGGGCAGTCGCAGATGAGCATCAACGCCACGCTCCCGACGAGCTACACGGGCACGCCGCCGCTGATCACGGGCCTGGTGCTCGACGGGTGTACTTTCAATGTGCCGACTGGCTACGGGGTGTACGGATATTACCTCGGTGATTTCGCGCTGACGGATTGCGACTTTCTGCGGTCTGCAACGTCTGGGCACTGCTCGTATCTGTATTCGTACGGCGGCAATTCGATGAAGGCGACGGGCAACAGATTCCTGATGAACAGCGGGCTCTACGGCAAGTCGACGTTCAAGACTGGCAACATTGCGGCGTACAACAGCAATGCGAGCTACTGCTACGGACTCATCGCTATGGTGGGCGGGAACGCGGCCTGCACGCTGACCGTGCAGAACAACATTGTCAGCGATGCCTACATCGGGATCTACGCCTACGCTTATGGCGGGCAGCACACCACGCTGGTTGCGAACAACACTGCAACCAACTGCCTGTACGCAACCTACGTGTACACCTACAACACCAAGGCGTGCTCGGTGAGCAACAACATCAATTGCGACTCTTACATCGGCCTCTACATGTACGCACCGGTGGGCAAGCTCATAGGTGAGCTCGAGAGCGGAATCACCATCGCCACGACAACAACGACCGTGGCAAAGACCGGAGCCTCCAGCAGCGTGACAAACGCGAGCACGGTCTCGTCCTACATCACGGCCGCGAGCGTGGTGGGCCTGAGTGTCAGCACCGCCCCGAGCTTTGTGGACACATCGACGGGCGATTTCTCGCTCAAGAGCGGGTCGGTCGGGATTGACAACGCCTACGCGACGATCGTGCCGCCCACCGATGTGTACGGTACGGCGAGGCCGCTGGGGTCGACGGCGAGCGGGCTCACCGGGTACGACTTCGGGGCGATCGAGGCGGATGTGACGGCCTTGTTGCGAGTTGTGCGGTGGAAAGAAACCAGCCAGGATGAGTGATCAGGTTCGCGGGCCGATGATGCCGATCATGCGGCCGGTGGCGCCCCGGTCACGCCGGTGAGAGAAGTAGCGCGAACGATCGGTGATCGTGCAGCCGGGCAGCACTTGGGTATGTGCCACTCCTGAGGAGCGGAGCTGCAGCGCGAGGGCGGATTGCAGATCGATGTGCCCCTTGCCAGTTGAGCGCGACTCACGGGAGATCGGGGCTGATTCTCCGAAGACGCGGCGGAACTCGGAGAGTACCTCGGGGCCGACCTCAAAGTGTGCCGCAGAGATGCAGGGGCCAATCGCGGCGATAATGTCCGCGGCACCCAGGGCTCGCATCTCGGCGATGGCGGCGGCGGCGGCGCCCGCGATGACGCCGCGCCAGCCCGCGTGAACTGCGGCGACCACTCGCCCATCGCTGGATGCGAGAAGCACGGGGCAGCAGTCGGCCACACGCACGGCGACGACGCGGGCCGGGTCGTCGGTGACGGCAGCGTCGGCCTTCACATCGCCCCAGTAGAGCGGCACTGCGATCGGTGTCCCCTGCCGCACGAGGTGGACAGCGGCACCGTGAACCTGATGCACCTGCTCGATGGAACGGCTGTGGCAACCGAGTTCATCGAGGACGAGATGGAAATTGCGGGCAATGTTGCTCTTGGGGTCGCGAGCAACGCCGGGGGGCAGCTCGCCGGGGTTGCCGAAGTTGAGCGAGTCGAAGGGGGCGGCGGAGACGCCGCCCTGTCGTGTGGTGAAGGCGTGAGGGACGCCGATGGCGGCGAGATTGGCCGAGGTGAGGAGCATCGTGGCCGAGGGTAGTCGCCGGGAGCGAAGCTCCGGCGTGCGGGCTATCTTGACGTGGAGCCATTCCACCGGGCTCTTTGCGGAGACACCCATGCTCTTTCAGATGAAACAAAGAGTGTTGTGCTTCGGCGACGACTACACCATCCACAACGAGCGCGGAAATGACATGTATTTCATCGATGGCAAGGTCTTCTCGCTGGGTGATTCACTCTCGTTCCAGGACATGTAGTGCAATGAGCTGGCCCATATTCGTCAGAGGCTGTTGACCCTGGGCAAGACCTACGAGATCACCCGCGAGGGACGAACGACGACGGTTCACAAGCACATGTTCACGTTTCTGCGGTGCAAGTTCGACATGGACCTCCCGGGGCCGGACGATCTTGAGGCGACGGGGAATCTCATGGACATGGAATACGAGTTCGTGCGGGAGGATGGAGGCAGCACGGCGACGGTCTCGAAGCGATGGTTCGCGTTCGCCGACACCTATGGGGTGGAGATCGCGGACGGCATTGACCCGGTGCAGATCCTGGCGTCGGCGGTCGTGATAGACCCGTGCTGTCATGGGGATCGGCGGGTGTTGATCGACAAGCCAGGCCGACTTATTGTGGCTTGCGTACAGCTTTGGCGACTCGCTCTGCGAGACCCGGCGCGGGCCGAAAGATGTTCTCGCGGCCATCTTTCTCGATGACGAGAAGACCCAATCTTTGGAGTGCCAACAGGTCGCTGCGCGCGGTGACGGGCACGATGCCATTGCTGTTGGCATAGCTCTTGACGGTGTAGCGGTGCATCGGATGCCTCAAGGCGTGTTCGAGCAGCATTCTCTGGCGAAGATTGAGCCCCTTGCTCACCTTCAGGAGCGACTCGCTCTGAGAGATTCGCCCCTCCTCTCGCTTGAGATGCTCAGCGAGCGCATCGAGTGATGACTCGATGATTCCCAGCTTGTAGAGGACGAAATACGTGAGATCACCGTCGTCGAGTTCTGTGTCGAGATACGCCTGCGGATACTGTGCGAACCCCTTGCGAATCTTCTCGGAGATCGGCACGAACTCGAAGACGTTGTACCCGTGACGCAGCGCAAACCAGTAGAACACCGCCCGAGCCGTGCGGCCGTTGCCGTCCACGAACGGGTGCTCGAAGCCAATCATGAAGTGCAAAATGCATGCCTTCACGATCGGGTGCATGAAGTCCGCGCCGACATGAGGCCGATTCGCAAACTGGCACAGAGCCTCAATTCTTGAGTCGAGTTGTTCGGCAGGAGGTGGGACATAGATGTCTTCTTGTGTTCGTTCGTCGACCACGCGAACGTTCTCATCCTTCACTCGAAACCGCCCAACCTCCCCCGAGTTCTTGAGCGTGCCCGTTGTCAGGGTCGTCTGCAGATCGATCAACACTTTCTTGGAGAGTGGCCGATCGAGCCAGGTCTTGATCTTCTGCATGGCGAGATAGTTGTTCGCCACCATCGTTTCGCCCGTCGTCTTGGCGGGCCGAGCATTGAGCAGCATCTCGAGCGCTTCCGCTCGCGTGGTTGCAGCCCCCTCAATCAACGACGACTCGATCGCCTCGTCCATCAACGTCTTGATGCGGATTCGAATCCGATGTCTCTCGTCGGCCAGCAATCCGCCTGGGGCGTCGAGCAGCACGTTCCTGCCGCCACCCGTCGTCCGATCAATTCGGCACAGAGATTCCAAGACCTCGGAACAAAGACAATGCCCGAACTCTCGTCCATCAGGCATCGACAATCCCACGGGCTTCCAAGTTACGAACCTCGCATGCTTGGTCGCCAACCAAAGATCCTCTGGATTCTCTCCCTTCTCAACGGCCATATGCCGAAACTTTCGCCAGGGCCGATACTTGGCGATCAAGTCGCGCTGAGCGACAGCGGTTTGCATTGCTTTCAGCGAGCGTTCACCGCTGGTGAGCATCGTGCGGAAATCAAATGGCGGGATGTGACGGTCCATGGGTGATCCTGATTCTCGGTGTGAGCCAAAGGACCACCAAACATACTCCTACTGTCAATCAAAGTCAATTTTCTAACAATTGTCTTTTACTGACAGTTGCCGCTTTCAAGGCCAAAACTCACCATTTCACCCATTCACACTCATCACCACTTTGATCCCATCCCCCGAGATCATGGTCTTGAAGGCCGTCTCGAATTGCTCGATCGGGAACTCGTGGGTGATGATCTCGTCGAGTTCAAGCTTGCCGCTCAGCAGCAGCTCTTCCATCTGGTACCAGGTCTCGAACATCTTTCGCCCGTTGATGCCCAGGACAGTCGCGCCCTTGAAGACGACGTGCTCGGTGATGTTCCAGGTGATGGGTTTGCTGGGAATGCCGAGGATGGCGGCGGTGCCGCCGTTGCGCATGGCACGGAAGCCCTGATCGAATGCGGAAGCGGCCCCGCTCATTTCGAGCATGACGTCGACGCCCTCGCCGCGGCAGGCACGCTTGATCTCATCGACGTAGCCATCGCCCTGACGCACGTCGAAAGCCTCGATCGCGCCGAGTTTTTTGGCGAGGGCAAGGCGGACGGGGTTCACATCGGTGCAGAAGATTCGCCCCGCGCCAGCGGCCCGAGCGACGGTGACAGCCATCAGGCCGATGATTCCCACGCCGCTGATCAGTACGCTTTTGGCCGAGACTCCGGCGGACATCACGGTGTGGACGGCGTTGCCGAGTGGGTCGAGGACGGCGGCGACCTTGTCGGGAATGCTTGCGTGGACGGGCCAGACGTTTTCCTCGGGCACGCAGACATAGTCGGCGAAGCAGCCGTCGCGGTCGATGCCGACGATGCGTGTGTCGCTGGCGATGTGGGCGTTGCCGGTGCGACTGTTGTAATCGGTCCAATTGGTGATGTGGCCCTCGGCACTCACACGGAGGCCGGGCTTGTACTTCGTGACGGCGGACCCGACTTCTTCGATGATTCCGACAAACTCGTGCCCCGTGACGATGCCTACGGGGATTCGCCCTGCGGCCCACTGGTCCCACTCCCAGATGTGCCGATCGGTGCCGCAGATGCCGACCTTGGACACCCGGATCAGGACATCGCGCGGGCCGCACTTGGGCTTGGGGCGTTGGCTGTCGAATTTCAGGCCGACGCCCGCGTGGTGCTTGAAGAGCGAACGCATGGTCTGGGTTGACGTAGAAGAGGGGGCGGCGGGTCGTGCTGGGGCGGTCGTCATGGTGTCTTTCGTGTGGCAGGCGGGTGCTCCGCGTCCTGATTGGGCCGCGGGCTGGTCGTTGGGATCGATCGGAAACCGTTTCCGGTCCATCCACCTTTATATCCACGACAATTGTGGCCCATCGGCGGTTGGGATCAAACCGCTCAGGCTCGGGATGCGCTGTATCCGATGGACAAGGTGGTTGCGAGCCCTCGTCTTGGAGCTGCAACGTGTTGTCTGGGTTTGGAGTACGATAGGTCATGGCAGAGGCGGCGAGATCAAACTCGGTTCGCGTAAGGGGTTCGGTGTGGCCGAAAGAGCCGCGCGCTTATCTCTTCCACGCGGCCAAACCGGGCGGCGGTCGGGAATGGGGCATTCTCCGGGCGACCAACCCGCGGCACCTTGCGGATCAGCTTCGTGGGCGGCGGCTGGTGCCGCTGCGGTCGTGGGCGCTCCCGAATCTGAGCCGATCCGGGCGGGGGCGTGTGTCGTTGAAGGACCAGTCGGAGCTGCACGGGAATCTGGCGCAGCTTCTCACGCGCGGTGTGCCACTGGTGGAGACGCTCGATGTGTGTGTGTCGGCTGTTTCACGCGACATGAAGACACGAGTAACGCGGATGCGCGACATGGTTGCGGCGGGCTCGAGCTTCGCGGACACGTGCCAGGCGGTGGGCGGTTTTGATCATGTGACGGTTGCCGTGTACCGAGCTGCGGAGCGGACGGGCGACCTTGGCGGGGCGGCGAAGCAGCTTTCGGGTACGGTGCGGCGGCAGCTTGCGATCAGAGGAAAAGCGGCGACACTGATGCTCTATCCGATTGTCGTGCTGACGATCAGCTCGCTGGTGGCGGTGGGCATGATGACGCTGGTGGTGCCCAACATCATTGAGAACCTGCAGGACGCGGTGGATTCGATGCCCTGGTTCACGACAGTCGTGTACACGGTTGGGGTGACGCTTCGGGATCACGCGATGCCGCTGCTGATCGCACTCGGCGTGGTGCTGACGGGGCTATTCCTTTTCAGAACTCGTGTGATTGGGTACGCGATGGCGCAGATGAGCCGCCTGCCGCTGCTGCGCGACGTGGTGCTGGCGCAGGAGTGTGCCAGGTTTTTCACGGTGATGAGCGCGATGACGCGCACGGGCGTCGTGCTGTCGGACGCCCTGGGCGTGGGAGAAGAGGCCCTCCAGCACCCGACTCTCAAACGCGAGCTGTCGCGGCTTCGGCTCAGGCTCATCGAGGGCGGGGTGCTGCGCGTGCTGATTGACGAGGTGGTGACGTTTCCGCTTCCCACGCGGCGGCTGCTGATCGCGGCGGAGCGGTCGGGCGACCTGCAGAACGCGTTCGACACGCTCGCGGGCGACATGGCCGACGAGGTGGAGACGCGATCGGCGCGGCTGCTCGCGTTGCTGGAGCCCGCGATGATCGTGCTGATGTTCGTGCTGATCGGCTCGCTCGTGCTGTCGATCATGATCCCGCTGATCTCCGCGACGAGCCATGTGAGTGGCGTGACGGGATAGCGACGGCCCTGATAGAACAATCGCGCTGGTCCGAAGGCCAGCGCCAGACCGTTTGACCGTTTCCTGTTCAGACCAGACTTTCCCGGAGGATGCGATGCACCCGAACCTGACAACAAAGCGTGCGGCCCGTGCGATGGCCCGAGGCTTTTCGATGCTCGAACTCACCTTCGTGCTGGTGGTGATCGGCGTGCTGCTTGCGACGGCGGCGATCAACTACAAGTCGTTCATGATCAAGGGCAAGATCGCCGCGACCAAGAACAGCCTCAAGACCATCAAGGGCGCGCTGGAGAGCTACAACGCCCAGAACAGCACCTACCCGGCGTCCCTCTCGTCGCTCATCCCCGAGTTCCTCGAACGCGGCAACACGCTGAAAGACGGCTGGCGGGTTGAGTTCTACTACGCGGTCGTCGCGGACAACGTGGAGCGGGGCTTTGACCTGCGGAGTGCCGGGCCCGACAACGTCATGGGGACAGTAGACGATATCGATGTGTGGAACCCCGACAACGACACCCAGAGGAGCTAAGGCCTCTCCACCGCTCTGGAGGGCGGTGCCACCAAGGAACCGATGGCACGAACTCGCTCAAATCCCGCACGAAGCGGCCTCGCACGCACCGGGCTCACCATGCTCGAGGTCGTGGTCGCAATGGCGTTGCTCGGGCTGATCGCCACCACGTCGATGGCAGCTCTTTCGTTCATCCACAAGGCCCACACACGAGAGCAGAGGCTTCTGGCGGCCTCGGAGATCGCAAGCCGCCTCGTGCTGATGTACATCGACGACCCGGAGTCGCCTGGGAAAGAGGGCAACTCGATCGAGTGGATCAACGGTGAGAAGTATCGGTACAAAGTGGATCACGGGACCGTCAACATCACGTCCGCGGTGCCGGCCCCCACCGACAGCCGCGAGAACGTGATCGGCCTGGACGCGATCCACATCGTGAAGGTGCGGGTGTGGCTTGGAGAGGAGAGCGGTGGCTCGCTCAACTTCAACACCAACACACCCTTCGCCGTGATGACGCGGATCATTGATCCGCTGGCGGCCCTCACTCGCCCTGATTCGCGTGAGCGGATGCTGCGGAAATACGGCGCGGCGGCCTTGTCGGAGTACATGCGCACCGGGAACTTTCCTGGCGGTACCCCGCCGCCCAAAGGAACCGGCGCGGCGAACGGCGGGGGCAAGAAATGAACCGTCGCGGCTTCACGATTCTTGAGCTGAGCCTGGCGAGCGCGGTCGCCGCCATGGTGATTGCCGGTGCTTTCGCCGTGTTCACGGCGGTGAACAAGTCGGACCGGCGGCTGGCGGCGCAGTACGTGCACACGGGCGAGATCGAGCGGACCCGCCGCGCGTTTCTCAACACGTTCACATCGTTTGTCATGTCCGACCGCCCCCCGCCGCGCCGAACCGGCAACGAAAGCACGGCACGAGCAACGCCCGTGAGCCCGGCCAAGGCGGAGGGGGATGCGATAGAGAACACCTCCAAGAGCGATCCATCCGCGGATGGATCGAAGGATGGATCGGCTGCGCCCAAGCCACCCCCGCCACGCATCGTGCTGGGGCCAGCCGACTCGCCCGATCTTTTCGGGCAGGCATCGCAGCGGCTTGAGGTTGTGGTGTCACGCTCGCCCGTGCCTGCAAAGATGGGTTCTGCCCAGTTCAAGTCGGTACGCGAAGAACACCTGCCGACGGATACCGCGGCCCGCAACAACACCGCGACCGATGGCGGAAGCCAGGCGATCCGCGGGGCGTTCATTCTCCGCCCGCAAGATTCCAAGCCTGCGCCAGACGCACGGGCGAACTCTGTGAATGTTCAGGAGCTCTGGTGGGTGCCGCTTCCGCCGCCTGCGGAAGAAGGCGACGAATCGGCACGTCCGATGGCGGCGAGCGCGGGATATCCGACGCGACTCCTGTCCGACATCGTTCAATGCCGCTGGCAGTTTTTCCAGAAAGAAGAGTGGCGCGACGCGATCGAAGTAACCTGGTCGAACGACTTGCCCGCGTATGTAAAGGTGACGATCGAGCTTGCGAACGGCACCCGCACCGAGTGGCTTCTGGAGATCGACTACACCGTTGGAGCGGAGGTAACGCAGTCGGGGCTCGAGGCTGGTGCTGACCCGACCAACCCAGGCGGCACCAACTCGACCGGCAGGGTGACCCCGGGCGGCCCAGTGCCAACTTCGACGATCAAGGGCCTGCCACTGGGAACCCCAACCAGGACCCGGGGGATCGTCAAGACAAAGGAAACCCACGAGTGACGCAGCGAGGGCCCTATTCTCGCGCAGGATTTGTGATGCCGCTGGTCGTCATGATCACGGTGTCACTGACGCTGATCGCGGCGGTGATGCTGAGCCGCCAGTCCGCGAACGCGCTCTCGGTAAAGCGGCAGATCGGACTGCTGGAATCGCATCACACAAAGCGTGGGATCCAAAGCGCCATCGACGCATGGTTCAAGCGCGGGCAGAGCCGCTCGTTCCGCGACCGGATCGGGCCCGACGGGCTGATTGCCGAGATCGAGGTGCCCGATGGAATCACGACCGGGGCGACGGGGATCGAGAAGGTGCGGCTCTTCGTGACCGACGCTCAGGACAAGGTGCTGGCTGATTTCTCCGGGCTTCAGGGGCAGACACTGCTGGACGCCCGCGACCTTGCCGGCACGTTCAAGGAACGGTCGCCGGAACTTTTCCAGACGCAGACCCGGACGCTTGGGCCCATGTCTGTCAGTGCAGCGTCGGCATCCCCCGAGGTGCTGTTGGCGGCGGTGTACGCCGTCACGGAGTCCGCGAACGAGGGCTCGAACTTCGTCGCGTCGGTGCTCAAGCTTCGGGGCGATGGGCCGATTGACGCCCAGGCGTTCAACCAGGCGGTGATCGACGCGGAACTGACCCCGGAGAAGCAGGCCAAGCTTTTGCGACTGGTGGCGGCGGAAACATTGCTCTGGCGGCTCCGGGCCGACGTCGTTCGGGGCGATACCGTGGTGGATGGATACGACGGGTTCCTCTTGTCAGAAAGTCGCGGCGGGCGAAACGCCGGTGGCGGCGGCCAGCGACGATCCTCGATCCTGACCCTCGACCGGCGACGGCCGGGTGTAAACTCTCAGCCATGATCCCGACTTGTGTTCACCCTTGGAGTACACGCCCATGCTCGGCAACATGAGCCGCCTCAGAGCCTCTCGCCTCACCGTAGCCGCATTGGTGACGATGGCTGTTGGCTTGCTGGCGGCCGGCTATATTGCGCTCGTCATGGAGCGCGGTAACGCGACACGCGTTGTGGACAGGATGATTGAGATTCGAGCGGTTGCGTCGGACGTCAAGCCCGGCGATGCGGCGAACGAAAAGCCCAAGAGCGACAAGGGCCCCAAGGATCAGTCACAGGCGGTGACTATTCCCGACACATCCGGGCTCGCGTCGCGCCTGGGGCACATCAAGAACCGCCCGGTGCCGCTCGTGATCCCGACGGGTGATCCCCAGCCCGAGATCCCGAAGGATCCACCGCCGCCCGCCGAGGTGATCAAATATGTCGGCCCGGTTCGCTTGGGCGTGTCGATGCTGGCACTCGTGAGCTTCAACGACAAGCAGAAGGTGCTGGCGGAAGGCAGGACGTTCGGCGTGACGGTAGACGGGCAGACTAAGACCACGAAGCTGATCTCGGTGGGCGAGGACAAGATCGTGGTGGAGGCCGAGGGTGGCCAGCAGCGGGAGATTGCCAAGGCCGACAGCAACGGCGAGGTGATCTCGTTCCTGGGCAACAAGCCCAATCGCACGAAGCCGGTGGTGATGAAGCAGGCTTCGGACACGAAGGCGAAGGGTCGCGCAAACTTCATAGGTGATTCGAATCAGAGCGTCGTCGAGGCGAAGCAGGCCAAGATCGCGGCAAGATTCAACGAGATCTATCAACAGGCCAAGAAGGCCCAGGGCGGGGAGCCCAACAGCGATCTTCGTGAGAAGATCATCGAGAAAATGCAGGCCGACGGGATCGACCGTGCCACCGCCGAGAAGTCCCTGGAGAAGTAGATTGAGCGTTCATGTGTGCTATGTGCAGCGGTCGGGACGGGGCGACTCGATCGTGGGTCTGAGGCTCGTGGCCGAGCGTTCGGACGAATCGTGGCTGGCATCCGCGCCGGGACGCTCGGGCTCTGTGACGGCGGATGCGGAAGCGGCGGCGGTGTGGCTTGGGCAGAAGCTGGCGAAATCGGGGAACGTGCTCGACGTGCTGTGCCTGGATTCTGACGGGTCGGCGTGCGGGTGGATCAGCTCGCCCTCGACCGATCCCGACGTGGTCGCCGCCATAGCCCGCCAGGGAACACTGGTCACATCGGCTGACGGGATGTCGAACGCGACGCCCTTGTCGGAGTACGCCGGCACGCCAGACGACGCGTCGGTCGCGGTGCTGGCACTGCCGTTTGTGGCGGTGCGGCGCTCGCTGCGAGAGATGACGGGGCGCGACAAGGCGGCGTCGGGCGGAGAGCCCTCCCGCGTGGGTGTGGTCGCGGTCAACGATGTGCCCGCGAGGCTGCTGCTCGACGAGCTCGATCGACGGGGGATCGTGGTGAACACTGTCACGACGCTGTGGCATGCCCTGTGCCTGGCGCTCGATCCTGCGGCGGAGGTCGCGGGACCGGGCACCGATGGACCTGTCGTGTCCGACAGCTCGAACGTGACAGCAGCGATGGTTCTTGACTCGGCGGGGCGGCTCTCGTGGGCGTGGTCGCTGGGCGGGATTCCCATCGCGGCGGGGTCGATGCGTGTGGCGGTGGATCGCCGGGCCGAACCGGTGGCCGACACAGGTCGTACGGGGGCTTTTCTTGTTCGAGGTGGCGAGGCGTCGCCCCGCGCGACGATTCACATCGGTGCCGCCGAGGGGGGCCGGCTTACGACCGAATGGCTCGCGTGGTCTGCGCAGCTCGGACGATCTCCCACGCGCGTGCTGTGCGTTGCATCGACCAACCCCGACGGCGAGATGGCGTCACTCGAGGCGTTCGGGAGCGCCCTGGGGAAGGCCTGCCCGGGCGTGCCCATCGACCTGTCGACCCACGACGATCCGATTGCCAGGGTGCTGGGCCGACTTGCGGAGCGCGTCGATGATGCGCCCAAGTCGCCCGCCGCCCCACCGGCGATCCACACGCCGTTCACAACACTGGAGGCGAGGCCGACGCGTGTTCACCGGCGGCTCTTGATCATCTCGTCGCTGGCAATGACGGCGATGGCGGGAGCTGTTGGTGCGGCGGCGTACCGGATGCGCGTCGAGACGGGCGAGGCAGACACGTCTGCCCTGCACGCCCAGAGCGCATGGCTTGAGGATGTGAAGAAGATCGACGGAGGGCTATTGGCCAAGCCCGGCGAGGTGCCGCTCAAGCTGGGCAACATGGTCGCGCAGCTCCGCAAGGATGCGGCCCCCAAGAACACGCGGCAGGATGCCCGCCCGATTCTTTCGGAGCTCGCGACACTCACGATGGTGCTGGGCGACCCGGAGATCCACCTGACGCAGATCAAGCTCGATCCAAGCTCGGTGACGATCCAGATCCAGGCCCCATTGGAGCAGGCGACAGCGGTGGAACAGGCGCTGCGCGACATCTCGGGACTTCGGATCACGAACTGGACGATGTCCCAGATCCGCGCGGGCGAGTCGCTCAATGTGACTCTCCGTGGCGCGTGGCCCGTGGTCGAGACCGCGAAACCCCGCGGAGGCGGCAAATGACGATCGAGCAGAGTGAGATCCGCCAGGAACGGGCCGCCAGCGCCGCAGCAACGGCACGCTCGAACTTGCCCACATCGGTCTTTGTGCTCTCGCTGGGGCTGTTTGCGGTCGCGTTCATCGCGCTCATCTGGTGCATCATCGCACGCCAGACGGCAACGGCGAAACTCGACGCCCAGATGGCTCAGGCCAACTCGATCTTCCGCTCGATCGACGAGATCAAGTCGCTTCGGGCCCAGATCGCCCGCGTCAAGGACACCCGCAGCAACGAGCCGATGACCGGCGTGCCGCTCAGGCTGCAGCAGGCCACCACGAATCCCAAGCTCAGCGCGGCGCTTGCGAGCCCCGGCGCCAAAGAGGTGTTGACCACGGGCAGCAAAGAATCGGGGCTTGTGCAGAAGCGGTACACGGTCTCATTGATCCAGCACGACTCCATCGAGGACATCATGAGCTGGATCGAGAAGGCCCTGACCGATATCAAGGGGCTTGAGGTCGAGAGCATCGACCTGACTCCGACCGCAAATACCTGGAACTTGAACATCACCTTCTCCCGGTGGGAGAAGAAGGAAGGCTGACCCATGCCACGACGATCTTCCATCCTGGCCTTGCTCGCACTCCCGCTGGCGATCTTGCTCGCCGGGGGGTGCGCCTCCTCGTCGGCGGACAGCTCAACGGCGCTGTCGCAGAAGCGCGACGAGGCGATCCGGCTTGCGGTGCGGGGCAAGGCCGCGTACGACAAGGGAGAGCTTGCCAACAGCATCGAGCATTACAAGAAATCCATCGAGACATTCGGTGAGATTCCCGGCGTGCGCACCAACCTGGGCGTTGCGCTGCTCGATCACAACGAGCTGCTGCAGGCGGCCGACACACTCAAGGCAGAGGTACAGCTTTTTCCGGGGGAGAGCGAACAGGCGCTGACCAATCTAGGCGTGATCTACGCTGACAAGGGGTGGGCGAAAGAAGCTCTAGAGTATTTCAATCGCGCGCTGGAACAGGCACCGCGCGATCCCGTCGCCCTCCGCGGGGCGATCGAGGCGATGATAAACACCAATGCCGACGAGAATGAGACGCTCAAACTCGTCAAACGTGCACAACTCGTCGAGCGCAATCCCAAGATTCAGGAGCACTACAAGTGGCTCCAGATCGGGCTGGAAACCACTATCAAGGACCGCCCGAGGTACGGAAACACGCGCAATTCATCGCCATACACGGCTCCGCCGGTCGCCACGCCAACCGCTCAGCCCGACGCCGCCCCCACCACCCCCACCACGCCCCCTGCGAATACCGATCCCAAGTTGCCCCCGCCGAACAAGCTTTGAGAGGACTCACGCCACGGGTATGATTCCGTATGTTCAGCCTGGTTGGCTCGGAACATCCAAGAGCACAGACCGATCCCGTCACACTCGCCCGGCGTCAGCATTCCGATTGGCTGACGTGGGCGATGAAGTCCGGGAATACGTTCCCCAGAATCCCGCTCCGTGAGGTTTCGGAGGGAGGGTTTTACCCGATGCTGGACCGGACTCATGGCCGCCGCCGGGCGGACCGATGGTGGGAACTGGCCCTGAAGCGGGTCTTTGGCCCCTGGCTCTAGAGCCCGCCGATGGGGCGCCGACCGGCTTACGCTCAATCCAATCTCCACACCCATTTCTTTCGAGTTGCAGTCAAATTATGCCCGTCAACAACACGACCTCAATCAACCGATCGTGGATGCTGAAAATGGTCGCCATCGGGATCATTTTTGCGGGATTCGGCGCCTGGGGTTATGTCGACGCGAGCGTCGTGTATCCGGGCAAGGGAGTTGCATCGGCCGAATATCTGAAATATCTCTATCTTGACGAGGTCAAGCGCGACGCGCAGGCACGCCAATCGTCGATCTTCGCCATGGTGTCGCTCAGTGATCCGGTGGATGAATTGAACAGGCTGCGAAAGACGGCACCTGAACTTCTCAGGCCGATCGATCAGGCTCGCCGCGAGTGGCTCGATTCGCTTGACATCATCAACAAGCTGGACGCTGCTCACACCGAGATTCCCTCGCCCGAGTCCGAGCACACCCGGCTTCACGCGCGGTTCACCACATCCACCGGCACGCCCAATATTCCCAAGCCCTTGTCGTGGTGGGATATCCCGGTGCAGTGGCTCATCTGCGGGCTGGGACTCTTCGTCGGCGCGTGGATGCTGGTGCTGATCATCGTGGTGTCGCGTTCGAGATACTCGTGGGATGCCGAGACCAGGACGCTCACCCTGCCCGACGGCTCAACACTGACGGTTGCGGACTGCGAGGACTTTGACCGTCGCAAGTGGGACAAGTTCCTGATGTTCATCAAGATTCGGCAGGGGCACGTCAGGCACGGGGGCAAGGAACTTCGCTTTGACCTCCTGCGATATGTGCCGCTGGAGGACTGGGTAGTGGAGATGGAGTACGCGGCGTTCCCGGATCGGGCGAAGTCGGTCGAGGCTCCGGCGGGTGGGACGGAAGCCGTCGAACCCCCTCCTGTGAATCCTGCGTGAAGATGTGCGTGAATATTGGTGGTTGCTGGTGGAAAAACGTCATGGATTCGACTTTCCTGTTCCCCTTCGCGTTTCTTTTTGGTAGGATTCTGATTCAGAGTCCCCGCAGGAACGCGGGGAAGGAATCAGGACGCACACCATGGATGGTTTCAGGAGCGGACCGGTCGTCCCAATCGCACGCATGAGCAAGCAAGGGCGTACGCCCCAAGTCGTTTCTTCGCCTTCCTCGCCCGCGAACGCCACACCAGGCAACGGGCCGGCCGCAAGGCCGTCGCACGATCGCCGCGGCTCGACGAAGGACGGCGGGCACGTGGGCGCTCGCACGTTCGTGATCGACACGAACGTGGTGCTGCACAATCCCGTCGCTCTGTTCGTTTTTGCGGAGCACAACCTCGTGATCCCGTTCACGGTGATCGAGGAGCTCGACAAGATGAAGCGGAAGGATGACGACCTGGGCCGAAATGCCCGCGAGTGCATCCGACAGCTCGACTGGCTGCGGACCAAGGGAAGCCTGACCGACGGGGTCAACTGGGGCGTGCACAGCCCGCGCGTTGGGCAGGCTGCGAAGCTCGGGCCCGACGGGAAGTCGGGGTCGGTGCGTATCGATGTGGAGGAGCACGCGAGGCCGCCGGCTCTGAACGAGGAATCTCCGGACAACCGGATCATCGCCGTCGCATACTCGCTCAAGCAGCGGGGCGAGAACGTCACGTTCATCACCAAGGACCTCGCGGCCCGGATCAAGGCCGACTCGCTGGGAATCTCGACTGAGGACTTTGAGAACCAGAAGGTGGATGCCGATCGGCTGTACAACGGCTCGGTCGCGGTGGAGGCCGACAACACGCTGATCGACGAGATGTACCGCGACCGGATGATCTCGATGGAAAGGCTCGCGCCGATCCTGGTCGAGAAGTCGCACGACGGCACGACGTACCCGATCGAGCTTCTGGCGAATCAGTTCGTCGCGTTCACCGACAAGGACGACGCGAGCCACACCGGGCTGGGCAGGCGCCTTGCCGACACCGACCACGTCATTCCTGTCACGAATCAGCGCAAGCCCGTGTTCGGGATCATCGCCCGCAATGTGCAGCAGACGATGGCGCTTGACCTTTTGCTCGACGATGAGATCAAGTTCGTCACACTTCTGGGCTCGGCGGGCACGGGCAAGACGCTCGTCGCCATCGCGGCGGGCATGGCCAAGGTCTTCAGCGAGGAACGGTACGACAAGCTGCTGGTCGCACGCCCGATCATGCCGCTGGGACGCGACATCGGCTACCTGCCGGGTGACAAGGACGAGAAGCTGACGGCGTGGATGCAGCCGATTTTCGACAATCTGACCTACCTCATGTCCACGCGGGGTGCGCACAGCGGGGCAGCCGACAGCCACACGAGCGAGCAGCGCATCCAGAAGCTGATGGCCGACGGGAAGCTGGTGCTCGAGCCGCTGACGTATATTCGCGGGCGGAGCATCCCGCACCAGTTCATGATCGTGGACGAGGCCCAGAACCTGACGCCCCACGAGGTGAAGACGATCGTGTCGCGTGTGGGCGAGGGGACCAAGCTCATCCTCACGGGCGATATCCAGCAGATCGACAACCCGTACCTCGACAGCTCGTCCAACGGGCTGGC